>NZ_CP173721.1:613680-920520 GCF_045181065.1 Microbacterium sp. M | reverse complement strand
CCTTTGCGAACGGTGTCTCGCCGACCGGAGTCGCCTCGCCGTCGACGGCCCAGTAGTGCACCGAGTCGACCGTGATGCGCCCCGCCTCGGGGAAGGCAGGGACGAGGAGAGTGAGTTCAGGCGTCTTCCCGCCGTGCGCGGCGATCTCAGCCGAGAGCACGTCGGTCTCGAGCGGGAAGTGCCCGCGCAGCGTCGAGTCGCTGCGGGAGACGAATGTCACGTGGCGACCCGCGGCCTCGGCGGCGGCGAGGGCGACCGCGACGATCTCGCGGTTGCGGCCGGCGGCCGTGTCCTCGTCGAGCGAGCGCGTGTTGGTCAGCACGTACACGGCGGCCGCACCCGTCGCGAAGGCGCCGTCGAGGTCTTCGCGCTCCCAGCGGGTGAGCACCGGGAGGTGCGCGACCGATTGCGTGCCGGTGGGATCGTCATCCAGCACCACGAGCACGTCCCGGGGATCGCGCGCGTCCGCGACATCCGCGGCATCGATCGCGACCGGGGCAGGCAGAGGCGCGAGCAGCGCGTCGATGTGCACGGGAACTCCTTCGTTCGGGGGCTATCCGATATCAGATAACGACCATACGCCTCGATCTTCGCGCATGCAAACCACTCGCGAGAGAGGTCAGGCCCCCTGGACGTAGTGCAGGAGGTCCTCTCGGGTCTGACGCATGTGGCTCGCCATCGCCTCACGCGCCGCCTCAGCCGACTTGGTGCGCATCGCTCCGAGCACCGCATCGTGCTCGACGAGAGCGTGCTCTCGGATCTCGAACACCGCACTGGTCTCGCTGCGGGACTCCTGCAGCATCGCCGTGAGAGGACGGACCGACGCCACGAGGATGCGGTTGTCCGCCGCCTGGAAGATCACGTCGTGGAAGGAGAGGTCGGCGTCGACGAAGCCGGGGACATCGCCATTGGCATGCGCCGACCTCATCCTCTCGAGTGCCTCCTCGAGGGCGCGGATGTGCTCCTCGGTACTGCGCGGCGCGGCGAGTTCAGCGGCCCCGGTCTCGAACATCACCCGCATGTCGAGCAGATCGAGCGCCGCACGACGACGCGCTCCCCCGCTGCGCGAATGGCGGACGACCGCTTCCAGCCCGGTCCACTCGTCGACGGGTGCGATGCGGTGACGACTGCCGGGGACGGGCACGATGACGCCCTGCGCCTGCAGCAGGCGCACGCCTTCGCGAAGCGTCAGCCGGGACACGCCCAGATTGTCGGCGAGATCCCCCTCCGGCGGCAGCGGCTCCCCCGCGACCAGCCGGCCCGCGATGATCTCGTCCAGCAGCCCATCGACCACGGCCTGCGTGCGAGTGACGCGCTCAGTCTTCACAGCGCTCCTTCCGGCGGGCATGGGCCCGCCTCAACGGTAGCGCGGCGCTGAGCGCGCCACCCCTCACGCGACGCGGATGAGCTTCTTGTTGACGAACTCGTCTGCCGCGAGCAGACCCAGCTCGCGCGAGGTGCCGCTGCGCTTGACACCGCCGAACGGCAGCTCCGGGCTGTCCGCCAGCACCACGTTGACGTAGACCATGCCCGCCTCGATCGCGTCCGCGACGCGTTCGGCCTGCTCGGCGTCCGTCGTGAAGACGTAAGAGCCGAGCCCGAACGACGTGTCGTTCGCGAGCGCGACGGCGGCGTCCTCGTCGGCGACGCGGTAGACGACGCCGGCGGGCCCGAACAGCTCCTCGCGGTACACGTCCATCTCATCCGTCACGTCGGCCAGCAGCGTCGGGGCGAAGAACGCGCCGTCCCTCGTGCCGCCGGTCAGCAGCGTGGCGCCCTGCGCGACGGCCGCGTCGATCTGCTGCTGCAGACGCTCCGCGGCCGCGAGGGAGGACAGCGGCCCGAGGATCGTCTCCTCCTGCGTCGGGTCCTCCGCCGAGATGGCGGCCAGCTTGGCCGTGAACTTCGCGGCGAACTCGTCGTAATGCTCGTCGACGACGATGAACCGCTTGGCCCCGTTGCAGGACTGGCCGTTGTTGTCGATGCGCGCATCGACGGCCGCCTGCACCACAGCATCCAGATCGTCCGCCGAGAGCACGATGAACGGATCAGAGCCGCCGAGCTCCAGCGCGACCTTCTTCAGGTTGCGGCCCGCTACCTCGGCGACGGCCGCGCCGGCGCGCTCCGATCCTGTGATCGAGACGCCCTGCACACGCGGGTCCGCGATGATCTCCGCCGCCTGCTCGTTCGTGGCATAGACGTTGACGTAGCCGCCGCCGGGGAGCCCGGCATCCGCATAGATCTTCTCGAGGAAGGCAGCCGACTCCGGGCACTGCGGTGCGTGCTTGAGGATGATCGTGTTGCCGTTCGCGAGATTCGGAGCGGCGAAGCGCGCCACCTGATACGCAGGGAAGTTCCACGGCATGATGCCCAGCAGCGCGCCCAGCGGGGCACGGCGGATGACAGCTGTGCCCTCCCCCAGGATCTCCAGCGGCTGATCGGCCGTGATGCGCTCGATGTTGTCGGCGTAGAACTCGATGATGTCGGCGGCGAAATCGACCTCGCCGACCGCGGCGGCGATCGGCTTGCCCATCTCGCGCACCATGATCGCGGCGAATTCGTCACGGCGTTCGCGGTGCAGTTCGGCGATGCGACGGATGACGGCGGCGCGTTCGGCCGGCGACGTCGCGCCCCACGTCTTCGCGGCCGTCGCGGCGCGCGCCACGGCATCCTCGATCTGCGCGTCGGTTGCGGTGTCGTACTCGGCGACGGTCTCGCCGGTGGCCGGGTTGATGACGGCGTACTCGGTCATGATGCGTCCTCTCGTTGCGGGGCGTTCAGTTCGGGATCAGTGTGTACTTCGTGGACAGGTACTCGTGGATGCCCTCGGCGCCGCCCTCACGGCCGACACCCGACTGCTTGACCCCGCCGAACGGAGCGGCCGCGTTCGAGACCACGCCGACGTTCAGCCCCATCATCCCTGTCTCGAGCGCGTCGATCATGCGGTGCCCTCGCGCGAGATCCTCCGTGAACACGTACGAGACCAGCCCGTACTCGGTGTCGTTGGCGAGGCGGACGGCCTCCTCCTCGGTGCCGAAGGTCGCGATCGCCAGCACAGGGCCGAAGATCTCCTCGCGGAGGATGTCGCTGCCGGCGGCCACATCCGTGATCACGGTCGGCTCGTAGAAGGTCCCCGCGCCCTCGATCGCGTTGCCGCCCGCGAGCACACGGGCCCCGCGGGAGACGGCGTCGCCGACGAGTTCGGATGCCTTGGCGACGGCATCCTCGTCGATGAGCGGGCCGATCGCGACGCCCTCCTCGGTGCCTCGTCCGATCTTCATCGCCTTGACGCGCTCGGCGACCCGGTCGGCGAACTGCTCCGCGACGGCCGAGTGCACGATGAAGCGGTTCGCGGCCGTGCAGGCCTGACCGATGTTGCGGAACTTCGCCGCCATCGCCCCGTCGACCGCTTTGTCGAGATCGGCGTCCTCGAAGATGACGAACGGCGCGTTGCCGCCGAGTTCCATCGACACCCGCAGCACGCCCTCGGCGGCCTGGGCGATGAGCTTGCGGCCGACCTCGGTCGACCCGGTGAAGGAGAGCTTGCGCAGCCGCGGGTCGGCGATGATCGGCGCCGAGACCTTCGACGAGGACGTGGTCTGCACGACGTTGACGACGCCGGCGGGGAGTCCGGCCTCCTCGAGCAGCTTCGTGAAGAACATCGTGGTGAGCGGAGTCAGTGCCGGCGGCTTGATGACGACGGTGCAGCCGGCGGCGAGCGCCGGTGCGATCTTGCGCGTCGCCATCGCGAAGGGGAAGTTCCACGGTGTGATGAAGAACGACGGGCCCACAGGACGCTGCGACACGACCATGCGACCGGTGCCCTCGGGGTTGATCCCGTAGCGGCCGGAGATCCGGACGGCCTCCTCGCTGAACCATCGCAGGAACTCGCCGCCGTAGACGACCTCGCCCCGCGCCTCGGCCAAGGGCTTGCCCATCTCGAGGGTCATGAGCAGCGCGAGATCCTCCTTGTGCACCTGCACGAGGTCGAAGGCGCGGCGCAGGATGTCGCTGCGGGTCCGCGGCGGGGTCGCCGCCCAGGCCTCCTGAGCGGCGACGGCCGCATCCAGGGCACGGATGCCATCCTCCGGCGTCGCATCGGCGATCGAACGGATCACGGCGTTCGTGGCCGGATCGTGCACATCGAAGGTGCGCGAGCCCGTGGCATCCTGCCACTTCCCGCCGATGTAGAGGCCGGTGGGGACGCTGTCCAGCAGCGCCTGCTCGTTCGGGGCGAGGGAAGCGGTCATCATCATCTCTCTTTCGTTGCTCGTCAGTCGGTTCAGCGGCGGCGCAGGCTCGGCGGGGCGTCCATCGCGAGCGTCTCCCCGCGGAAGAAGGCGGGTCGGCGAATGGCGTTCCAGATCATGATCACGATGCCGACCCCGATGATGCTCACGCCCAGCACGAACACCAGGCCGATCCCGCCGACGCTGGAACCGCTGCCGTAGCCGGGGTCGATCGAGTCGATCAGCGTCGTCACGAACAGCACCGCGAGGATCGCTCCGCCCACGAGCGGGAACAGCAGCGTGAAGAAGAAGCTGTGCGTCGAGTCGAACCACTGCTTGCGGAAGTACCACACGCACGCGAACGCGGTGAGGCCGTAGTAGAAGCAGATCATCATGCCCAGCGACAGGATCGTGTCGGTGAGCACGTTCTCGCTCACCAGGCGCATGACGGCGTAGAAGACGCTCGCGACGACAGCCGAGACGATCGTGGCGTAGCCCGGGGTGAAGAACCGCGGGCTGACGCGGGCGAACTTCTTCGGCAGGGCGCCGTAGTGCCCCATGGCGAGCAGCGTCCTGGCCGGCCCGACGGCCGTGGACTGCAGGGATGCGGCCGAACTGGACAGCACGGCGAGCGAGACGAGGAACGCAAGCGGTCCGAGCACGGGGTCCGAGAGCGCGAAGAACACGTTGGCCGAGATCCCCTCGTTCGCCAGGCCCAGCTCGCCCGTGCCGACACCCGCGAACATCATGAGACCGATCGAGATCAGCAGGTACAGGCTCACGACCACGAGGACCGTGACCACGGCGGCCCGACCAGGGGTCTTCTCGGGGTTCTTGGTCTCCTCGTTCATGGTGAGCACGACGTCCCAGCCCCAGAAGATGAAGATCGACAGCGAGAGTCCGGCCGCGAAGGCGCTGAACGTCGGCACCTCGAGCGGGTTGAACCACGACCACGAGAACGCGGTCGGATCCGGGGCGTCGCCCTGCACCGCCTTGACGATCGCGACCACCGCGAACACGACCAGCACGGCGACCTGGAAGCCCACCAGGACGTACTGGAACTTCTGCGTGGTCTGCATGTCGCGATACGACACCAGCGTCGCCCCGAGCATGAACAGCAGGCACACGACCACGTTGATGATCGGGTTGAAGGCGAGGTCCGCGATGGCGGCGTTGCCGCTGAGCTGAGAGATCAGCAGGAACAGGAACTCCACCGCGATGCCGGCGAGATTCGACAGCACGATGACGGTCGCGGCGATCAGCCCCCAGCCCGTCATCCAGCCGATCCACGGCCCGAACGCCCGCACGCCCCAGGTGAACGAGGTGCCGGAGTCCGGCATCGCGCGGTTGAGCTCGCGGTAGCCGAACGCGGTCAGCAGCATCGGGATGAACCCGACGAGGATGATGGCCGGCACCTGCGTGCCGACCTCGGCGACGGTGGGGCCCAGCGACGCGGTGAGCGTGTACGCGGGGGCGATCGTGGAGACGCCGATGACGACGGCACCGATCACTCCCACGGCGCCGGCCCTGAGACCCTTCTGCGAGATCCCTGTCGTGACGGTGGATTCGGGCCCCATCGCCCGATCGGTGCTGGTCATCAGCGGTCTCCTGCTTCGGCGCGGGTGCGCGGTACGACGATCATCGGAACGGGCAGCTCGTGCAGCATCTTCGCCGCCGTCGAGCCGAGGAACAGTCGCCGTGGCTGCGCGAGCCGCGATGAGCCGACCAGGATGACCTCACCGGGAAGCCAGGACAGGTGGGCGACGGCATCCTCGACGCTGTCGCCGGCGGCCTGCTCGATCGTGGTCGTGACGTCGGAGGGGACGGCAGCGGCCGCCTTCTCGAGCACGGACTCCGCGTGGCCGTCCTGGACGATGCGGATCACCGCGGTGTCGAGCCCAGGGGGCACATCGAACGACATGAGCGACACGAGCCGCAGCGGCACTCCGGCATCGGTCGCGACGGAGGCCGCCTCGTCCAGCAGTGCGTCCGCACCGGGGCGGATGCCGACGGCTGCCGTCACTCGAGGCATCACGTGGTCGTCCTGCTGGGCGAACCCCGCGGGTGCGAGCGCCACAGGGATCGTCGACGAGTGCAGCAGCTCGGAGGCGACGCTGCCCAGACGGTGGCGCCCGAACAGTCCGCCGCCGGCGGCACCGACGACGACAGCCCGAGCGCCGAACTCCTCGCCGGCGGCGACGAGGCCGGCGGCGAACGACTCCGCGAAGCGCACGTGGCCGGTGCGGGTGAGGTCGGAGGGCAGGGTCGCCGCGGCATCCGACAGCCACTGCCTGGCCTGTCCGCGCAGGACGTCCTCGTACGCACGCTCGGGCGGAACCGCGGCGCTGCGGGTGCCTTCGCTGGGCAGCACCATCACCAGGTGCACACGTGCACCGAGGCTGCGGGCGAGGCGAGCGCCGAGGGCCGCGGCATCCGCTCCGGCATCCGTCGCGGTGTAGCCGACGACGATCGAGCCGGCCATCAGCCGACCTCGACCGCTGCGGCGCGGCTGGCGTCGACGATGTTCGATGCCGCCAGGCGACCCATGCGGATCGCGCCGTCCACGTGCTGATATCCGGCGCCGGCCAGGTCGCTGCAGGCGAAATGGATGGGGCCGACCGCAGTGCGCAGGTCGGCACCGTAGCGGTGCAGGCCGCCGAGGTCGAAGCTGGCGGCGTAGGCGCCGCGGGTCCACTCCTCGCTGCCCCAGTCGCTCTCGTAGTAGACGACCGGGTTCTTGGCCTCCGGTCCGTAGTAGTGCGAGAGCGACTCGAGGATGCGCTCCTTGCGCTCCTCGGCGCTGAGTTCGAACACGTCGTCGGCGTTGCGGTCGGAGACGAAGCCGACCAGGGTGCCTCTTTCGTCGTCGTGGTTGGTGTTGTCGTATGCCTCGTGCGTCAGCTCGTACGGGCTGAACGCCGTGCCGGAGAGCCCGTCCTCGCGCCAGAACGGACGGTCGTAGACGGCGTGCACCTTGATGACGAAGCCCATCGAGATGTGCTGGTGCATCTGGTGCTGTCGGCGAGGCAGCGGGGGGACGAACGAGATGCGGTTGTACAGAATCGGTGCGTGCGCGAGGATCGCGAACCGCGCACGGACCGTGTGCTCATCGGTGGTGGCCACGACACCGGACGCACCCCATTCCAGGCCGCGCACCGGCTGGTTCAGCAGCACGTCGTCGCTGAGACGCTCGGCCAGCAGCAGCGGCACCTGCTGGAGCCCTCCGACGACGCGCTTGTCGAGGATGAAGTCGGCGTCGACCAGGTTCGAGTACGAGCCTGCGGACGCCGCCATCAGCAGCGACTGCAGCAGCGAGAACGCGTGCGTGGGTTTGGTGAGCATCGCGGACCCGGTGGCGAAGGCGAGGTTGCGGACGGCTTCATCGTCGTCGGTCTGCGCGCGCAGCCAGGCATCCCAGGTGATCTCGTCCCACTCCTGCGCGTTCGGGTGCTCCCAGGGGCGGTCGGGGTCGATCTCGGCGACCATGGCATCCAGGCGCTCGGTGATCTCCGCGATGACGCGCTCGGTCTCGGGGGCCACAGGGAACATCTCGCCCGTGAAGCGACGCGCGGCACCGTCGGGGCCGACATAGACGCTGTCGCCGTCGCGGTAGCGGCTGAAGGTCTCGAGCCCCAGCTCGGCGATCGTGTCGATCAGCGCATCCTGGTCGGGCGAGACCCACTGGCCGCCGATCTCCAGCATCGCGGTGTCGATCACATCGGTCCACAGGCGCCCGCCGACGCGATCGCGCGCCTCGAGGACGGCGACGGACAGGCCGGCCTTGCGCAGGTCGTTGGCCGCCGTGAGTCCGGCGGCTCCGGCGCCGATGACGACGACGTCGCGTGAGATCTCGGCCATGAGGGCTGCTCCTTCGTTGGTTGCGTGGGTGCTGCGTCTTCGGATGCTGCGGCTGGTACGTCTGCGTCATGAACGCAGTCGCCGGTCGCGGCTCGAAATCCCCCGATCCGAGCCGCGACCGGACGTTCTAGGAGACGGTCACGTTCGCCGCCAGCGCCTCGGCGATGACGTCGAGGCCCTCGTTCAGCAGGTCGTCGCCGATCGCAAGCGGCGGGAGGAAACGGATCACGTTGCCGTACGTGCCGCAGGTGAGGACGATGACGCCCTTCGCGATCGCGGCCTTGGCCACGGCCGCGGTGAGCGCGGCATCCGGAGCCTTGGTCTCAGGGTCGATGAACTCGGCGGCGATCATCGCGCCGTGTCCGCGGATGTCGCCGATGCGGGCGTCGCGCCGCTGGATCTCGGCGAGGCGGGTCTTCAGGACGTCGCCGATCTCGCGGGCGCGCTCGATCACCCCGTCGTTCTCGAAGATGTCGATCGCGGCGAGCGCCGCGGCGCACGCGATCGGGTTGCCGCCGTACGTGCCGCCGAGGCCGCCGGCATGCGAGGCGTCCATGATCTCGGCGCGCCCCGTCACCGCCGCGAGCGGAAGCCCGCCGGCGATGCCCTTGGCCGTGGTGATCAGGTCGGGCTCGATGCCGAACAGCTCGCTCGCGAACATCGCGCCGGTGCGCGCGAAGCCGGTCTGCACCTCATCGGCGATGAAGACGACACCGTTCGCGCGGCACCAGTCGACGATCGCGGGGAGGAACCCGTCGGCGGGGACGATGAAGCCGCCCTCGCCCTGGATCGGCTCGATGATGACGGCGGCGAGGTTGTCGGCGCCGATCTGCTTCTCGAGCTGAAGGATCGCGCGGGATGCGGCATCCGCACCCGAGAGACCGTCGCGGAAGGGGTACGACGCGGTGGCGCGGTAGACCTCAGGGGCGAACGGACCGAAGCCGCTCTTGTACGGCATCGCCTTGGCGGTCAGCGCCATGGTGAGGTTGGTGCGGCCGTGGTAGCCGTGGTCGAAGGCCACGACGGCCTGGCGGCCGGTGTGCTTGCGGGCGATCTTGATCGCGTTCTCGACGGCCTCGGCACCCGAGTTGAACAGCGCGCTCTTCTTCGCGAAGTCGCCGGGGGTGAGCCGGTTGAGCGCCTCGGCGACCGCGACGTACGACTCGTACGGCGAGATCATGAAGCACGTGTGCGTGAACTGCGCGGCCTGCGCGGCGACGGCCGCGGCGATCTTGGGATGCGCGTTGCCGACCGTCGTGACGGCGATGCCGCTGCCGAGGTCGATGAGCGAGTTCCCGTCGGCGTCGACGACCACGCCACCGCCCGCGGCGACGGCGGCCACCGGGATGGTGTGGCCGACGCCGGACGGCACGGCATCCGCCTTGCGCGCCAGCAGCTCGGCCGAACGAGGGCCGGGGAGCTCTGTGACCAGGCGGCGCTCCTGCGGGAGGTCGGGGCCGCCGAGGGGAAGGGCGACAGGTGCGGTGTCGAGAAGTGCCATGCGGCGAGCGTAGGCCTCGTCGGCCGACGGCCGCACTCGCCCGAACGTATAATCTGCCTGAAGCATTCGCCCTTCCGTACAAGGGCGAGGAGGGTGGAGAGGTGGACGAACCGACGCTGCGCGCGCTGCTGCACCGCACCGACCTCGGGCTGCGCCTGGTGTCCGACGAGCGGATGCTGCCCGACGATGCCCTCGATCTGCCGCTGCGCTGGGTGCACTCGTCCGACCTCGTCGATCCGACGCCGTTCCTCGCGGATGAACTCGCACTGCTGACCACCGGCGCGCAGTTCGACGACGACGACGGCATCCGCGCGTACGTCAGGCGCCTGCACGAACGGGGCGTCGTCGGGCTCGGATTCGGCACGGAGGTGCATCGGTCCGGCATCCCCGACGAACTGATCGCAGCCTGTCGGAGCGTATGGATGCCACTGTTCGAGGTCCCCTACGACACCCCGTTCATCGCGGTGGCGCGCGCGCACTCCGAGGCGATCGCCGCCCAGGCCTACGCCCGCCGGACCTGGGCGCTGGACACCCAGCGCGCCCTGGCCGTCGCGGCGCTGCGCCCCAGAGGTCTGTTCGCGACCCTGGCAGAACTCGCCAGGCGTCTGGGCCGCTGGGTGGGCATGTTCGATGCCGCCGGCGTGCTCGTGCACGAGCACCCGCAGGACCGGCTCGCCCCGCAGGATGCCGAGGCTCTCGCCGCCAGGGCGACGGATCTGATCGCCCGCGGCGGGCAGGCAGGGCAGTCGCTGACGCTGGGCACCGAGGCCTACACGCTCTTCACCCTGGGGCGCAGCGGCCACCTGCGCGGAGTCATCGCGATCGCGACGGCGTCGCTGGATGCCGAGGCCCGCGCCGTGGTCACATCGGTGATCGCGATGGCCGGCCTCGCCCTGGAGCAGAACGAGCAGTTCGCGCGCAGCCGCAGGCGCCTGCGGTCGCAGGTGCTGGCTTCCCTGATGCTGGACGACCCGACCCTCGCGCGTCGGGTGCTCGGTTCGCTGCCGCACGCCCCGATGGTCGTCGGTGTCGCTGATGCGGATGCCCCGGTCGAGGCGCTCGAGGAATGGTGGGAGCGGCAGCGGACCGATTCCGGCACCGCGGTGTTCGCCGCCTCATCGGAGGACGGCGTCGTGATGTGCGTGTCCGCCGTCGATGCCGGCCTGTTCGATGAGATCGCCGAGCGGTTCGGCCTGCGGATCGGGGTGTCCGAGCCGGATGGCTACGCGGCGTTCTCCCGGGCGCACACCCAGGCGATCGCGGCGCTGCGCCACGGCGGACCCGGTGCCGTTCGATACGCCGACACGATCACGTCGAGCATCCTGTCGGCGTTCGCGACCGACGAGGCGCGGCTGGTCGCCGAGTCGCGGCTGGCGCCGCTGCGCGCCCACGACGGTCTGCAGGAAGCGCTGCGCGTCTGGCTCGAGCACGACGCGCGTTTCGAGCAGGCGGCGGCGGCGCTCGGCATCCATCGGCACACGCTGCGGACTCGGATCGCGCAGGCGTCGGCGTTGCTCGGCACGGATCTGTCGACGTTCCCGGCCAGAGCCGAACTGTGGGCGGCGCTGCAGACCGCGCGGTGACGGCGCTCACGTCGAGCGAGGACGACGAGAGGCGGCTACGCGCTGACCTGCATGTCGCGCCGCGTGATCGTGTCCGCCGGCGTCGCACCCGCGAGCAGCGCCGCGACGTCCTCCAGCGCGGAGTCCGCGAGACGGCGCACATCGGTACCCATGGATCCCGCGATGTGGGGCGTGAGCGCGACGTTCGGCAGGTGCCGCAGCGGCGCATCCACCGGCAACGGGTCGGGGTCCGTCACATCCAGGACGGCATCGATCCGCCCTGAGGCGCACGCCTCGAACAGCGCGTCGTGATCGATCAGCGATCCTCGTGCGGTGTTGATCACCGTCGCCCCGTCGCGCAGGGCGGCGAGCTCAGCACGGCCGATCATGTGCCGGGTCTCGGGAAGCGCCGGCGCGTGCAGGGACAGCACATCGGATCGGCGCAGCAGCTCGTCCAGCGGGACGAGGTCGCCCCCGGCCGCGGCGACCGCCCGCGGGTCGACGACCGGATCGGCGACGAGCACCGTGACACCCGCCATCCCGCGCAGCATCGGGACGACGCGGCGCCCGATCCGCGAGAAGCCGACGATTCCGACGGTGCGGCCGAGGCTGCCGTACGCCGGCGAGGTGACGAGGTCGCCCCAGCCGAGCGACTCGCGCTCCTGATTGCGGACGTGGGCGAACGCGCGCTTGAAGGCGAGCACGATCGATGCGAAAGCGAACTCGGCCACCGGCACGGCGTTGGCGTCTGCGGCGGAGGCGACGACGATCCCCCGGTCCCAGAGCTCCTCGGACACCAGGTCCTGAACGCTCCCGGCGGCATGAACGACGGCGCGCAGCTCGGGCATCCGGTCGAGGACCCCGGCATCCAGCCGAGGCGCGCCCCAGGACGTCAGCAGGATCTCCGTGTCGCCGATCGGTCCGTCGCCGAGCACGAGCGACGGGGCGGTCGAGAGCGACCGCAGCCTCCGCATTCGCGGTTCGTCGAAGAGCAGGTCGAACACGTCCGGACTCATCGCGGTGCGCACGACACCGCTCACGCGCGCACCTCGGCGACCTCGAGCACGGGGCGCAGCGTGTACCGGCTGTTGGCCCACGCGACGTAGAGCGCGGGCGCGGCCGTGAGCCCGATGGCGATGGCAGGCATGGTCGTGAACAGCCCCACCTGGACGGCGAGCACGGCGAAGGACAGCGCCGTCAGGTACCAGCGCCGGATGCCGAGGTACAGCGCCGCCTTGACGGCATCGCGCATCCGGGCGGACGGCACCTCGGCGAGCGCACCGAGCCCGACCAGCGCGGTGGAGAGCGTCACGAGGGTCAGGATCGCGAGGACGGGCACGACCACGACGGATGCCGGGGTGTCCGCGACCGCTCGGACATCGACGAGGAGGACCACGATCAGCGCGGTGCCGGCGAGGCCGAGCAGCATCGCCTTGCGCCATGTCGCCTTCCAGCCGCGCCAGAACGCGCGGACGACCTGCGTCTCGCCGACGGCGTTCTCGCGGAAGGCCGTGAAGGCACCGGTCAGCGCCGGCGCCGCCAGCGGAGCGGCCAGTGCGAGCAGCGGCCAGGAGTGCGCAGGGTCGGTGGTGATGAGCAGCACGACCAGCGGTGCCGCCGCCACGAGGACGAGGAAGTTCACCATGAGCCCGAGGTAGACGACCCCGAGGATCGCCGTCCAGGTGCTGTGCGAGACGCGCTTCATGGTCAGCCCTTCATCCCGCTGGTGGCGATGCCCTCGACGAAGTACTTCTGCCCCAGCAGGAAGATCACGGCGATCGGGATCACCGAGATCGTCAGCCCGGCGAACAGCAGCGCGTAGTTCGTGTCGAACAGGTTGCTCACGAAGCTCTTGAGCCCGAGCTGGATGGTCCACAGATCCGGGTTGCGCAGGTAGATCAGCGGCCCGAGGTAGTCGTTCCAGGTGTTCACGAAGGTGAGCAGCGACAGGCTCGCGATGGCGGGGATCGAAAGCGGGAGCATGATGCGGCGCCAGATTCCGTATTCGCTCAGGCCGTCGAGGCGAGCGGCCTCGCTCAGCTCCTCGGGGATCGTCTCGTAGTACTGCTTCATGAGGAACACCCCGAACGCGCCGAACGCCTGCAGCAGGATGATCGCCCACAGCGTGTTCGAGACCTTGAGGTTGGACAGCAGGATGAACTGCGGGATCATGTACGACTGCCACGGCACGGCGATGGTACCCACGTAGATGAGGAACAGGATGTCGCGGCCGGCGAAGCGCATCCGCGCGAATCCGTACGCCGCGAACGATCCGGTCAGCACCTGCAGGAAGGTCACCGAGACGGCCAGGACCAGCGTGTTGCGGATCCATGTGAGCATGTCGGCCTTGGTCCAGATGTCGATGTAGTTCTGCCAGACGAAGGTCTCGGGGATCCACACCACGGGGACCGAGAAGACCTCGTTCGCGGTCTTCAGCGAGCTCATCACCATCCAGAAGAACGGCAGGAGCAGGCCGATCGCGAAGGCGGCGAGCGCGAGATAGCCGAGGATGCGGCCGACACGGCGACGGCCGGAGGACTGGCCGACGCGGCGCGATGGGGCCGGGGCCGGGTCGCTCAGTTTGCGCAGCGGTCGGCGACCGGTCACCAGGAGTTCGGTCTGAGTCATCATGCGCTCCGCTTCTTGTTCCACAGGAACTGGCCGATGGTGACGAGGATGCAGAGGAAGAACAGTGCGACGGCGGCGGCGGACGCGTACCCGAACTGCGACTCCTCGAAGCCCTTCTTGTAGATGAACTGCGACAGCACCAGCGTCGCCTGCCCCGGCCCGCCGTCGGTCATCACGAGGATGAGGTCGAAGATCTTGAACGAGTTGATCGTCAGCATGACGGTGACGAAGAACATCGTCGGCCGCAGGCACGGCAGAGTGACGTTGACGAACCGCTGCCACACGCTCGCGCCGTCGACGCGCGCGGCCTCGTGCAGCTCGCGCGGGACGGTCTGGAGTCCGGCGAGGAACAGGATCATGTAGTAGCCCATGTCGCGCCAGGTCGACACGATCACGACCGCGGGCATCGCCCACTCCGGTGAAGTCAGCCACCCCGGCGGGTTCTGGATGCCAATGGCCCGGAGGATCTCGTTGATCGGCCCGTAGTCCGGGCTGAAGAGCAGGTTCCATACGACGGCGATCGCGACGATCGAGGTGATGTACGGGAAGAACGCCGCGGTGCGGAAGAACGCGACACCGCGCAGCTTGTTGTTCAGCAGCAGCGCCAGCCCGAGCGACACCACGATGGTCAGCGGGATGTGCAGCGCCGAATAGTAGATGGTGTTCCAGAAGGCGATGTGGAAGCTGCCGTCGCCCATCAGGCGCTGGAAGTTCGCGAAGCCGACCCAGTCGGCCTTGCCGAACACGTTCCAGTTCGTGAACGCCATATAGAACAGGATCAGCACGGGCAGCAGGGTCAAGAACCCGAACCCGGCGAAGTTCGGCAGGATGAAGCTCCAGCCGATCAGCGCATTGCGGCGGCGCAGCGCCGAGCGGCGGCGCTTCAGCTTCGGCGCCGGCGCCTCGGGGGCATCTGTCGTGGTCATGTCATCTCCTGGATACGAGCGGGAGGAGTCGGGGGCGGCCCGTCGCGCGTGCCGCCCCCGATCGATCAGTCGAGTCCGACCTCGTTCGCGACGCGCTCCTCGGCGGTCGTGATCGCAGCGTCGATCGGCTCGGCCCCGGACATCACCGCGGTGTGCAGATCGCCGAGGATGCCCTGGATCGCCGCGGTCTTGCTCGAGGTCGGGTTCTCCGGCAGCGTCTCGTGCGTCGCCCACGAGAACGCGGACAGCTCGTCGACGGGCGCGCCCTCGACACCGAAGTAGGTCTCGGCGATCGCGTCGTTCGTCAGCGCCGGCGTGATTCCGATGCCGGCGAGCAGCTGCGCGGCCTCCTCGGACGCGGCGAACTCCAGGAACGCCTTGGCGGCGTCCGCCTTGGCCTCATCGATGTTCGCGTTGATGCCGAAGCCGGTCGGGTCGCCGAAGGTCACCGGGGTGTTGTCGGTGCCGGCGGTCGAGGCGTCCAGCTGCGGAACCGGAGCGATGCCCCACTCGAATTCGTTCGCCTCGCCGGAAGCCTGCTGCGCGATCAGGGTCGCGGTGTACCACGTGCCCATGAGCAGCATGGCGGCCTTCTGCGTGCCGAACTCGCCCTGGTAGGTCAGCTGGTTGGCCTTGGCGGTGTTGAAGTCGACCTGCGCTCCGGCATCCTGCAGCGCCAGCGTGTTGTCGTAGTAGTCCTTGAGGTTGCTGAAGTCGCCCTCGAGGATGTCGGTGCCGGTCTGCGCGTTCGCGAAGCCCTGCACCGTGGACTGCCAGTTGTGCAGGTAGGCACCCTGGGAGGCATCCGTGGTCAGCGCTTCGGCGGCGGTGGCGTAGTCGTCCCACGTCCACGATCCGTCAGGGTATTCGACACCGGCGGCGTCGAACAGCGCCTTGTTGTAGAAGAGCACCCACGAGTCCTGGCGGTATGGCACGGCGTACGCGGTGCCGTCGACCTCGTAGGAGCTCGCTCCCCCGATGCCCTCGGGCAGCGCCACGTCGGAGACGTCGAGCAGCTGGCCGCCCTCCTGGAAGGTGGTGACGTACTTGACCTCCTTCTGCGTGATGATGTCCGGTCCGGAGCCGGCGGCGAGGTCGGCCGTCACGAGCGTGTTGTACTCGGCAGGGTCGTACTCCTTGAGCTCGATCTTGACGTTCTCGTGCGTCTTGGCGAACTCGTCGGCGAGCAGCTGGAACTCGGGCGTCGTCTCGATGCTCCAGGCGGAGACGCTCAGCGTGACCGGCGCGTCCGGATCGGCGGCTTCGCCGGAGTCTCCGCTGCTGCTGCAGCCGGCCAGTGCGAGAGCCGCGACAGCTGCGATGCTGCCGGCGGCGAGGATCTTGCGGTTCATGGGATGCTGCTCCTTTGCGATTGCGTTGGCCCAGGAATGGGTCGGGTTCCGGACGGTCGGGCCGCCCGGTGATCTGTCAGTTCTTCGTCGTCAGGTCTGCGGAGGTGCGGATGCCGTCGGTCCATGTCACCGCGACGACATCGCCGTCGACCGTGACGGCCGGCGCCCCGGAGTTCGAGGCGTCGCCGGCGAGTCCGACAGCGACGGCGATCCAGGTGCCGACGACTGGTTCGTAGGTGAACACGGGGACCGCGGCCACGGGGCCCAGCGGGCTGGCCTCGAACCGCTCTGCGACGCTCGGCGCTCCACCAGGCGTGAGGGCGACGATCGTGCTGACCCGGCCCCGCGCGCTGGCCCACGCGGTGGCGCCGGCAGCATCGATCGCCACGGCGTCCGCGGCCATCGCCCAGCCGCCGATGCGCAGCGCGGCGGGCTCGACGCCCTGCTCGAGGGAGTTGATGCGCACGAGGCGCACCTCCCACGCGCCGCGGACGATCGAGTAGGTCGTGACGGAGCCGGCGACGGTGACCTCACCGGTGATGCCGGAGCCGTGGCGCACCTGCACCGCGTCCGGCGCGATCCAGTGCGCGCGGGCCGTGGATCCGGCGATGCCGGCGTCGACGTCTCGACGGATGCCGAGGAGGTCCATGCCCGCTCGGTTCGTCGCGCGGCCGTCGGCGTGGAGGAGGGCGACGGACTGTTCGAGCGGCTCCTGCCAGGCGTCGCCGTTCAGCAGCGGGCTCGCGGCCGTGGAGTAGCCGATCCGCGCGTACAGCGGCGAATCTCCGACGAGGTCGCCGGGGTTCGCGTGGTCGGTGCCGTGGTTGATGACGCGCACGATGCCGTCGTCGTGCGTGGCCGAGATGACCCAGCCGGGGCTCTCGACGGTGCGGAGCACGTCGGCCGTCTCCCCCGGCAGCGGAACGGATTCGGCAGCCCACACGGGGTGGTCGTCCGGGAGCGCGATCCCGAGCATCCCCTTGGCGGCCCAGTAGGGCGAACCGGTGCCGGAGTAGTTCTGCGCGAGCCGGCGCCACTCGTCGTGCCAGCCGAGGTCGAGCAGGTCGTCGGAGTTCGGGACGCCGTGGTCGGCGAAGTGCGACACGATGCCGGATGCTGCGCGGCGCAGTTGTCCGAGCGGGACCGACGGCACCTCGGCGAAGACGCCTGCCCAGAACGGAGCCGCCGCCGCGAAGCGGTAGACGAGGCTGCGACCCTGGATGAGCGGTGCTCCGTCTCGGCCGACGAGTGCCACGGCATCCTGCAGGTACTCGTCGAGGCGCGCGATGTCCGCCGTCGTGCGGCCGTTCGCGAGGTCGGCCGCTCCCTGCATGCGCGACCAGAGGATCGGATAGAGGTGCAGCGCCCAGCCGACGTAGTGGTCGTACGAGCGCTCGTCGCCATCGGACAACCACCCGCCCTGCCGGACGAACGAGTCGTGCCTGGCCAGGTCGGCTTCGATGTCGTCCTGCGACCATGGTCCGCCGACCGACCGGAGGAAGGTCTGGACCACGAGGCGGAACCAGACCCAGTTCGTCTGCGGGTAGGTGTCGTCGCCGACCACCGGCGCGAGGTAGTCGACGACGCGCTGCTGCGTGACGGCGTCGAGCCGATCCCAGATCCACGGGCGGGTCATGTCGAGGATGAGTGCGATGGAGGCGGCTTCGACCTTCGCCTGCGCGTGCTCGTCGAGACGCACCCAGCGGTCGGGAGCTGCGGGATCGACGCCGGCGGCGATGCCTCGTGAGTAGTCCTCGATGAGCTGGTCGACGCCCTCGCCGCGTGCTCCGGCGATGCGGAAGCCGGCGAGCAGGAACGTACGGGCGAACCCCTCCAGCCCGTCGACGTCACGACCGTAGCCGCCGGAGGCACCGGGCGGGGTGATGCGGGCGAAGTTCTCGGATGCCTGGACGCGCGCTCCTGCGAGGAGGCGATCGGCGTACGTCAGCCAGTCGGCGCGGGTCCATTCGGGCACGGATCTCTCCTTTGAAATGCGGGCGGTCACGTCGGGTTCATGACCGCTTTCGGAGATTAGCAATCTTTTTCGTTCAGAACAAGATGTTTCTCGTTTCGTTATGTTCGGTTATGATCGCTTAAGGCTCGCGACACCGGAATTCCCCGCGTGGGACGCCGATGACGGTAGAAAGAACGTGGGAGAGGCGAGGAAGCATGACCGACGACAACGCGCACGCACTGCTGGCGGCGAAGCGCCGCGAGCACGTGATCGACGCACTCGCGCGCGACGGGGCCGTGCGTATCTCGCAACTGGTCGACGACCTCGGCGTGACCCCGGTGACGCTGCGCCGCGACCTGGCGCAGATGGAGCGCGATGGCGTGCTCGTGCGCGTGCACGGCGGGGCTGTGCCGTCCAAGGGCGCGGCGGCCGCGGCGGCTGCCGCATCCGAAGCGGCGAGCCCGCCGGAGCAGCGCACGATCGCAGTGCTCGTCCCGTCCCTGAACTACTACTGGCCCGGTGTCGTCCGCGGCATGGAGGCCGAGGCCCGCGCACGCGGCCTGAAGGTCGTGCTGCGCGGAGCGTCGTACGAACTGCAGGACGAACGCCCCGTCCTGGAGCGGCTCGTCGCCAGCGAGGACATCTCCGGCCTCATCGTCGCGCCGAACACGGACACCCCGCACGCGCAGGATGTCGTGCGCTGGCTGCACGAGTCCGGCATCCCGACCGTCTTCGTCGAACGCGAGATGGTCTCCCCCGACGGGGCACCGGTCGAGTCCGTGGTGACCGACCACGGGCTGGGCGCGATGCTGGCCGCGAGGCACCTGGCCGCCCTCGGCCATCGGCGCGTCGGACTCGTGCTGTCGCGCAATTCGCCGACCTCTCGCAAGATCGCTGCGGGCTGGCACCAGGCTGTCGAGGACCTGCAGCTCGAGCCGGCGCGCAACGCGGCGACGATCCTGCCGGATCGCGCGAGTGTCGACTTCACCTCCGAGGTCAACATCGCGCTGGATTCGATGATGGATGCCGGGATCACCGGACTCCTCGTGCACTCCGACCCCGAAGCGATGGCTGTCGTCGATCTCGCGCTGAACCGCGGGATCTCGGTCCCCGATGACCTGTCGATCATCGCGTACGACGACGAGGTCGCTCAGCTGTTCACGCCGGCGCTGACCGCCGTGAGCCCGCCGCGCGCTTCCGTGGGGCGCAGCGCGGTGGACCTGCTGCTGCACCGGATGGGCAGCATCGATCGGCCTGTCCACCGCGTGCAGTTGAGCCCGCAGCTCATCGTCCGCGACAGCACGGCCGCTCCGCGCGCGTAGCCCGAGGCTCAGCCCGTCGCCCGAGGCGGCTACGAGTCCGCGGAACGACCACGCGCGACGATCACCGGTATGCAGCCGCAGATCATGCTGAGGACCCCGCCGGCGACGAGCACGACGCCCAGCGGCCAGAGGACCTCCATCGAGAAGTCGCCGTACGACAACGCCGCCACGGAGTCTGCCACTCCCTCAGGGAACTCCAGGATGCTGCCGCCGTCGCCGAACACCCACAGCACGATCCCGAGTGTCGTGGCGCCGAGGCCGACGAACACGAAGGCCGTCGCCGACGGGCGGGCAGGTCCATCGACGCGCTCGAGGTGGGAACCGGCCGCGGCGATCTTCGGCGCGCGGATCGAGAGCACGGGCATCACGATGATCAGCACCACGCCCAGTGGGATGCACATGCCGATCACGTAGCCGGCCATCGGCACGAGGAACAGCTGCGCGACGACGCCCTCGCTCCACCAGTAGTGGAAGCCGCCGTTCTGCGCTCCGGATTCGGCGATCGTCTGCCGCACGGCGGGGAAGGCGACGACGATCGCCTGGACGATGCCGATCGGGATCGCGACGAACGCCGGAGCGACGAAGCACGCGGTGAGCATTCGCATGAGAACGTGGCCGATGGAGGGCGCGCGCTTCCACGCCATCTCGAGCATGCACCAGCCGGCATACAGGCCGGGGGCGATGACGGCGAGGTTGCCGCCGAAGTCGTCTCCGGACGCATCCGCCAACGTGGCGAACACGCCCCACACGCCGGCGACGATCGCGAGCGAGAGCACGACGAGGTCGACACCGCTGAGGAGCGAACGCATCTCCGCCCGCCATGGGTGATCCTCCGACGGCGTCGCCGCTTCATCCGACATCTCGTCCCCTCCGTCGAGCACCATCACCGCAAGGCTACCGAGGGGCGTGCGCCTCGAGGAACTCGTACACGTCCGTCGTGTCGACGCCGGGGAACGCCCCGGTCGGCAGCGTCGCGAGCAGCGTCCGCGGAGTCTTCACGTTCGGCCAGGACTGCTCACGCCATCGCAGCTCGAGCTCGGCCGGCGCGCGGCGGCAGCACACCTCGACCGCGTGCTTCGATACGCCGCGGTGCGGGGTGTCCCGCCCGACGAACCACTTCGTGTCGTCGAAGCGCACGCCGACGCTCACGGAGTGCAGCCCCTCACTGGACGCCTCGACCCTGGCCGTGCACCAGTATGTCCCGTTTCCCGTGTCGGTGTACTGGTAGTAAGGGTTGAACCGGTCGTCCTCGTCGAACACGACCCGACTCGTCCACCGCCGACAGCACATCTGCCCCTCGATCGCGCCGAGCCGGTCGGTCGGGAAGTTCACGTCGTCGTTCTCGTACGCCTTCGTGATCGTGCCGGATTCGTGCACCTTGAGGAAGTGCACGGGAATGTCGAGGTGCCGCGTCGCAAGGTTCGTGAACCGGTGCGCCGCGGTCTCATAGGACACCGAATAGGCATCCCGCAGGTCCTCGATCGAGATCTCCCTGCGGGCCTTCGCCTCCCGCAGCGCCGGTACGACGTGCGCCTCGGGGATCAGCAGCGCCCCGGTCAGGTAGTTCGTCTCCACCCGCTGCCGCAGGAACTCCGCATAGCTGCGGGGTTCGGCGTGCCCGAGGATACGGCTCGACAGCGCCTGCAGCACCGCGGTACGGGCATCCCCTTTGGCCTGCACCTGGCCGGACAGATACAGCCGGCCGTTCGCGAGGTCGGCGACGCTGCGCGTCGTCTGCGGAAGATCGGATGCGTAGTGCAGCGTGAACCCGAGATGCGCGGCGATCTCGGATGCCGTGCGCTGGGTGAGCGGGCCGCCCGGGTGCTTCACGGCCGCGAGGATCTCGGCCGCCTTCGCCTCGAGCTCGGCGAAATGGTTGTCCTGCCGCCGCATGAGATGCCGCAGCTCGACGTTCGCGCGACGGGCCTCCTCCGGGGTCGCCGCCCGCTCGTCGCGCAGGCGGTCGATTTCGCCGTGCAGGGCGAGCAGCGCCTTCAGCGCGTCAGTCGGGACGCTCTTGGCGATCCGGAACGGCTCGATCCCGAGGGCCTGGAACGTGTGCCCCTTCATCGCCCGCTCCAGCGAGATCTCGAGCGCGCTGCGCTCGTCGAGCGGTTCGCCCTCGAGCAGCGCGTCGATGGTCGTGCCCAGCGCGCGGGCGATCGCCTGCAGCAGCGTCAGCTTCGGTTCGCGCTTGCCGGTCTCGATCATCGACAGCTGGCTGGGCGCGCGGTCGACCGCTGCGGCGAGCGCCTCCAGGGTCATCCCGCGGGATGCGCGCAGCTGCCGGATGCGCCGTCCGATGGTGAGGGCGTCGGTGTCTTCTTCGATCTGCGCCGGGGTCATGCCGGGGATTCTGTCACGAAAACAGAAATACACCCAAATTTCTCCTCGAGTTCGGCCATCAGCATCCGAGATCTTCACGCAGAGTGGATGCCAAGCCACCCCGATCCCACGGAGGAGAGAGATCATGACGAACAACACCCCGACCGGACTGCGAGCCGGTGACCAGGTCCAGACCGCGGCCGAGCTCGAGGAGATCTGGGACACGGACCCCCGCTGGGACGGGATCGAGCGCAGCTACTCCGCCGAGGACGTCATCCGCATCCGCGGCTCGGTCCGCGAGGAGTCGACGCTCGCCCACCGCGGAGCCGAGAACCTGTGGAACCTCCTGCACACCGAGGAGTACGTCCGTGCCCTCGGCGCCTACACCGGAGGCCAGGCCGTGCAGCAGGTGCGCGCCGGGCTCAAGGCCATCTACCTCTCCGGCTGGCAGGTCGCCGCCGACGGCAACCTCGCCGGTCACACCTACCCCGACCAGTCGCTGTACCCGGCGAACTCCGTGCCCTCGGTGGTCCGCCGCATCAACAACGCGCTGCTGCGGCAGGATCAGCTCGAGCACGCCGAAGGAGACATCACCCAGGACTGGGTCGCCCCGATCGTGGCGGATGCCGAGGCCGGCTTCGGCGGACCCCTGAACGCGTACGAACTGGCGCAGTCGCTGATCCAGTCCGGTGCTGCCGGCATCCACTGGGAGGACCAGCTGGCCAGCGAGAAGAAGTGCGGGCATCTCGGCGGAAAGGTGCTGGTGCCGACGCAGCAGCACATCCGCACGCTGAACGCCGCCCGCCTGGCGGCCGACGTCGCCGGGGTCCCCACCGTCATCATCGCCCGCACGGATGCCCTCGCCGCCGACCTGCTCACCAGCGACGTCGACGAGCGCGACCAGCAGTTCACCACCGGCGAGCGCACCAGCGAGGGGTTCTACCGGATCCGTCCGGGCATCGAGTCGGTCATCAGCCGCGGACTCGCCTTCGCCCCGTACGCCGACCTGCTCTGGGTCGAGACGGGCGAGCCGGACATCGAACTGGCACGATCGTTCGCGACGGCCGTCCATGAGCGGTTCCCCGGCAAGCTGCTCGCGTACAACTGCTCGCCGAGCTTCAACTGGAAGAAGCACCTGTCGGATGCCGAGATCGCCACGTTCCAGCAGGAGCTGGCCGATCTCGGCTACAAGTTCCAGTTCATCACCCTGGCCGGCTTCCATGCCCTGAACCACTCCATGTTCGACCTCGCCCGCGGATACGCCGAGCGCGCCATGAGCGCCTACGTCGACCTGCAGGAGGCCGAGTTCGCCGCCGAGGCATCCGGATACACCGCCACCAGGCACCAGCGCGAGGCCGGCACCGGGTACTTCGACGTCATCTCGACCGCGCTCAACCCCGACAGCGCGACGCTCGCCCTCGCCGGCTCCACCGAGACCGCGCAGTTCCACTGACCCTGGGGCGGGCGGGGTGCACAACCTCAGCGCACCCCATGTCCGGGTTGATGCGGGTCGCAACCGCGAGGATCCGCACGAACCCGGACACGCCACTCAGTGATGTCCGGGTCGGCGCGGGTCGCAACCGCATGAACCCGCACCAACCCGGACACGCCTCCCGGCTCGACGACGAAAAGGACACACATCATGATCACTCCCACCGCTCCCCCGACCATCCCCACCGAGACCCTGCAGGGCCCCGCCATCCGCATCGACGGCCCCCTGCGCGACCGCTATGACGAGATCCTCACGCCGGATGCCGTCGCCTTCCTCACCGAGCTGCACCACCGCTTCGCGCACCGCCGGCACGACCGGCTCGCCGACCGCATGCGGCGGCGCTTCGAGATCGGCAACGGTCATGACCCGCGGTTCCGCGACGACACCGCCCACATCCGCGAGGATGCCGAGTGGCAGGTCGCGGGAGCGGGACCTGGTCTCGAGGACCGCCGGGTCGAGATCACGGGCCCGACCGACCCGAAGATGACGATCAACGCCCTGAACTCCGGCGCGCGCGTGTGGCTCGCCGACCAGGAGGACGCCACGAGCCCGACCTGGGCGAACGTCATCGGCGGGCAGCTGTCGTTGCGCGACGCGATCAGGGGCGAGCTGACCCACACCAGTCCCGAGGGCAAGGTGTACCGCGTCACCGCCGACCGAACGCCGACGATCGTGATGCGTCCGCGCGGCTGGCACCTCACCGAGAAGCACCTGAGCTTCATCGACCACACGGGGCGGGCGATGGCGGCATCCGGTTCCCTCGTCGACTTCGGGCTGTACTTCCTGCACAACGCGCAGGCCCTGATCGATGCGGGGCGCGGACCGTACTTCTACATCGCCAAGCTCGAATCCAGCGAGGAGGCGAAGCTGTGGGACGACATCTTCACCTTCAGCGAGGAGTTCGCGGGCCTGGCGCACGGGACGATCAGGGCGACCGTGCTGATCGAGACGCTGCCGGCGGCGTTCGAGATGGACGAGATCCTGTTCGAACTGCGCGACCACTGCGCCGGTCTCAACGCCGGGCGCTGGGACTACATCTTCTCGATCATCAAGAACTACCGCGGACGCGGAGCGCGGTTCGTCCTGCCCGACCGCAGCGAGGTCACCATGACGGTGCCGTTCATGCGCGCGTACACCGAACTGCTCGTGCAGACGTGCCACAAGCGCGGCGCCTTCGCGATCGGCGGCATGAGCGCCTTCATCCCGAACCGCCGCGATCCGGAGGTGACCGCCCGCGCGATCGAGAAGGTCTCCGCCGACAAGCGCCGCGAGGCCGGTGACGGGTTCGACGGCACGTGGGTCGCGCATCCGGATCTCATTCCCGCAGCGCAGGCGGAGTTCGACGCCGTACTGGGCGACCGCCCGAACCAGCTCGATCGGCAGCGTCCTGACGTCGACGTGAAGCCTGCGGATCTGCTCGACCTGCACATCGGCCGGCCGATCACCGCGCAGGGCGTGCGGGACAACGTCTCGGTCGCGATCCGCTACATCGAAGCCTGGCTGCGGGGCCTGGGCGCCGTCGCGATCGACAACCTGATGGAGGATGCCGCGACGGCGGAGATCTCCCGCTCACAGGTGTGGCAGTGGATCCACCAGGATCTCTCCACCGACGACGGCGCGCCGATCACGGCGGAGTACGTCGAGTCCATCATCGGCGAGATGCTGGCAGGCGCCGACCGCCGGGACGGCGACCGGTTCGACGACGCGGCGGATGTGTTCCGCGAGGTCGCACTGGGAACGGAGTTCCCGGCGTTCCTGACCCTCAGCGCCTACAGCCGGTACCTCGTCGAGACGGACTGACACGGTCGCAGGGATCCCGTCGGCCGGACGCTTTCCTCGGATCGCGTCCGACCGACGGGATCTCTCCGACGCACGGGTGCGGCCTGTGGACAATCCGCTCGGCGCTTCGCGCGATCGGCGTACCCTCCCGAGCATGTCCAGCATCGCCACCGCCTATCGAGCGGCGTCCCGCCCGCGTCGGATCATCTCGCTCGTGCTCAGCGCCCTGACCATCATGCTGTCGATCGGCATCCTCGCGATCTTCATCACGCAGCCCGAGATCTTCCTCAGCGCAGGGACGTCCGGGCTGAGCCCGATCGAGAAGGCCATCCTCGGAACGCGCGAGTACCTGCTGTTCCTGCCGATGATCGCGCTGGCTCTGCTGTTGCGGATGCCCGGTGCCACCGCCCCCGGCAGATCTCCGCTCGTGGTGCCGCTGATCTTCGGCATCGTCGCGGCCGGGATATGCGTCGCGTCCTCCGTGTATCCGCAGGCGGTGGTGCTGATCTCGGGCGCGTTCTTCCTCGTCGGCGTGATGTCGTCGGGGCTGGGATGATTCTCCGATGTCACCGGGGGCCGCCGGGCTCGGCATCCAATCGTGCGCGGATCTCGGGATCGAGCGCGAGCTCGGCCGCCCCGAGCGCCTCGTCCAGCTGCGCCACGCTCGATGCGCCGATCACAGGGATCACCGGAACCTCACCGCCCATCAGCCAGGCGAGCGCGACCTGGTTCGGCGTCGCGCCGACCTCGCCGGCGACCTCGTGCAGCACTTCGCGGCGGGCGTGACTGGTGGGGTGGTCGACGCCGCCCCACAGCTGCTGGTTCCTGCGGGCGATCGCTCCCTGGTGCAGCGGCGAGTACGCGGTGATCGCGAGCGGCGGGCGATCCGGTGTGCCGGTGGAGGCCGCGTAGTCGAGCAGGCCGGGCGTGACGAAGTTGTTCCGTCCGAATCGCGGCGACGGCTGAAGATAGCTGTACTGCTGCTGCACCACGCCGTACGGCGCGATGCCCTGGCGCCGAGCCTCTTCCCTGGCCTCGACGACCCGCCAGGTCGCGACATTCGAGATACCGGCGATGCCGATCAGTCCGTCCTGCTGCAGGGCGCCGAACGCCCCGACCGTCTCGGCGAGATCGACATCGCGATCGTCGACGTGACCGTAGAGGACGTCGATGTGCGAGATGCCGAGGTGCCGAGCGCTCTCCGGGGCCTGCCGGCGGATGACCTCGGCGGACAGCCCCTCGTAGTTCGTCGGCGGGGTGGTGGACAGCGGCTTGGCCGGATCCTTCTGCGCGGCGCCCAGCTTCGTCGCGATGCGCAGACTGTCGCGGTTGCCGCGGTCGCGCATCCATGCCCCGAGGATGTCCTCGCTCTCGCGCCCGTGGCCGCCGGACCAGACGCTGTAGTTGTTCGCGGTGTCGATGAACGTGCCGCCGGCCTCGACGAATCGGTCGAGGATCGCGCGCGAGGTCTCCTGGTCGGTGCGAGTGCCGAAGTTCATGGCGCCGAGGCAGAGCGCGGAGACCGCGAAGGAGGTCGTGCCGTTGGAGAGAGTGCGGGAGCGCATGGGGGTCCTTTCGATTGCGTAGCTCCACGGTACGAATCCATCGGTCCGGCTATACACTCCAATCACGATGCAGAAGACCAGACCAATTCTCGCGTGGGAGACGCTGCTCGACCTCTCACCGGCGAACGACGGCCGCTCGGCGCTGCGGGACCGGCTGGAGCACGCGCTGCGACAGGCGATCGACGACGGCATCCTGCCGCACGGTGCCGCTCTGCCGCCGAGCCGCGCACTCGCGGAGACGCTCGGCGTCTCGCGGTGGGTCGTGACGGAGACCTACGGTCAGCTGGTCGCCGAGGGCGTCCTCGAGGCGACCACGGGTTCGGCGACGACCGTGGCCGCGCCCATCGCCGGCGCTGCCGTGACCGGGGATGCGGCGCGGCCGGCGTCGACCGCGCCGCCGCCGCCGCCGCGCTTCGACCTGCGCCCCGGGCTGCCGGATCTGCGCGCCATCCCCCGCTCCCGCTGGGCTGCGGCGCTGCGCGCCGCACTCGTCGATCTCCCGGACCAGGCGTTCGTGGCGGACCACGGCTCCGGCTACTCCCCCGCCCGGGATGCCGTGGCGGACTATCTCGCCCGTTCGCGACGCGTGGCCGCCGGGGCGGGCGACATCGTGATCACGCACGGCGCGACGGATGGCATGCGACTGCTCGCGCTCGAACTGCGAAGCCGCGGGCACCGCCATCTGCTCGTCGAGGATCCGAGCTGGCCGCGGCTGCGCGACGTCGCCCAGGAGTGCGGACTGACACCGATCGGCGTGCCCGTCGACGAGGACGGCATCGATGTGGCGGCACTCGAATCGGCCGCACGACGCACGGGGGCACGAGCAGCGCTGCTCACGCCGGCGCACCAGTTCCCCCTCGGCGCCGCCCTGTCGCCGCAGCGGCGCGAGCAGATCGTCGCCTGGGCGCGTTCCGCCGACGCCCTCCTGATCGAGGACGACTACGACGCCGAATTCCGCTACGACCGGCGTCCGGTGGCCGCCCTGCAGCGCCTCGCGCCGGACCGCGTGGCGCTGATCGGTTCGCTCTCCAAATCCATCGCGGCCGGTATCGGGATCGGATGGATGGTCCTGCCGTCGGGGGTCGAACCCGCCGCCGCAACGACCGCACCCTCCCTCATCGATCAGGCCGCGCTCGCGCACTTCCTCACTCACGGCGACCTGGAGCGGCACCTGCGCCGAGCACGCACGCGCTTCCGTCGACGACGCGGTCGGCTGCTCGCGGCGCTCGACTGCGAGCTCGGCGGATTGCACGATGAGATCGGTGGCCTGGATGTCACAGGCATCGCCGCCGGCATGCACCTCGTCCTCTCCCTGCCGACCGGTCTCGACGCCCGCGAAGTCGTCCGCCGCGCATCCGAGCACGCGCTCGCGCTGATTCCGCTGCGTCGCTACGCCTTCGACCGGGCCCTGCCCGAGGCCCTCGTGCTGGGATACGGGAATCTGGACGACGCGCTGGTCGAAGACGCGGCGGCCCTCCTCGCGCAGGTGCTGCGGACGGCAGCGACGACCGTCCGACGCCCCCGGCGTACCCTGGATGCATGACAGACGCGTGGGACGGGATCGCGCTCGAGTTCCTGCACAACAACGCGACGGGCGCTCGCCTCGTCGTGGTCGCCGGTGCCGACGACAACCGCTCGCGCCGTGCCGCCGACGCCCTTGCGACCGCGCTCGAGGCGCACGGCGAGTCCGTCGAACGCGCCGACACGATCGAGGTCGACCCATCGGTGCTGCGCGAACAGCTCGTCTCCCCCTTCCGGGCCGACCGCGAGCACGACCGCGTCCTCGTCCTCGCCGGACCCGACCGGCTGCTGGCCGACGAGAACCGCGGGATGTGGCACTTCGCTCTCTGGCACTCCGCCGGCGATGAGCCGACGCATGCCGACGCATCCGCTCTCGTCGACATGACCGATCCTGCCGCGCCACGGCGCCGGTACGCCGATTCGTGCGGCACCGCGGAGTGCTGCAGCGACTGACGCGCACGGCTCCCCTCGCGCGGGTAGCATTCAAAGCGTGACCGAACGCGCTCCTCTCTCCCGCAAGCTGTCCGCAATCGCCGAGTCCGCGACCCTCAAGGTGGATGCCAAGGCCAAGGCCCTGAAGGCCGAAGGCAAGCCGGTCATCTCCTACGCCGCCGGCGAGCCCGACTTCGCGACGCCGCAGTTCATCGTGGATGCCGCGGCAGAGGCTCTCGCCGACCCGGCGAGCTACCGGTACACGCCCGCCCCCGGCCTGCCGGCGCTGCGCGAGGCGATCGCTGCGAAGACGCTGCGCGACTCCGGCCTCGAGGTCTCCCCGTCGCAGGTCATCGTGACCAACGGCGGCAAGCAGTCCGTCTATCAGGCCTTCCAGGCGGTCGTGAACCCCGGCGACGAGGTGCTGCTGCCTGCACCGTACTGGACGACGTATCCCGAGGCGATCCGCCTGGCCGACGGCATCCCGGTCGAGGTGTTCGCCGGATCCGACCAGGACTACAAGGTCACGGTCGAGCAGCTCGAGGCGGCACGCACCGACCGCACCACGGTGCTCGTATTCGTCTCGCCGTCGAACCCGACCGGCTCGGTGTACACGGCGGAGGAGACCAAGGCCATCGGCGAGTGGGCCGTCGAGCACGGCATCTGGATCATCTCGGACGAGATCTACCAGAACCTCACCTACGAAGGCGTGAAGGCCGTCTCGATCGTCGAAGCGGTCCCGGCCGCTGCGGACCAGACGATCCTCGTCAACGGCGTCGCGAAGACCTATGCCATGACAGGGTGGCGCGTGGGCTGGATGGTCGGCCCCGCCGACGCGATCAAGGTCGCGGGCAACCTGCAGTCGCACCTGTCCAGCAACGTGAACAACGTGGCGCAGAAGGGCGCGATCGCCGCTCTCACCGGCCCGCAGACCGAGGCGGAGCAGTTCCGCGAGGCGTTCGATCGCCGTCGCCGGCTCATCGTGTCGGAGCTGTCGAAGATCGACGGTGTGAAGGTGCCGAACCCGCTCGGCGCGTTCTACGTCTACCCCGACGTGCACGGTCTGCTCGGACGCACCTGGGGTGGTGTCACGCCGACGACCTCGCTCGAGCTGGCCGACCTCATCCTCGAGCAGGCCGAGGTCGCCGTCGTTCCCGGCGAAGCGTTCGGGCCGTCGGGATACCTCCGCCTCTCCTACGCGCTCGGCGACGACCAGCTTCTGGAGGGCATCCAGCGCCTGCAGCGCCTGTTCGCCTCCTGACCCGGGGGTGGCCCGCGGACGCGTCAGTCCTCGAACCCGATCAGCCAGCGGATGCCGTAGCGATCGACCACCTGACCGTCGTAGTCCCCCCACGGACGCTTCTGCAGCGGGTCGGCGACCGTCCCACCCTCGGCGAGCGCGTCGAACCAGCGTGTGAGAGTCGAGGCCCCCGCTGCCCCGAGCAGCGAGAAGCTCGCCCCGACGATGTGCACGGCATCCTCGTCCCCTCCGGCATCTGCGGCGAACAACTGGACCGCGCCGGTGAGCATGCCGTGCGCGATCGCGTCGTCAGGGCCGTCCACGCGGCTGAACTGCGCGTACGTGAACAGCGTCAGCTCCCCGCCGAACACGTCGCGGTAGAACGTCAGCGCTTCGGCGGCGTTGCCGGGGAAGAACAGGTACGGCACGAGTCCGGGCATGCACGCGAGCATACGCCCTGCGCGAGCTGCGGCGCGATGCTCTGCGACCGGCGGTGACGTTAGATGTCGACGCCGACGAGCACGGGTTCCGGCTGCAGCAGCAGACCGAACTCGGCGTGCACTCGACTGGAGATGTAGCGCGCGAGTTCGGCGATCTCGCCGGCCGTCGCTCCGCCGCGATTGGTGAGCGCGAGGGCGTGCTTGGTCGACACCCCGGCGCGGGAGCGCGGCAGCTTGAAGCCCTTCGAGATTCCGGCGTGCTCGATGAGCCACGCCGCCGACACCTTGACGTCGGTCGGCGTCGACACGATCGGAGGAACCGTCCCGTCATATGCGCCGAGCGGAATGACCGTGACGGCATCCAGGTCGGGGGCCACAGGCCACCGCGGGCACTCCGGAGGGAGGGCCCGCGCGACGGCCTCCGGCACGATCGCGTTCTGGAAGAACGAACCGGCACTCGTGGTGTCGGGGTCATCCGGATCGAGGAGCATGCCCTTGACGGCACGCGTCGCCAGGATCCGCTCGCGCACCCAGGCCAGCGGCACAGGGGCGTCGTCCTGCAGCGCGAGCGCGCGGCGCAGCTGCTCGCCGCGGACGATGCGCCCGGCATCCCCCACATCAGCGAGATCCAGCGTGACCGACAGGATGACCGCGCGCCGCAGGGGCGCACCGCCGTAGTGATGCTTGAGGACGGACGTCCGGAAGCCCAGCCCGAGTTCGGATGCCGGAACCACCGACACCTCGCCGCCCTCGTCGATGAGCTCGACCTCGACGAGGGTCTCCTGGATCTCCTGCCCGTACGCGCCGACGTTCTGCACGGGGGCGGCGCCGACGGTTCCGGGGATGCCGCTCATCGCCTCGATGCCGGCGAGTCCGTGCTCGACCGTGTAGGCGACGAGTGCGTCCCAGTCATGACCGGCCTGCACGCGAACGCGGGCGCGACCGGGGTGCGGCGACTCGAGCCGCTCGATGCCGGTCGTCAGCACGCGGATCACGGTGCCCTCGAACGTCTCGTCGCCGACGAACAGGTTCGAGCCGCCGCCGAGGACGAACCATTCGTCACCGCGCGTCCAGGTCTCGCGCAGCGCCTCGACCAGCTCGTCCGCGGTGCGCGCCTCCAGCATCCGTTCGGGTGCGGCGCCGGTGCGCAGCGTGGTGAGCTGCGAGAGCGCGATCGGTGCGACGTCGCGCATCAGATCGCGACGCGCAGCTGCGCCTTGCCGAGGACCGTGGTCTCGCCGAAGGTGACCTTGAGGTCGATGCGCGCGCTGGTCTCGTCCACGGCGCCGACCGTGGCGAGCACGTGCACGTGCGCACCGTCCGCCGGGTCGACGACGACGGGCTTCGTGAACCGCACGCCGTATTCGGTGATCGTGCCGGTGTCGCCCAGGGCCGCGACCACGACGGACGAGGCGATGCCCATCGTCAGCATCCCGTGCGCGAGCACGCCGGGAAGCCCGACCGACTCGGCGACGTCGTCGCGGTAGTGGATCGGGTTGAAGTCGCCTGAGGCGCCCGCGTAGCGGACCAGCGACTCGCGCGTGAGGTGGATGTCGCGCTCGGCGACGACATCTCCGACAGTGAACGACATCATTCCCCCGCTCCGACCAGCAGGACGCTGGTCGCCGTGACGACGTGGGCGCCCTCGGCATCCGTGATCTCGGCTTCACTGGTGATCATGGCGTTGCCGCCGACCGTGCGGATGCCGGTGACCGTGAGGCGTCCGCTCAACTCGTCGCCCGCGACGATCGGCCGCGTGTAGGCGAAGCGCTGCTCGGCGTGGATGGTGCGCGCCAGTTCGATGCCCGACCCGGGCTCGCTGAGCAGCTGCTGCAGCGTCTGGTCCTGGATGACCATCGCGAACGTGGGCGGGGCGACGACGTCGGCGTAGCCGAGCGCGCGAGCGGCATCCACATCGGTGTGCAGCGGAGCGTCGGCGAAGACGGCGCGGGCGAACTCGCGCACCTTCTCACGACCGACGAGGTACGGGGCCGTCGGCGGGAACTCCCGGCCGACAAGTTCGGTGTTGACTGGCACCCCTCGATCCTACCGGCCGTCCCCGGCCGACTCCCTGTCGCCGGCCGGGGAAACACTCCTCAAGCGGCCCGCGCGGCGAGGGCGGAGCCGAGCATGACCAGGCGCATGCTGCGCTCCGCAGCATCCCGCAGCAGAGCCTCGCCCTGTTCGACGGCCTGTTCGAGCCGCATCGGCACGGTGAGGATGGAGGCGATCGCTCCGATGCCGATATCGTGCACGGCCGGAGCTCCCTCGCCCAGCGAACCGGCGATGCCGAGCACCGGCACCCCGGCGATGCGGGCGCGCATGGCGACCTCGGCCGGCACCTTCCCGCGCGGCGTCTGGAAGTCGATCGCGCCCTCGGCCGTGATGACGAGGTCGGCCGTCTCGAGCAGGTCGTCGAGGTTGCGCGGCAGCAGGTCGCCGTCCAGCAGCACTTCGAACCTCGGAGCCAGGCGAGCGCCGAGGACCGCCGCGAGTCCTGCCCCCAGGCCGCCGGATGCTCCGGTCCCCGGTCCGGTGCGCACATCCATCGTCGCGCCCTGCGGACCGAACCGCTCGAGCACATCGGCCCACGTGTCCAGTGCCTCCGAGAGCTGTTCGACGTCGGCGGGTGAGGCGCCCTTCTGCGGACCGAACACCCGCGCCACCCCTCGGGGCCCGCACAGGACGTTGTGGATGTTGCAGGCGAGGACGATCTCGACCTCGGCGGCCCGCGGGTGCAGGTGGGTGAGATCCAGCGCGGCGGCGTCGACGAGGTGCCGCCCGCCGCGGGGCAGCGGGGTGCCGTCCCGGTCGAGGACGCGAACGCCGAGCGCTTCGAGCGCACCGGCCCCGCCGTCGCTGGTGCCCGAGTCGCCGCATCCGACGATGATCCGTTCCGCGCCGCCGTCGAGCGCCGCGGCGATCAGCTGCCCGACGCCCAGCGTCGTCGTGGCGCCGGGGTCGCGCCTGTCGCGCGGGACCAGGCGCAGCCCGCCCGCCTGCGCCATCTCGACGACGGCCGTCCCGCGCGCCGACCCGCCGAGGCGGGCATAGTGCGCGACGACGGGATCGCCGACGGGGCCGGTGACGGTGACCGGGACGAGCTCGCCACCGGTCGCTGCGGCGAGCGCGGCCGCGGTGCCCTCGCCGCCGTCGGGGATCGGGAACTCGTCGACCTGGATGCCGGGGATGACGCGGCGCACACCCGATGCGATGGCCCGGGCGACCGTCTCGGCGTCGAGGCTCTCCTTGAATCCGCTGGGGGCGACGAGAACGCGCTGGGGAATGTGGATGGACATGGAGACTCCTTCTGATGGACCCGGATCCGGGTACGACGAACGTCGGTGGGGTGGAGGGGTGAGGACGAGGGCGAGGGGATGCTGCGGTGCGCGGTGCGCGGTGCTCAGCGCAGGAGCGGCATCCCCATGGCCGGCCAGATCCAGAACGAGAAGCAGACGACGAGGAGGAACATCGCCGGAGCGAGGATCGCCGAGAGCGAGCGGAGGTCGCGGGGATGGAATCCGCCCGGTGCGATCTCCGGGTCGGCGAACATGGCCACGGGCTTCGCCGAGCTGGGCAGAGTGTGGCAGAAGCCGGCGGCCGCGGTCGAGGCGAAGGCCGCGGCGGCGGGATCGACGCCGAGTCCGGGGGCGAGCGCGATGACCATCGGGATGATCGCCGCGGACCGTGCGGAGCGCGAGGGGATCATCAGGTGCGCGCCGAGCGACAGGGCGATGACGGCGAGCACGAACGCGATGCCGGCCGACGAACCGAGCCCCGCCATCGGCCCGAGCGCCCAGGTGCCGAGCCAGTCGGCGGCACCCGTGGCGGTGAGCGCCGAGGCGAGTGCGAGAGTGGCGGCGAGGAACAGCAGCAGCGCCCACGGCACCTTCTTCACCGCGACAGGCAGCGTGATGCATCCGATCTTCGGCGACACCACGACGATGGCGCCGAACAGCGCGACGAGTGCGGGCGAGATGTGATGCACGGGTTCGGTGCACCACAGCACGACCACGGCGACGAGCAGCAGGCCGGCACGGCGCTCGATCGCCGTGAGCGGTCCGCTCACCGGTGTCGGTGCCGTGCGGGCCAGGTCGGCGAAGACGTTCGGGATGCCGCGACGGCGTTCTGCCCTGCCGGTGAACCGCAGCAGCACGATCTCGCACGCGAGGTGGGAGGAGACGATCGCCAGTGGCAGGCCGAACCACAGCCAGTCGAGGAATCCGAAGCCCTGCCCGACGACGGATTCCAACAGCTGCGACGTGATCACATGCGCGCCGGCACCGAGGAGCGAGCCGACGGCGGACAGCAGGATCACCGTGGGGAACAGCAGCGACAGGGCCCGGATGAGCGTCGGGCGATCGGCCAGCGATGCCGCGAGCGCCGTGAACACGGGGATCGCCAGCGCGGCACGCCCGGATGTCGCCGGGACGGCGAACGTCGTGACCGTGAGGGCGAAGGTCGTGAGATGGAACAGCGCGCGCGGTGTGCGGGCCCGGCGCAGCAGCAGTGCGGTGCCTCGCAGCGCGAGCCCCGACGCGCTGACACCGGCCGCGATGATGAACGCGCACAGCAGCAGCCAGATCGTCTCGTCGCCGAGCGAGGCGAAGAAGTCCTCGGCAGGCAGCACGCCGACAGCGATGAGCGCGACCGCGGCGAGGAAGGCCACCAGAGTGTCGTCGAGCGGTGTGCACATCCATGCCCAGACGGCGAGGAGGAAGACCGAGATCGTGGCGGCGATCGGCAGCGTCGGCGCACCGCCGTCGCCTGCCGGAGACGTGAGGGCGGCGACGCCGAGCGCGATCACGGTGACCGCGACGACGACGAGACCGAGGACGCTCCGCAGACGCAGGCGGTCACGGGGCGGTCGCGGGGTGCGGGGCGGTCGCGGCGTGCGGGGCACGCGCGGCGGGGTCGGAGCGTTCGGCGGTGCGAACCGCTCCGGGGGGCGTGTGGCGTACACGACGCGGATGGGCGCGGTGTTCATTGGAACCGATACCCCGCTCCGCGGACGGTTTCGATGTGCTCCGCACCGATCTTGCTGCGCAGGGCTCGCACGTACACGTCGACCACGTTGGATGCCGGGTCGAAGTCCATTCCCCACACCTGTCCGATCAGCTGATCGCGCGACAGCACCTGACCCGGATGCTGCAGGAACACCTCGAGCAGCGAGAACTCCCGCGAGGTGAGGTCGGCCGACTCGTCGCCGACGGTGACCCTGCGGGTGCGGATGTCGGCGGTCACGTCGCCGTGCGTGAGGACCGCTCCGGCGACCCGCTGCTCGCCGTCGCCGATGCGCAGTTTCACTCTGGCGAGGAGCTCGGCGAACTGGAACGGCTTGGTGACGTAGTCGTTCGCGCCGCTCTCGAGCCCTCGGACCGTGTCGATCACGGAATCGCGTGCGGTGAGGATGATGACGGGAGCCGTGACCCCTTCGCCTCGGAGGTGCGAGAGGACGGTGAAGCCGTCGATCCCCTGCAGGCCGATGTCCAGCAGCATCAGGTCGAACTGACGGGTGCGCGCCATGATGAGGGCGCTCTCGCCGTCGGTGGCCTCGGAGGTCTCGTAGCCGGCGGTCCGAAGGCCGCGTCGGACGAAGGAGGTGATGTGGGGGTCGTCTTCGACGATCAGGATGTGGCGCACGTCAGGCTTCCTTCACGAGGGTGCTGTCGAGGGGGATGACGGGGTCGGCGTCGTTCGGGGCGGGGATGTCGAGACCGAAGGTCGCTCCTTCACCCAGCACGCTGTCCACCCAGGCGGAGCCGCCGTGGGCATCCGTGATCGCGCGGACGATGGCCAGGCCCAGGCCGGAGCCGCGTCGGGGCGCGGTGCCCTCCCCCGACGCGCCGCCGCGGACGAAGCGCTCGAAGATGCGCTCGGCGTCCGCCGGGGCGACGCCGGGTCCCTCGTCCTGCACCCAGAGCCGCAGCATCCGCTCGGGACCTGCGCCCTCGAAGCGGGAGCCGATGCGGATGCGCGCCCCCGGCTCGGTGATCTGGACGGCGTTGGCGGCCAGTTGCAGCACGGCCTGTGTGATGCGCTGGGGGTCCAGACGCGCCCGCCCTTCGGCGACCTCCATGAGCTGCCAGCGCCGATCGCCGAGCGCCTGCGCCTTGGCTTCGATGTCGAGCGTGAGCGACGCGATGTCGCATCCGGCGACACGGACGAAGTCTGGCTGCTCGGCGCGGGCGAGCACGAGCAGGTCGGTGACGATGCGGCTCATCCGGTCGAGCTCTCCGCTCACCAGGCGCAGCGTCTCACGGCGCTCCACTGGATCGTCGCTGAGCAGTTCGAGATGTCCGCGGACGATCGTGATCGGGGTGCGCAGCTCGTGTCCGGCGTCGTCCACGAAGCGCTGCTGGGTGGCGTAGACGCCTTCGAGTCGGTCGAGCATCTGATTGAATGTGGTCGCGACGGCCGCGATGTCGTCATTGCCTTCGACCGGCACTCGGGCGGTGAGGTCGTGCTCGCTGATCTCGCGCGCCACACGATGCACCTCTCGGACCGGCGCGAGGATCTGACCGGCGACAAGCCAGGCGACCCCGGAGCTGAGCAGCAGTCCGGCGAACGCCACCCACGCGATCGTGACGACGGACTGATCCACGGCGGCGCTCTGCGCCTGGGTGAACTGCATCACCAGGAGCGAGCCCTCAGTGTCGCCCGAGGCGAAGTCCACGCGTCCCCAGCGCAGCGGCCCTGCCTCGGATGATGAGACGTTTCCGGATTTCTCCTGACTGCTGAGCAGCCGGAGGGCGAGGGCATCGCTTCCGGGGAATCCCAACGATGACTCACCCTCGACGAGCCCATTGGCCAGGGCCACGGGTTTGCCGTCGACGGCGCCGACGATGATCTCGCCCGCGTGGACGGACTGCCGGCCGAGATAGTCCGCGAGCAGTTCGTCGGCGGAGGTGAAGTCCGAGGCGGACTGGGCCAAGAACCGGTGGAACTCCTGTGCCTCCTGTTCGACGTCCGCGTTGGCGGAGCGCTCGATGTCCGCGAGGAAGATGCTGCGGCCGATCAGGCCGACCGCGAGGAGCGTGACGACCGTGCTGGCGATGATCCACGCGGTGATGCGCCAGCGCGCCGGGAGTGCGCGGAACCGGCTCCGAGGAGGTCGCGCCGGTTCGGCCGGGAACGGCTCGGCCGAAGGAGCGGGCGCCGCCATCGTCGGAATGGGCGCTGTCGTCGTGTCAGTCATCGTCGCCATCGCCTGCGTCGTCATCTCCTGCGCCGTCGTCGCCGTCGTCGTCACCTGCGCCGCCATCGTCTCCGTCGTCTCCGGCAGCACCGTCGTCTCCGGCACCACCATCGTCTCCTGCGCCGTCGTCGTCACCGGTGGCCGGCGGCGCGACCGGCGGCGCGACCGGCGCGGCGGACGGGACCGGACGCGGTGCCTCCGGCTCGGGCGTCGGAGTCGGCGTCGCGAACTCGACGACCACCGATTCCTGGGGCAGCTGCGGTGCCCCGGGCGTCTGCGCGAGCGCCATGCTTCCCGCGGCGACGACCACCGGCAGCGAGATGAGGAGGCTGGGGACGAGGATGCGGCGTGAGAAGGTCATGATCCCATGGTGTCGGCCCATTGTGAGGCGGATATGAGGCTCACATAAGGGTTTCTTCACTTTCGGCCATCCCCGGCATCCGCAAAGGGAAGACCTCAGCGTTTGCGGCCCCGGATCGCCTTGAGCGACATCTGCACCGCGATCACGACGAGGTAGGCGGCGAACAGGATGTTGCCGAGGAGTGGGTCGATCAGAGTCGCCAGCCATGCGCCGAGAGCCGTGGTCGTGCACGCGGCGACACCGATGGTCACGGCGGCGGTGAGGTCGACGTTGCGGTGACGCAGGTTGCCGATCGTGCCCGAGATCGCCGTCGGGATCATCATGAGCAGCGAGGTGCCCTTGGCCACGAGGTCGCTGGTTCCGAAGGCCAGCATGAGCACCGGCACGACGACGACTCCCCCGCCCACTCCGATGAGGCCGGACAGGATGCCGGTGCCGACGCCGACCAGCACGAGCGCGCTCCCCGACAGCCAGGTGAGTTCGAACTCGGCGCCGCGGGACGGGATCACGACGAACAGCATGATGATGACGACGACCAGGAAACCGACGAATCCCCACCGCAGGGCGGTCTGCGAGATCCGCGGCAGCAGTCGGGTGCCGATCTGCGCGCCGACGACGGCTCCGGCGGCGAGGATGATCGCCGGGATCCACGCCACCGAGCCGTGCACCGCGTACGAGATGACGCCGACGGCGGCGGTGGGGACGATCGCGGCGAGCGACGTCCCGGCGGCCAGGCGCTGGTCGAAATGCAGCAGCAGCACGAGCAGCGGCACGATGACCGTCCCGCCGCCGACGCCGAACAATCCGGACAGGACGCCCGCCAGCAGGCCGATGACGATGAAGGACGCATACGCCCGGGGGCCGCGTTGAATCCGAGCGTCAGTCACTCATCCACCCTACTCCGGGCTGGGCGGGGCCCTGTCGGCGCCTGCGCCGGTGACGATTCACGGTCCCCGTGACGAATCACGGTCCGATCCGGTCGATTCGTCCGTGAAACGTCACCGGGTCCGTGAAACGTCGCACCCGGGAACGACGAAGCCCGCCATCCCTTTCGGGGTGGCGGGCTTCGCAAAGCAAGCGGATGCTTACTCGGACTTCTCCTCGGCGGGAGCCTCTTCGGCCGGAGCCTCGGTGGTCTCCTCGACGACCTCTTCGGCCGGAGCCTCTTCGACCTTCTCGGCCTTCGGGGCAGCCTTCGCGGCCGGCTTGGCGGCCTTCTTCTTGGGCGTGACGGGCTCGAGGACGAGCTCGATCACGGCCATCGGGGCGTTGTCGCCCTTGCGGTTGCCGACCTTGGTGATGCGCGTGTAGCCACCCTCGCGATCCGCGACGAGCGGTGCGATCTCGGTGAACAGCTCGTGCACGACCGTCTTGTCGCCGATGACCGACAGCACCCGGCGACGGGCGTGCAGGTCGCCGCGCTTGGCGAAGGTGATCAGGCGCTCGGCGAGCGGACGAAGGCGCTTGGCCTTGGTCTCGGTCGTCTTGATCGACTTGTGGGTGAACAGAGCAGCCGCGAGGTTGGCAAGCATCAGGCGCTCGTGTGCGGGGCCGCCTCCGAGGCGGGGACCCTTAGTGGGCTTAGGCATATTCGTCTAACTCCTGGTCAGAATTTCGGGAAGGTCAGAAGGACTCGTCTTCGCTGCCGCCGTAGAAGTGGGCGCCGTCGAAACCGGGCACCGAATCCTTGAGCGACAGACCGAGCGAGATGAGCTTGTCGCGCACCTCGTCGACCGACTTCTGGCCGAAGTTGCGGATGTTCATGAGCTGCGTCTCCGAGAGGGCGACGAGCTCGGACACCGTGTTGATGCCCTCGCGCTTGAGGCAGTTGTACGAGCGCACGGACAGGTCGAGGTCCTCGATCGGCATCGACAGCTCGCTGGAGGCGACAGCCTCCACCGGCGCCGGGCCGATCTCGATGCCCTCGGCCTCGACGTTCAGCTCGCGGGCGAGGCCGAACAGTTCGGTGAGGGTCTTCGCAGCCGAGGCGACGGCGTCGCGGGGGCTGATCGAGGACTTGGTCTCGACGTCCAGGACGAGCTTGTCGAAGTCGGTGCGCTCCCCGGCACGGGTCGCGTCGACGCGGTAGCTGACCTTGAGAACGGGCGAGTAGATCGAGTCGATCGGGATCTGACCGGCCTCGGCGTACTCGTTGCGGTTCTGCGTGGCGGACACGTAACCGCGGCCGCGCTCGATGGTGAGCTCCAGCTCGAACTTCGCGGTGTCGTTCAGGGTCGCGATGACGAGCTCGGGGTTCTGCACCTCGACACCGGCCGGGGCCGAGATGTCCGCTGCGGTGACCTCGCCTGCGCCGGTCTTGCGCAGGTAGGCGGTGATGGGCTCGTCACGCTCGCTGGAGACGACCAGCTGCTTGATGTTGAGGATGATCTCGGTGACATCCTCCTTCACGCCGGGGATGGTGCTGAACTCGTGCAGCACGCCGTCGATGCGGATGCTGGTGACAGCAGCGCCGGGGATCGACGAGAGCAGGCTGCGACGCAGCGCGTTGCCGATGGTGTAGCCGAAACCGGGCTCGAGCGGCTCGATGATGAACCGGCTCCGGTTCTCGACGATCTTTTCCTCGGTCAGTGTGGGACGCTGTGCGATGAGCACTGTGTGTTCCTTTCGATCACATGCCCGCTATATGACATGTGGTGGGTGAGGTTCTTGAGTTGTGGAAACCTGCGGCGAGGATGCCGGTCCCGTGACGGGACCGGCATCCTCGAACGAAATCAGACGCGACGGCGCTTCGGCGGACGGCAGCCGTTGTGAGCCTGGGGCGTGACGTCCTGGATCGAACCCACCTCGAGGCCGGCGGCCTGCAGCGAGCGGATCGCGGTCTCGCGGCCCGAACCCGGACCCTTCACGAGGACGTCGACCTTCTTGACGCCGTGCTCCGCAGCCTGACGGGCGGCGGACTCGGCGGCCATGCCGGCCGCGTACGGGGTCGACTTGCGGGAGCCCTTGAAGCCCACGCCACCAGACGATGCCCACGCGATGACAGCGCCGGTCGGGTCGGTGATCGAGACGATCGTGTTGTTGAACGTCGACTTGATGTGGGCCTGGCCCAGCGCGATGTTCTTCTTTTCCTTGCGGCGCGGCTTGCGCGCGGCGGCCTTGGGTGCAGCCATGAAAGTTTTCTCCTATTCCCTGGCCGCTGCTTAGCGGGCCTTCTTCTTGCCGGCGACGGTGCGCTTCGGGCCCTTGCGGGTACGGGCGTTGGTCTTGGTGCGCTGACCGCGGACCGGAAGGCCACGACGGTGACGGATGCCCTCGTAGGAACCGATCTCGACCTTGCGGCGGATGTCTGCGGCGACCTCGCGGCGCAGGTCACCCTCCACCTTGTAGTTGCCTTCGATGTGGTCGCGGAGTGCGATGAGCTGGTCGTCGCTCAGGTCCTTCACGCGGATCGACTCGTCGATCTCGGTGGCCTTGAGGATCTCGACCGAGCGGGTACGGCCAACGCCGTAGATGTACGTAAGTGCGATCACCACGCGCTTGTCGCGCGGGATGTCAACGCCGGCAAGACGTGCCATGCGGATCTCCTGAAATGTGATGGAGGTGTGGAGCAGGATCGGTGCCCGGGCCTCCGCCCCGAGGTGTCCCCCACCGGAGTGGGTTCTGATCCTGCCTGTTGTGTATTGAGTTGTGGAGTCGGATCTGCGAGATCAGCCCTGGCGCTGCTTGTGGCGCGGGTTGCTCTTGCAGATCACCATGACGCGGCCGTGACGACGGATCACCTTGCAGTGATCGCAGATGGGCTTGACGCTGGGGTTGACCTTCATTGTGTTTCCTGTTCGCTGTCTTCACCGGGCAGGCGTGAGTGCCTGGGGTGTTACTTCTCGACCGATCAGCGGTAGCGGTAGACGATGCGGCCGCGGGTCAGGTCGTAGGGGCTGAGCTCCACGACCACGCGGTCCTCAGGGATGATGCGGATGTAGTTCTGCCGCATCTTTCCGGAGATCGTTGCAAGAACCTTGTGTCCGTTGGTGAGCTCGACGCGGAACATCGCGTTGGGCAGCGCCTCGGACACGACGCCCTCGATTTCGATGACACCGTCTTTCTTAGCCATAAACTCGCTGACGCTTCTGCAGATCGGCCGATCTGCGGTGGATGGATGGGTTGGATGCGCACCTTAGCCGGACACGCCGAACTAGGCGCAAAGCACCAAAGATCAATATTAGACGACGGCGGCGCATCCGGCAAATGGGATGCGCCGCCGTCGTGTCGATCCGGGTCGGTACGGGGCTGTGCGTGCCTCAGCCGAGGATCTCGGCGAAGCGCGTACCGATGTCGGCGTTGCTGATGCGCTCACCGTCGATGGCCACGGTCGGCGTTCCGACGCGACCCGTCTCGGGGTCCGGCGGCGTGTTCGCGACCTGGTCCTGAGCGAACTTCATGTACGTGCCGTCGGCGATGCAATCGGCGGCCGCACCGGCTCCTGCCTGCTCGGCGAAGCCTGCGAGCTGCTCGTCGGTGAGGCCGGTGGTGTTCTCCTCGGGCTGGTTCTCGAAGAGGAGGTTGAAGTAGTCCAGCGCCGCGTCCGGTGCCTCGGCGGCGACGCAGTACATCGAGCTGGCGGCACGGGACGAGTACTCGGTCCCCTGCGACGCCTGATCCAGGATGGAGATCGGGTGGATGTTCAGCGTGATCGTGTCGTTGGCTGCGGCATCCTGCAGGGCAGCACCGTAGGCATCCTCGAAGTCGCCGCAGATGGGGCACATGAAGTCGACGTACGTGTCGATCGTCGTGTCGCCCTCGCCGAAGGAGATCGCGCCCGTCTCGCCGTCGACGATGCCGGACGTCTCAGGTGCGGCTCCCGGTGCCGTGGCCTGGTTGTTCAGGAACACGACGAGCCCGCCGAGAACCACCAGGATGACGACCACAGCGGCCGAGATCCAGATGGCGAACCAGTTGGTCTTGCCCTGCGCTGCTGCCATTGCTTTCCCGTTCTCTCGAGACGCACGCGATCGCGCGGTCCACACTTCGAAGTCCTTCGGCGCGCACAGCGCCGCGCCCTCAATCCTGCCGCCCCATCCTATGCGCCCGTTGTGAGCGCCCTATCCCCCGCCGGAGGCACGCCTGGGGCGACGGGGGAACTACGCGATCGGGGTCGGCGTGACGCCGAACGGCGCGAGACCAGCGGCACCGCCGTCTGCCGCCGTCAGCACCCAGATGCCGTCGGCATGCACTGCGACGCTGTGCTCCCAGTGCGCGCCGTCGCTGCCGTCGACCGTGGAGACGGTCCAGTCGTCGTCCTCCACGAACGTGGCCTCGCCGCCGGCGGTCACCATCGGCTCGATCGCGAGCACCAGGCCGGGCTTGACCTCGGCCCCGGCATCCGGCGTCCGGTAGTTGAAGACGCTGGGCGCCTCGTGCATCTTGCGTCCGATGCCGTGTCCGACGTACTCGCGCAGGATGCCGTACTCCCCCTGCGCCTCGATGTAGTCCTGAATGGCCGCGCCGATGTCGCCGAGGTTCCGCGCAGACGCCATCGCAGCGATGCCGGCCCACATGGACCCCTCGGTCACTCGAGAGAGCTCCAGTCGAGCAGCGACCACGTCGGGCCGCGCATCATCCGGTACGACGAACGTGCGCGCGCTGTCGCCGTTCCAGCCCTGGAACTGCGCGCCGCTGTCGACGGACACGATGTCGCCGGCTTCGAGCACCCGCGAACCGGGGATGCCGTGCACGACCTGCTCGTTGACCGAGATGCACGTGGTGTGGCTGTATCCGCGCACGAGCTTGAAGTTGGACTCCGCCCCGCGCGCGAGCACGGCGGCGGATGCTGCAGCATCCACTGCCGACGTCGTCGCGCCGGGCCGGATCACCGCCGCAGCAGCATCCAGGGATGCCGCGGTGATGAGTCCTGGTTCGACCATCGCGCGCAGCTGCGCGGGGGTCTTGTAGATCGACCGGCGGAACACGCTCAGACCGTCACGCGCAGGCCGCGGGCGTCCAGCGCCGCGGAGATGCGCTCGGTGATCTCGTCGAGCGAGCCGACACCGTCGATACGGTCGACGATACCCCGGTCCGAGTACGTCTCCAGGATCGGAGCCGTCTCGTGCTCGTAGATGTCCAGGCGGTGCGCGATGGATTCCGGGGTGTCATCCGAACGTCCCTGCTCGGACGCGCGCCGCTGCAGGCGCTCGATGCTCTCGTCACGCGGAACGTCGAGGAGGATGACAGCATCCAGGGCCTCGCCGCGGGCGCTCAGAAACGACTCCAGGTGACCGACCTGCACCGCGTTTCGCGGGTAGCCGTCCAGGAGGAAGCCGTTCGCGGCATCGTCCTGCGACAGCCGGTCGCGCACGATCTCGCTCGTCAGCTCGTCCGGCACGAGGTCTCCGCGATCCAGGATCGACGTGACCTGCTGGCCGAGCTCGGTGCCGTTCTTGATGTTGGCGCGGAAGATGTCGCCGGTGGAGATGACCGGGATGCCGTAGGACTCGGCGATGCGAACACCCTGCGTGCCCTTGCCGGAGCCCTGCGGGCCGACGATGAGGAGACGTGCGGATGCTGTCATCGGAGGAGCCCTTCGTAATGGCGCTGCTGAAGCTGAGCGTCGATCTGCTTGACCGTTTCGAGACCCACACCGACGATGATGAGGATCGACGCGCCACCGAACGGGAAGTTCTGGTTGGCGTCGACCGTGGCCAGTGCCACCAGCGGGATGAGAGCGATCAGACCCAGGTAGATGGATCCGGGGAACGTGATGCGCGTCAGCACGTAGTCGAGGTACTCGGCCGTCGGACGCCCCGCACGGATGCCGGGGATGAACCCGCCGTACTTCTTCATGTTGTCGGCGACCTCGACGGGGTTGAACGTGATCGCGACGTAGAAGTACGTGAAGCCGATGATCAGCAGGAAGTACACCGCCATGTACAGCGGGTGGTCGCCGGTGGTGAAGTACTGCGAGATCCAGGTGACCCACGCGGCCGGCTCAGAGCCGTCCTGCGGGGTGTTGAACTGCGCGATCAGCATCGGGATGTACAGCAGCGACGACGCGAAGATCACCGGGATCACACCGGCCATGTTGACCTTGATCGGGATGTACGTGTTCGTGCCGCCATAGGTGCGGCGTCCGACCATGCGCTTGGCGTACTGCACCGGGATGCGACGCTGCGACTGCTCGACGAAGACGACGAGCCCCATCACGACGATGCCGACGGCGAGCACGAGGAGGAAGACCTCGAAGCCCTTGGCCTCCCAGATCATCCACATGGCGGACGGGAAGGTCGCGGCGATCGAGGTGAAGATCAGCAGCGACATGCCGTTGCCGATGCCGCGCTCGGTGACGAGCTCGGCGAACCACATGATGAGGCCGGTGCCGGCGGTCATCGTGATGATCATCAGCAGCTGCGCCCACCACACGTCGTTGGTCAGCAGGTTCTGGCAGGCCGCGATGTCGGTCGTGCCGAACAGCTGTCCGCTGCGTGCCACGGTGACGAGCGTCGTCGACTGCAGCAGCGCCAGCGCGATGGTGAGGTAGCGCGTGTACTGCGTGAGGCGGGCCTGCCCGGACTGACCCTCCTTGTGCAGGGTCTCGAAGTGCGGGATGACGACCCGCAGCAGCTGGGTGATGATCGTCGCCGTGATGTACGGCATCACACCCAGCGCGAAGATCGACAGCTGGAGCAGCGCTCCACCCGAGAAGAGGTTGACCAGGCTCAGCAGTCCCTCGGTACCCGAGGTGAGTGCAAGACACTGCTCGACGTTCGGGAAGTTCACGAACGGAGCAGGGATGTGCGAGCCGAACCGGTAGAGGGCGATGATCGCCAGGGTGAAACCGATCTTCCGACGGAGGTCGGGCGTGCGGAAGATCCGCGCAATGGCGCTAAACAAGGGATTTCCTCCAGAAAGGTCGCCGTCGACACAGCTGACGGCCGAAAGACCAGAGTAACGCACAGAGGGGCCGGAGAATTCTCCGACCCCTCTGAACTGTGGTTACTTGACGGAACCGCCGGCCGCCACGATCTTCTGCTCGGCAGAGCCCGAGACCTTGTCGACCGAGACGGTGAGCTTCACCGCGATGTCCCCGTTGCCGAGGACCTTGACCTTCTCGTTCTTGCGAACGGCACCCTTGGCGACGAGGTCGCTGACGGTGACGTCTCCACCCTTGGGGTAGAGCTCGGCGAGCTTCTCCAGGTTCACGACCTGGTACTCGACGCGGAACGGGTTCTTGAACCCGCGCAGCTTCGGGGTGCGCATGTGCAGCGGCATCTGCCCACCCTCGAATCCGACGCGAACGGTGTTGCGGGCCTTGGTGCCCTTGGTGCCACGACCGGCCGTCTTGCCCTTGGAGCCCTCACCGCGACCCACACGGGTCTTCGCGGTGTTGGCGCCGGGGACCGGACGCAGGTGGTGCACCTTCAGGACGCCGGGACGCGTGGTCGCGGCTTCCTTCTTGGCAGCAGGCTTCTTGGCGGCCGGCTTCTTGGCAGCCGGAGCCTTCTTCTCAGCCGTGGCCTTCGAGGCGGCAGCCTTGGGGGCAGCAGCCTTCTTGGTGGCCTTCTCAGCCTCGACGGCTTCGTTCTTCTCAGCCATTAGTCGATCTCCTCAACCTTGACGAGGTGGGCGACGGTCCGGACGTAACCGCGCGTCTGCGCGTCGTCGGGGCGGACGGTGGTGTCACCGATCCGCTTCAGACCGAGGCTGCGCAGCGTGTCGCGCTGGTTCTGCTTCTCGCTCACCTTGGACTTGATCTGCGTGACCTTGAGGCGCGCAGCCATCAGGCACCTACCTTCTGCGCTGCGGCCGCCTCGGCCTCCGCGCGGACGAGACGCGCCGGTGCGACCTGGTCGAACTCGAGGCCACGACGTGCGGCGACCGCACGGGGCTCCTCGAGCTGCTTCAGGGCGGCAACCGTCGCGTGCACGATGTTGATCGTGTTCGACGAGCCGAGCGACTTCGACAGCACGTCGTGGATACCGGCGCACTCGAGCACGGCGCGAACCGGACCACCGGCGATGACACCGGTACCGGCGGCAGCCGGACGAAGCAGCACGACACCGGCCGCGGCCTCACCCTGCACGGGGTGCGGGATGGTCTTGGCGACGCGCGGAACGCGGAAGAAGTTGCGCTTGGCCTCTTCGACACCCTTCGAGATGGCCAGGGGCACCTCACGGGCCTTGCCGTAGCCGACGCCGACCAGACCGTTGCCGTCACCGACGACCACGAGGGCGGTGAAGCTGAAGCGACGTCCACCCTTCACGACCTTGGAGACGCGGTTGATGGTGACGACGCGCTCGAGGAACTGGTTGTCCCCACGGTCGCGCGAGTTGCGGTCACGTCCACCCTGGTTGCGGTCACGACCGCCACGGCGGCCTTCGCGCTGCGGCTCGGCCTGCGTGGTGCCGGCGGCCGTCTCGGAAGTGGCAGGTGCCGCTTCGGTCACTTCGTTCTCCTTGTTGTCACTCACAGTGCCAGCCCTCCTTCACGAGCGCCATCGGCGATCGCCGCGACACGACCCGCGTAGCGGTTGCCGCCACGGTCGAACACGGCTTCGGAAACGCCGGCGGCCTTCGCGCGCTCGGCGACGAGCTCGCCGACCTTGCGGGCCTTGGCGGTCTTGTCACCTTCGAAACCACGGACGTCGGTCTCGAGCGTGGATGCCGAGGCGACCGTGTGGCCCTTGCTGTCGTCGACCAGCTGGACGAAGACGTGACGGGCGGAGCGGTTGACGACCAGACGCGGACGCAGCTCGGTGCCGACGATCTTCTTGCGGAGACGGGCGTGACGACGCGCGCGGGCGTCAGACTTTGACTTGAGAGCCATGGTTACTTACCACTCTTTCCGGCCTTGCGACGCACGACCTCGCCCGCGTAGCGGACACCCTTGCCCTTGTACGGCTCGGGCTTGCGGATCTTGCGGATGTTCGCAGCTGCCTCGCCGACAGCCTGCTTGTCGATGCCACTGACCGTGAGCTTGTTGTTGCCCTCGACCGTCAGGGTGATGCCGGCGGGCGGGTCGATCAGAACCGGGTGCGAGAAGCCGAGGGCGAACTCGACCGAGCTGCCCTTCTGCTGCACGCGGTAACCGGTGCCGACGACCTCGAGGCCCTTGGTGTAGCCCTGGGTGACGCCGATGATGTTGTTGTTGATGAGCGTGCGGGTCAGGCCGTGAAGCGACCGCGACTCGCGCTCGTCGTCGGGACGAGAGACGAGAACCTGGTTCTCCTCGACCGCGACCTCGATGGGGCTGGCCACCGTCAGGGTGAGCTCACCCTTGGGGCCCTTCACCGCGACCACACGGTCATCGACCGAAACGGTCACGCCCGCGGGAATCTCGATGGGAAGTCGTCCAATACGCGACATTTCGTATCACCACACGTAGGCGAGAACTTCTCCGCCCACGCCCTTCTGCTCTGCCTGACGGTCGGTGAGGAGACCGGAGGAGGTGGACAGGATGGCGACGCCGAGGCCGCCGAGGACCTTCGGAAGCTCCGTGGACTTCGCGTAGACGCGGAGGCCGGGCTTCGAAACGCGCTTGATGCCGGCGATGGAACGCTCACGGTTGGGACCGTACTTGAGCGCCAGCGTGAGGTTCTTGCCGACGCGAGCGTCGGTGACCTCCCAGCTGGAGATGTAGCCCTCCTGCTGGAGGATCTCAGCGATGTGCGTCTTCAGCTTGCTCGACGGGAGCGTCACGGAGTCGTGGTGCGCCGAGTTCGCGTTGCGCAGACGGGTCAGCATGTCTGCGACCGGGTCTGTCATTGTCATTGTGTTCTTCTTTCAGTCATGAGGTTCCGGCTGCCGTTACACGACAGACGGCCTGCGATGAGCACGCAATCTTCAATTGTACGGCACGCGGGGAGGGCGCCTTGCGGCGTCCCTCCCCGCGTCACCGCATCACGCCTGGGCGTCTTCGGACTTGAAGGGGAAGCCGAGGTGACGCAGAAGTGCGCGACCCTCGTCATCCGTCTTCGCCGTCGTCACCACGGTGATGTCGAAGCCGCGAACGCGGTCGATCTTGTCCTGATCGATCTCGTGGAACACGCTCTGCTCCTGGAGACCGAAGGTGTAGTTGCCGTTGCCGTCGAACTGCTTGGCCGAGAGACCGCGGAAGTCGCGGATACGGGGCAGTGCGAGCGAGACCAGGCGGTCGATGAACTCCCACGCACGGTCGCCACGGAGGGTGACGTGCGCGCCGATGGCCTGGCCCTCGCGCAGCTTGAACTGCGCGATGGACTTGCGGGCCTTCGTGACGATCGGCTTCTGGCCGGTGATCTTGGTGAGGTCCTCGACCGCACCATCGATCACCTTGCTGTCGCGAGCCGCCTCACCGACACCGGTGTTGACGACGACCTTGACGATGCCGGGGATCTGCATCACATTCTGGTAGCCGAACTCTTCCTGCAGCTTCTGCTGGATCTCGGCCTTGTACTTCTGCTTCAGGCGCGGCTGGATCTTGCCAGCCGGCGCGGCAGTGTCGGTGCTCATCAGAGGTCCTTACCTGACTTCTTCGCGTAACGCACACGGACGGTGCGCTTCACGCCGTCCTTGGTCTGCTCCTCGACGCGGTGGCCGACACGGGTCGGCTTCTTGCTCGAGGGGTCGACGACCTGGACGTTGGAGATGTGGATGGGAGCCTCGATGGTCTCGATGCCGCCCGTCTTCGTGCCGCGCTGCGTCTGGCCGACGCGCGTGTGCTTGGTGACGTAGTTGACGCCCTCGACGATGACGCGGTTCTCGGCCACGAGGACCTCAAGAACCTTGCCCTGCTTGCCGCGGTCGCCGCCCTTGTCCTGCTTGCGGCCCGTGATGACCTGAACCAGGTCGCCCTTCTTGATGTTCGCCATGATCAAATGACCTCCGGGGCGAGCGAGACGATCTTCATGAACTTCTTGTCGCGAAGCTCACGACCGACCGGTCCGAAGATACGGGTGCCGCGGGGCTCCCCGTCGTTCTTCAGGATCACGGCGGCGTTCTCGTCGAACTTGATGTACGAGCCGTCGGGACGGCGCGTCTCCTTCTTGGTGCGGACGATGACCGCCTTGACGACATCGCCCTTCTTCACGTTTCCGCCGGGGATCGCGTCCTTGACGGTCGCGACGATGGTGTCACCCAGGCCGGCGTAACGACGGCGCGAGCCGCCGAGAACGCGGATGGTGAGCAGTTCCTTCGCGCCGGTGTTGTCGGCGACCTTGAGGCGGGACTCCTGCTGAATCACTTGGCCTTCTCCAGAATCTCAACCAGACGCCAGCGCTTGGTGGCGCTGAGCGGCCGGGTCTCGTTGATGAGGACCAGGTCGCCGATGCCGGCGGTGTTGCCCTCGTCGTGCGCCTTCACCTTGGAGGTGCGGCGGATGACCTTGCCGTACAGCGGGTGCTTCACGCGGTCCTCGACCTCGACGACGATGGTCTTGTCCATCTTGTCGCTGACGACGTACCCGCGGCGGGCCTTGCGGTAACCGCGAGCGTCCACGTCGCGCACGTCGTGCTCGGCGTGCTCGACGGTGCTCGCCTTGGCGGCAGCCTTCTTCTCAGCCATTACTCGGCCTCCTCCTTCGGCGCCTCAGCCGAGTCGGCCTTCTTCGCCTTTGCCTTGGACGCCTTCTTGGCCGGAGCCTCGACGGGAGCGGGCGTCGCACGGATGCCCAGCTCGCGCTCGCGGATCACGGTGTACAGGCGCGCGATGTCGCGCTTGACGGCGCGGATGCGGCCGTGGCTTTCCAGCTGGCCGGTGGCCGACTGGAAACGGAGGTTGAACAGCTCCTCCTTGGCCTTACGCAGCTCCTCGACGAGGCGCTGGTCTTCGAACGTGTCGAGCTCGCTGGGAGCGAGCTCCTTGGTGCCGATCGCCATTACGCGTCGCCCTCCTCGCGCTTGATGATGCGTGCCTTGAGAGGCAGCTTGTGAATGGCACGGGTCAGTGCTTCGCGAGCGAGTTCCTCGCTGACGCCGGCGACCTCGAAGAGGACGCGACCCGGCTTGACGTTGGCGACCCACCACTCCGGCGAACCCTTACCGGAACCCATGCGGGTTTCGGCCGGCTTCTTGGTGAGCGGACGGTCGGGGTAGATGTTGATCCACACCTTGCCACCGCGCTTGATGTGACGGGTCATCGCGATACGAGCGGACTCGATCTGACGGTTCGTCACATACGCGGGGGTGAGCGCCTGGATACCGTACTCGCCGAAGGAGACCTTCGTGCCGCCGGTTGCCTGGCCGCTGCGCCCCGGGTGGTGCTGCTTGCGGAACTTGACCTTACGGGGAATAAGCATCAGGCAGACGCTCCTTCTGCGACGGGGGCCTCGTTGCGAGGACCACGGCGACGGTCGCCACCGCGGTCGTCACGACCGCGCGACTTGGGCGCGTTGGCCTGCTCGCGAGCGAGTTCCTTGTTGGTGAGGTCACCCTTGTAGATCCAGACCTTCACGCCGATGCGGCCGAAGGTGGTCTTGGCCTCGTAGAAGCCGTAGTCGATGTTCGCGCGCAGCGTGTGCAGCGGCACACGACCCTCGCGGTAGAACTCCGAACGGCTCATCTCGGCGCCGCCGAGACGGCCGGAGACCTGGATGCGGATGCCCTTGGCGCCGGCGCGCTGAGCGCCCTGCAGACCCTTGCGCATCGCACGACGGAACGCCACACGAGCAGAGAGCTGCTCGGCGATGCCCTGCGCGACGAGCTGAGCGTCGGCCTCGGGGTTCTTGACCTCGAGGATGTTCAGCTGGATCTGCTTGCCGGTGAGCTTCTCGAGGTCGCCACGGATGCGCTCGGCCTCAGCACCACGACGACCGATGACGATACCGGGGCGCGCGGTGTGGATGTCCACACGCACGCGGTCACGGGTCCGCTCGATCTCGATGTTACTGACGCCGGCGCGGTCCAGCTGCGTCTGCAGCAGGCGACGGATCTTGATGTCCTCGGCGACGTAGTCCGCGTAGCGCTGACCCGGCTTCGTCGAGTCAGAGAACCAGCGCGAGACGTGGTCGGTGGTGATACCGAGGCGGAAGCCGTACGGGTTTACCTTCTGTCCCATTACTTGCTCGCCTTCTTCTTGCTGTCACCCTCGGCCGCGGCAGCGACCTCCGGCGTCGAGAGCACGACCGTGATGTGGCTCGTGCGCTTCTTGATCTGGAAAGCGCGACCCTGTGCACGGGGGCGGAAACGCTTGAGCGTCGTGCCCTCGTCGACGTAGGCGTTAGCCACGTACAGGTCCTGCTCGTCGAGGTACTCGCCGTCACGATCCGCCTTGACCTGCGCGTTGGCCATGGCCGACGCGACAAGCTTGTAGATCGGCTCACTGGCGCTCTGCGGTGCGAACTTCAGGATCGCCAGAGCTTCCTGGGCCTGCTTGCCCTTGATGAGCGCGACGACACGACGAGCCTTCTGAGGGGTCACGCGGATGTGTCGCACGCGTGCGATGGACTCCACCATTTCTCTCTCCTCTATCGCCCCGCGTCAGCGGCGGCGGCCCTTCTTGTCGTCCTTCTCGTGGCCGCGGAAGGTGCGGGTGGGCGCGAACTCGCCCAGCTTGTGACCGACCATGGTCTCGGTCACGAACACAGGGATGTGCTTGCGACCGTCGTGGACGGCGATGGTGTGTCCCAGCATGGCGGGGATGATCATCGAGCGTCGCGACCAGGTCTTGATGACGTTCTTCGTGCCGGCTTCGTTCTGCACGACCACCTTGCGAAGCAGGTGCTCGTCGACGAAGGGGCCCTTCTTAAGACTGCGAGGCATCTTCTCTTACTCCTACTTGCGCTTCTTGCCGGCGTTACGACGACGCACGATGTACTTGTCGCTTTCCTTGTTGGCGTGGCGGGTGCGACCCTCAGCCTGACCCCAAGGAGTGACGGGGTGACGTCCACCGGACGTCTTGCCCTCGCCACCACCGTGCGGGTGGTCGACCGGGTTCATGGCGACACCACGGACGGTCGGGCGGACGCCCAACCAGCGCTTGCGGCCGGCCTTGCCCCAGTTGATGTTCGACTGCTCGGCGTTGCCGACCTCGCCGATGGTGGCGCGGCAGCGTGCGTCGACGTTGCGGATCTCACCGGACGGCAGACGAAGCTGCGCGAAGGCGCCATCCTTGGCGACGAGACGCACCGAAGTCCCCGCCGAGCGAGCCAGCTTCGCGCCGCCGCCGGGGCGGAGCTCGATCGCGTGGATCACGGTACCGGTGGGGATGTTCTTCAGCGGCAGGTTGTTGCCCGGCTTGATGTCAGCCGATGCACCCGACTCGACGATGTCGCCCTGGTTCAGCTTGTTCGGCGCGATGATGTAGCGCTTCTCGCCGTCGAAGTAGTGCAGCAGTGCGATGCGTGCGGTGCGGTTGGGGTCGTACTCGATGTGAGCGACCCGAGCGTTGACGCCGTCCTTGTCATTGCGACGGAAGTCGATGACACGGTACTGGCGCTTGTGGCCACCACCGATGTGACGGGTCGTGATGCGGCCCTGGTTGTTACGGCCACCGGTCTTCGACAGGGGACGCAGCAGCGACTTCTCGGGCGTCGATCGGGTGATCTCGGCGAAGTCGGCCACCGACGAACCGCGACGACCCGGGGTCGTGGGCTTGTACTTGCGAATAGCCATGATTGTCCTTTATCCCCCGGATCAGCCGATTGCCGTGAAGATGTCGATGGTGCCCGACTTCAGGGTGACGATGGCGCGCTTGGTGTCCTTGCGCTTGCCGGTGCCGAAGCGGGTGCGACGGGCCTTGCCGACGCGGTTGATCGTGTTGACCGCTGCGACCTTGACGTCGAAGATCTTCTCGATGGCGAGCTTGATCTCCGTCTTGGAGGCGCGCGGGTCCACGAGGAACGTGTACTTGCCCTCGTCGATGAGCGAGTAGCTCTTCTCGGACACGACCGGCTTCAGGATGATGTCGCGCGGGTCCTTGTTGAGAGCGGTCGTCAGGACGGTTGCCTGCTCGGTCATGCCGAGACCTCCTCGGTTGCGCCGGTCTTCGAAGCGATGAACGCCTCGAGCGCGGCCTTGGTGAAGACGATGTCGTCGGAGACGAGCACGTCGTAGGCGTTGAGCTGGTCGTAGGTGAGCCAGTGAACGTCCGGCAGGTTGCGGACGGACTTGAGCGTCACCTCATCGTCACGCTGGGTGACGACCAGGATGTTCTTCGGACCGGCGACCTGTGCGAGCAGGCTCGACGCGGTCTTGGTCGAAGGAGCGGAGTCGATGCCGAAGGTCTCGACCACGTGCAGACGCTCGCCGCGGAAGCGGTCGCTCAGCGCGCCCAGGAGGGCGGCCGCGATCATCTTCTTGGGGGTGCGCTGCGCGTAGTTGCGCGGCTTCGGTCCGTGGACGATGCCACCACCGGTCATGTGCGGCGCGCGGATGGAACCCTGACGGGCGTTACCCGTGCCCTTCTGCTTGAAGGGCTTGCGGCCTGCACCGGAGACCTCACCGCGACGCTTGGTCGAGTGGGTGCCCTGACGCGCAGCGGCGAGCTGTGCGACGACGACCTGGTGGATCAGCGGGATGTTCGTCTTGACGTCGAAGAGCTCGGCGGGCAGCTCGATGGAGCCGGCCTTCTTGCCGTCGGCCTTCAGAACGTCGAGCGCGAGAGTCGAGTCAGCCATGTTCAGGCACCCTTCACTGCGTTGCGGACGTAGACGACGCGGCCACGCGCACCGGGGACGGCGCCCTTGACGAGCATGAGTCCCTTCTCGGCGTCGATGGCGTGCACCGTGAGGTTGAGGACGGTCACGCGCTCGCCACCCATACGGCCGGCCATGCGCATGCCCTTGAAGACGCGGCTCGGAGTCGACGATGCGCCGATGGAGCCGGGCTTGCGGTGGTTGCGGTGGGAACCGTGCGATGCCGAGACGCCCTTGAAGTTGTGGCGCTTCATGACACCCGCGGTGCCCTTGCCCTTGCTCGTGCCGACGACGTCGACCAGCTGGCCGGCCTCGAAGAGACCGTCGACCGTGAGCTCCTGGCCCAGCGCGTAGTCAGCGGCATCCGCGGTGCGGATCTCGGTGACGTGGCGACGCGGCGTGACGCCGGCGGCCTCGAAGTGAGCGGAGAGGGGCTTGTTGACCTTGCGGGGGTCGATCTGGCCCGCGGCGATCTGAACGGCGTTGTAACCGTCCTTCTCGGGGGTGCGGACCTGCGTGACCACGTTGGGTGCGAGCTCGATGACGGTGACGGGAACGATCTTGCCGTTCTCGTCCCACACCTGCGTCATGCCGAGCTTGGTGCCCAGCAGACCCTTGGAAATCTTTGCGTTGATGTCAGCCATGTCGATCCTCAGAGCTTGATCTCGATGTTGACGTCAGCCGGCAGGTCGAGACGCATCAGCGAGTCGACGGCCTTGGGCGTCGGGTCGACGATGTCGATCAGACGCTTGTGGGTGCGCATCTCGAAGTGCTCGCGGCTGTCCTTGTACTTGTGGGGCGACCGGATGACGCACACGACGTTCTTCTCGGTCGGAAGCGGCACGGGGCCGACGACGGTTGCGCCCGCACGGGTCACAGTGTCGACGATCTTGCGCGCCGACGTGTCGATGACCTCGTGGTCATACGACTTCAGGCGAATGCGGATCTTCTGTCCCGCCATTTGTCTGCTCACTCTCTTTAAGCGTCTTACCGTCCTGGGCCGGGTGACCCAGGGGCATTGGACGCACGATGACGCTGTTCGCGCCTCGGCACTCGACAGGCTCCGGAGAACCGATCTGCGCACCACTGTTCTTCTGTCAGTCCGCACGCCTCGCGGCGCACGGCAGAACCTCTCAGCAGAGGTGTCGGGGATGTTCTTCTACCCGCGGCCTAGAACCCTGCTGCCTCGAGAAGAGGCGCCGTCTATGCACTGCCCTGGTAGTGATCCGCGAGGCACGCATAGCGCACCCCAGGAATGTGGAACTTACCTATTGTGCCATGGGTGATTTCGGTTCTGCAAACCCGGGCGTGTCGCGCCGGCATCCGAGGGGAAGATCGTGGGACGAGGCATCCCCATGCCTCGCCCCACGCGGGGATGCGTTCAGCGCGAGGGGGCGCGCCGAACGCGGGGGTCGGGGCGTGAAGGGACGCCCCGATCCCCGTCGGTGGCATGGCGGATCGACTGCCGTGTCGGCAGCGCGCGACACGCAGAAGGCGTCGCAGACGCATCGATCCCCAAAATCGTTCCCCAGTCGTGTGCACGGCTCAGCCGTGCGATTCGGAATCGCGAACCCCTTCGCGATCCCAGCCGCAAGATCCCCAGGCGGCTGCACTCAGCATAGAGGATGCCGGAGGCCGGGCGCGAGCGATTCGCACCCGGCCTCCGGTCGGCGTCGTCAGGCTTCGAGCGCCCGACGGCGACGGGTGATCAGCAGAACCAGGATGCCGCCGCCGAGGAGCAGCAGCACGAGGAGGCCGAGCACGATCGGCATCGCGAGCCCGGTGGCCGGGAGACCGGCGACGAACTCGTTCGTGATCTCGACGTCCACGTCGTCGTCCAGCGCGACATCCGCCGACGTGCCGTCGCTCGTGACGGCGGTCCCGTCCGCGGCGGTGACGACGATGGTCGTCTTCACCGCTCCTCCGGTATCCGTCTCGGAGATGCGGCAGTCCGCGCCCACCGGGAGGTCCCGGAAGACCGTCGTGTAGCCGCCCTGCGCGCTCAGCACCCGCTCGGCGCCGCCCGGAACGGTGACCCCGTCGGCGCACTCCAGGAGGACCGTGAACGATCCGCGCGCGCCGTCGGCGTCCAGGTCACCGGTGCGCTCCTTGGTGACCGTGATCGCTGCGACGTCGAACGTGTTGGTCGCGGTGACCGTCGCCGTGCCGTCCGCCTCGAGGACGACGTTCCCGTCGCTCGGGTCGAGCGCCGTCGAGGTGGCGCCGCCGGCGTCCGTCTCCTCGACGGTGCACTCGGTGTTCGTCGGGTACGGCCCGAACGAGCGGGTCGCTCCTCCGGCGAGCTCGAACGTCTCGTCGAGCAGCGTCTGGCCGTCGTAGGTGCAGACGGCCGTGAACGTGAAGTCGCCGGAGCCGTACAGGCTCGCTCCCGCTCCGTCGACGACCTTGCTCACCGTGAGGACGCCTGCGTCGAACGAGTTCGTGAACTCGACCGCCGCCTCATCGACGCCGACCTGCACGGATGCCGTGCCGTCGCCGTTGTCGGTGACGCCGTCACCGGTGATCACAATGCCGTCCGCGGTGGCGCCGACCTCGGTGATGAGGCAGTCCGCACGGGCCGGGATCGTGTTGGCCGGGGCGGTGAAGGTGCCATCCGCCTCGAGGGAGAACGTCAGCTCGGTGCCGTCCTCGCCGAACGTCACTGGGATCCCGGTGGCGCTCGTGCACTGCAGCGTGAAGTCGAACGGGCCGTAACCCGCTTCTGCTTCGGCATCCACCCGCTTCGTGATCGACAGGCCGGAGAAGGCGTAGTCGTTCACGAGCTCGGCGGTCTGCTCGGCCAGCACCTCGTCGTCGTCGGTTACCACGGCATCCGCCGTGACGATCGCGACCGGCGCCGGACGGGTCGTCTCGCCGAATTCGCCGACGACGCCCTGCTCGGCGACCTCGCAGGTCGCTCCGGTCGGGATGCCGTCGATGCGCCGGGTGAAGTCGTTCGCCTCGTCCAGGACGACGGAGGCGTCGGCGCCGAGCGGCACGTTCGCGCCGCCGACCGTGCACACGACGTCCGCGCGGAACTCGTCGGACGCGTAGTCCGCCGCGTCGCCCGTGACGGTCTTGGTGACCTCGATCGCGGTGAGGGCGAACGTGTTCGTCGCGGTGACGGTCGCGCCCGCCCCTTCGGTCAGGGTCACGACGCCGTCGGCCGGGGACAGCACCGACGTGGTCGCGCCGGCCGTCTCGGTCTCGGCCACGACGCACTCGGTGCCGGTCGGGTAGGTGCCGAACGTGCGCTGCGCGTTCGCGTCGAGCACGAAGGTCTCATCCAGCAGCGTCTGGTCGCGATAGGTGCAGACCGCGGTGAACTCGAAGGGCCCTGCGCCCCACAGCTCGGCCCCAGCGCCGTCGACCACCTTGGCCACGGTCAGGATGCCGGCGTCGAAGCCGTTCAGGATCTCGACGCTCGCGGTCTCGGTGCCCACCAGCACGGTGGCCGTGCCGTCGCCGTTGTCGGTGACGCCGTCTCCGACGATGACGATCTCGTCGGCCGCCGCGCTGTCGACCTCGCTGATGAGGCAGGTCGAGTTGGCCGGGATCGTGTCCTCGGGCGCGGTGTAGGTGTCGTCGGCCTCGAGCGTGAACTCGACCTCGGTGACGTCGCCGTCGAACACGACGGGGATGCCGGTCGCACTCGTGCACGACAGCGTGAAGTCGAACGGACCGAAGTCCGCTTCGGCCTCGGTGTCGACGCGCTTCGTGACCGACAGGCCCGAGAACGTGTAGTCGTTCGTCACGGTCGCGATCTGCGCGGCGGGGACCTCGGCGTCTGGTGCGACGACCTCGGTCACGTCGATGACCGTCGGCGTTCCCGTGCGGCCTGTCTCGCCGTACTCGCCGAGCTCGCCCTGCTCGGTCACGTCGCAGGATGCGCCGGTCGGGATGCCGTCGATGCGGTGCGTGAACCCGTTGGCGGCGTTCAGTTCGACCACCGCGTCGTCGCCGAGCGGGACGTTCTCGCCCCGCACGGTGCAGACGACGTCGACGAGGTATTCGTCGGCGCCGTAGGCCGCGGCCGGGCCCGTGATCTCCTTGGCGACCTGGATCGCCGTGAGATCGAACGTGTTCGTCGCGGTGACGGTGGCCGCGGCATCCGCGTCGTCCGTGATGACGACCGTGCCGTCGGCCGGGTCGATGGCCGTGCGGGTGGCGCCGCCGGCGCCGGTCTCCTCCACGATGCAGCTGGTGCCGGTCGGGTAGACGCCGAATGTGCGCTGCGCGTTCGCATCGAGCTGGAACGCCTCGTTCAGCAGCGTCTGGCCCTCGTAGGTGCAGACGGCGGTGAAGTCGAAGGGTCCGGCGCCGTAGAGCGCGGCGCCTTCGCCGTCGACGACCTTGCTGACGGTCAGGATGCCGGAGTCGTAGCCGTTCGTGAACTCGACGTTCGCCGTCTCGGTGCCGACGAGCACCGTGGCGCTGCCGTCGCCGTTGTCGGTGACGTTGTCGCCGACGACGACGATGCCATCGGCATCCGCGCTGTCGACCTCGGTGATGATGCAGGTGGAGCGCGCCGGGATGGTGTTCTCGGGTGCGGTGAACGTCTCGCCGTCCTCGAGGGTGAACTCGAGTTCGGTCGCTCCGCCGTCGAACGCGACCGGTGTGCCGGTGGCGGTCGTGCAGCTCAGGGTGAAGTCGAACGGGCCGAACTCTCCCTCGGTGGCGTCGGTGTCGACGGTCTTGGTGACTGCGAGTCCCGAATAGGCGTAGTCGTTGCCGATCGTCGCGACCTGTGCTGCCGGGACGTCGATGCCGGAGTTCTGCTCGTCGACCACGAGGGTCACCGGGGTGCCGGTGCGCGTGGTCTCACCGAACTGACCGGTGGCGCCCTGCTCGGCGATGTCGCAGGCGGCGCCGAGCGGGATGCCGTCGATCCGGCGGGTGTGCTCGTTCGCGGAGTTCAACTCCAGGACCGCGTCATCGCCCAGGTCGAGCGGTGTGCCGTCGATCGTGCAGACCACGTCGACGAGGAATTCGTCCGGTGCATAGCCTGCGGCGTCTCCCGTGATCTCCTTCGAGATCGCGATGGAGCCGAACACCAGGTGCACGCCCACCGGAGACGGCGAGATCTTCAGGTACCCGGTGGCGCCGAGCTCGCGGTACTTCACACCGAACTGGTTCCAGGCGAACGAGTCGCGTGCCGGCACCGCGGACGGGGCTCCGGACGGGTTCGCCTCGGACGCCACGACGTTCGTGCTGCTGTAGGTGATGTCGACGAACGCGCCGGGCTGGAGGGCACCGGCCGCGGTCGTCGTGAAGTCGAGCGAGACCCGGAGGCCGGAGACGGTCGACCAGTCGGTCGCGTCATCGGCCACGACCCACTCTTCGCCGTTCTGCGCACAGGGCTCCTGATCGGCGAGGTTCGACCAGGTGCCGACGCAGACGCCGGTGGAGGTCGTCACCTCGACGACCGTGGTGGTGCCGGCGGGTGCCGCCATCGCGATCGCGTCGAGGATCTGCGGGCGGTAGACCGAACCGCGCGATGCCCCGGAGATGAGGGCCTGGTCGCCGGCGACGGGCAGCTGGTCGAAGAGGACCATGTCGGAGATGGGCCTGGTGCCGCCGTTCTGCGCCCGGAGCACCCAGTCGTCGGTGCCGCCGATCTCGCTGTTCGCCGCGCACGGCGAGCGGTAGTAGGCGCCGCCGGTCGCGTCGAGCGACTGCTCGCACAGGTGTGCCGGGTTGGTCGTGTTGATGGCGCCGTCGCGCTCGCCTCGGACGCCCTTGACCACGAACAGGCTTGTGCCGTCGGTCGGTGTGACGTACTCGGTGGTGCCGCAGGTGGTGGGATCGGCATCCCACGCGCCGGTCACGGCCCCGCCCTGAGTGATGTTCGTGCAGGAACTGAGCTCTTCAGCGGTCTGCACAGTCATCTCGTTGATCGCCTGCTCGCCCAGGAGCAGTCCCGGCTGCAGTTCGAGCAGGATGCGGATCGAGAACGTCTCCCCCGGTGCCATGCGCGAGCCTTCGGCCCAGGTGAAGACGAGCTCGTCGCCCTCCTGCGCGAAGCCTTCTGGTACCGGGAGCAGGCCGTCGGGTGCCGGCGTGTAGACGGGCTCGTCACCGAGGTACAGGAGCTCGGGAGGCAGCAGGTCGCGCAGCTCTGTGACCGTCAGGTAGCCGGTGCCCTGGTTCGTGAAGGTGAGGTCCCACGGCACGAGGTCGCCGGCGGTGGCGAAGTGGCTGGTGCCTTCGTTCACCGTCTTGTGCACGGCGAGCTGGTGCGTACCGGGCGAGAGGCCGATCTCGGCGTTCGCGGTGTCCTCGGCGCTCGAGCCGGTGCGGCGGTCGCTGACGGCCGTCACCGTGTCGTCGATCGTGCCCTCGAGCGGGATCGGGTCGCCGGAGTCGCGGTACTCATCGCGCAGCTGCACGGTGAAGGCCGCGGTCGTGCTCCAGTTCGGCGCAGGAACGTCGGGCGACAGGAAGGCGCCGTCGACCCGCGAGAACGCGAATCGGATGCCCTGGATGTCGCCGTACTGGTCGGCGGCCACCGGCAGCGCGGCATCGCCGATCGCGGTCGCGGCGGAGTCCACCCAGGTCAGCTCGCCGTCGACCGGGAGGTACGCCGAGACGACGACCTGGTCGGCGCCGGCCGGGGCGGTGATCGCGCCGAGTCCGATGACGTCGAACGCGTTCCAGAAGTCGGGCGACGTCGTCGTGTCATCCGTGACGCGCACCTCGGCGGGTGCCAGGGTGCTGACCGGGTCTGTGCCCTGGTTCGCGCCGAGCGTGACGGTGACGGGTGCGCCGCGGGTGGGCTCGGTGAGAGCTTCGGGCGAGATCTGCTTCGTGGCGCCGACGTTCAGGTCGCCGCCGGTGAGCACAGCGGTGACGTCTGCGAGGTCGCCGGTGGCGACGCCGTCGCTGAGGATCGGGTCGTACGACTGCGCGAACACGCGGTTCTCGACCTCGACGCGCTGGTTGGCGGTGAGGCGCTGCTCTTCGCCCGTGCTGCGGATGGTCGGGCGCACGCGGGCGTCGACCACGACGGTGAGCACGTTGGCCGGGGTGATCGTTCCGCCCGTGGTCGACGGGTCGGTGCTCTGGAAGGTCGTGCTGATGCCGACGACCGTGGCGAGCTGCTCGGCCGCCATCGCGTTGACGGCTGCGGCGGTGGTCTGCTCGGTGGTGTACGCGCCTGCTCCCTCGTCGTAGCGCAGCAGCCAGACCACGCTGGCGGCGAGGTCGACCTGCTCGGGGATGGCCGCGCCGATCGTCACCTTGGTGGCGTCGAAGCGGTCGAACGGGTTGCCCTGCCCTGTGGCGGTCAGCCAGTCGATGTCGGCGGTGAACGGGTCGCCGACGGCGCCGGCGGCGGTCGCCGCGCTCTGGCACTCGGCGATGTCCTGGGTGTCGGTGCATGCCGGCGGATCGGTCACGCGGATGTACGAGGCCTTGGCCACCGAGCCGTTGCGCGCTTCGAGCGTGAAGGTCGCGGTCGGGTAGGTCTCGGCATCCGCACCGGGAAGCGGCACGTTCAGCGGCGTCGTCGGGGTGACCGACTTGCGGACGTCGACGGCCGGGTCCGGATCGGTGATGAGGATCTCGTGGTTGTCGACGTCGCTGACGACGTCTCCGCCGGCGAGCGGTTCGCCGTCGATGCGGACCGTGTTGTCGACGAGTCCTGCGTCTCCGGCGTTGTAGATCTCCTCGCCCGTGACCCACGATCCGTCCGAGCGCTTCTGGTCGCGGATCTGCCAGGTCAGGTCGAACGTGCGCACGGCGCTGGAGGATCCGACGCCGTCGCCGATGGCGTCGACGAAGGGGTCGCCCGATGCAGCCCTGGCCGTGGTGTTCGGCGACAGGACGATGCGGAATCCGGTGGCGTCACGGCGCTCGTCGTCGGTGAGCGCGTAGCCGACGAAGCCGCCGTTCTGGATCCAGCCGCCGGCCGGTGGGTTCGCCGCCGGCACCCAGGCTCCGCCGATGAAGAGCTCGACCGCGTCCACGTTGTCGTACTGGATGTACCAGCCGTTGCTGAACGGTGCGTCGTCGGCCGGGATGTCGTCGATGCGCACGAGGTTGAACGCGTCGTACACCGTGCCTGCCGGGTCTCCGGGGATGCCTCCGTCGAACGCGGTGCCGGAGTCGTTGTTCGGGTCGGAGATCGCGACGCGGGCGTAGTCGGGGTCGACGCGCCAGCTCAGGGTCGTGTCGCGCACCTGCAGCGACTGGGCGGCGACGGTCGCCTGGTTCCAGCGCTTGTCGATGCCGATCGGGCCCTCGTTCGCGTACGTCTCGATCGTGCCCTGGCCGGTGTCCTCGGCGGTGTCCTCGAGCGGGGTCCCTGTCTCGGTCTCACCGGAGCCGGTGGTCGTGGCGGTGTTCGTGTACGCAACCGGCTGGTCGTCGCCCGGGACCGTGTCATCGCCGCTGACGCGGAGCGTGTCGCGCGCCTCGGAGACCACGTAGGGTGTGACGGTCGTGTCGGACGGGAAGCCGTCCGGGTTGTCGAACGTGAAGCGGATGCCGTAGACGTCGTCGATCGTCATGCCATCGGGCAGGGCGGCGAGGACTTCGTCTTCGGACATCGAGATCCGGTGCGGAAGGATGCGGGCCGGGAAGACCTGCAGCGTGTGCGGGTTGCCGGCGGAATCGATGACGTCGATGGTCAGCGACGTGTTCGCGGGCACCTGCGTCGTGGCGATCGAGGTGAAGTCGAAGGCGTCCCAGAAGGTGCCCTCACCGGCGAACGAGTCCTCGACGACGATCTGCGTGGCGGTGATGTAGTCGGACGTGGTGGTGAGGTTCGAGTGCAGCTCGGTGACGACGGGCTCGCCCGGAGAGACCGCGCTGGACGGGCGCACGGACTTCTCGAGCGTGACGGCGATGGCGGGGTCGACGAGCGTGAGCGTCGCGTCGTCGTCGTCCGTGGCCTGGAGCCCGTTCTCGGCGGTCACGGTGGTGGTGGCGACGTTCGTGGTGACGATCTCGGCGCCGCCGTCGGCGACGGCGGCCTCCGAGGTCTGGATCGTGAAGTCGATCACGGCGGAGGCACCGGACTGGATGCCGCCATCAGGCGCGGTGTACACGAACTCGAAGCCGGAGATGGCGACGCCGGGGGCGGCGGGGATCTCGCCGTTCACGAGCGCGACCTCGATCGGGTCGCCGCCGTCGAGCGGGTAGTAGAAGAGTGTTCCGGCGGTGGCCGCTGTGGGCCAGACGGGCGGTGCGGTGAAGCCGCCGAACGTGACGTCGGCGGTGAAGTAGTCGAGGTCGGCGACGCGGAGTTCGTCGACTCCGGCATCCGACGTGTTGGTGCCGACGATGCGGGAGGCGGCGGAGTCGCCGGCGGCGATGCGGCCCGGCTCGATGCTCTTGGTCGTCGCGGCGGCGACGTTGACGGGGTTGACCTCGTAGTTCGCGGTGGCGGTCTTCGACACCGGATCGCGGTCGGTCACGGCGGCGGTGCCCTGTGCGACGTTGTCGATGGTGTGCTGTTCGGTGGAGAGGTCGGCGCCCGACTCGCGGTCGGATTCGCGCTGCGCGACATCGATGGCGACAGTGCCGGTCGCGTCCTTCGCGATGGCGGTTCCGGTGTAGGTCAGGCGGATGCCGCCGACGAGGGCGGGGTCGACGCCGGCGGGGAGTTCGACCGTCGACGACGGCGGACCGGGGACCCAGGTCCACGTGCCGTCCTCCTGCTGCAGATAGAGGTCGACCTGCACTTGATCGGCGCCTTCGGGCAGCGTCGAGGCGCCGAAGCCCGTGAAGTCGGTGATCGTGAACGGGTTGCTCGGGTCGAGCGCGGTGGCGCCGTCGGCGGCCGCGGCGGGTTCCTGGATGATCAGGGTCTCGACCGGGCCGTTGGATGCGTTGGTGACGGCGAGGTCGATCGTCGACGGAGCACCCGGGTTGTAGCTCTGGGGCGACGGGCCCCAGCCCTTGGTGACGCCGACGTCGATGACGGAGGGCGTGGTGACCGTGATGGTGGCGTCGTCGCTGTCGGGGGCCGAGTTCGTCGCGGCGGTCTCGGCGACGTTGGTGATCACCTTGGTGCCGGGCGTCAGGTCGTCGGGGACCTGCAGCGTGATGGCGAAGGTGAGGGTCTGCCCGTTCTGCAGGCCGGTGCCGGCGGGTGCGGTGACGGGGCCGGTGAAGTCGACATGCAGGGCGGTGTCGGCCGTGATCACTTCGGGTGCGGTGGAGCTCTCGACGCCGTCGACGGTCCAGGTGACCTGGCGCGGGATGCTCGAGGTGCCCGGCTGCGCGCTGACGTTCTGCACGGGGTAGCCGGCGAGTTCGGCCGGCAGCACGTCGTCGAGCGTCGCGTCCAGACACGAGCGCTCGGAGCAGTTCACGGCGATCGTGTATGTGAACGGCTGACCGGGCGAGAGCTCGGCCGGCTCCACGCTCTTGGTGACGGTGAGGTACTCCGGGTCGCCTTCGGCTGCCATCGACGCTGTCGGCACCACGAGTCCGGTGACGACGAGTGCGAGCGAGATCACCCCAGCCCAGATTCCGCGCAACTCCGACCGCTTTGTAACCCGCTTGTGCATCAGTCCGCTTCCCCTAGGCCTGTGAGGATTCTATGGGTACGGCGCGACGCGACCAATGCCTTTCTATGCGCGGACATGGATCGAGGGCGGACTCCGCAGTGGAGCCCGCCCTCGATCTGCGGCAGATTACTCGTTGCCGACGGCCTTGTCGGCTCCGTCGCGGATCTCGTCGATCTTGTCGGCGGCACCGGGGGCGACCTTCTTGGCGAAGTCGGCGACTCCGTCGAGCACCTTGTCACTGATGTCCTCGGCCTGCTCGCTCTTGACGGCGTCGGCGATCTTGTCCTTGTGCTCCTCGTAGAGGTCCTTACCCTTGCCCACTGCGTCGTTGATCGAATCTTCGATACCCATTGCAATCCCTCTCGGTTCTGTGCCGGCAAGGTCGCGCCGACGCTCCCATTCTGTCCGCCGGATCGCGGGAGGGGAAGAGTCAGGATGCCGCGGCTCGCAAACCTCCGACCGGCAGCCGCGTTCGGCACGGCTTCGCGCGCGTCGGTGTCAGGCGGCGAGGTTGTAGCGGTGGGTGCCGCCGAGGCGTGGGGTGCGTTGGGGGTCGACTGAGGGTGGTGGGAGGAACCAGACTTTCGCGGTCACACCGGTGCCTTCGATGTGGATGTCCCATCCGTTGTCGTGGACGCGGTGGTGGCAGTTGTCGCAGAGCAGGACCCCGCGGTCGAGGTCTGTTCGACCTTGGTCGCGGTTCCACCAGTCGATGTGGTGGGCGCGGGTCATGGAGGGTGGGAGGGTGCAGCCCGCGCACCCGCCGTCTCGGAGTACCAGGGCGAGGCGTTGCGCCCGGGTGAAGAACCGTTTCTCTCTGCCCCAGTCGAGGATCTCACTGTCCGTGCCGAGGACGTAGGGGATGACGCCGCCGCCTGCGGCCATCCGTCGGGCGGATCCGATGCTGATGGGCTGGTCGATGCCGTCGATCGTGGCGTATCCGGTCCCGCCGGCCAGGTCATCGAGTCCGACCCGGACGATCACGGTCGCACCCGCCAGGGCGGGGGCGTCGTTGTCGCAGCCGATCGCGTGGGCGGCGAGGTCGGCGAGGGCGTCGGCCTGCAGCTGTCCGATGGTGCGCCGGTCGGCGTCGGGTGCGTCGGGGGCGAGGGCGTGGGCGCGGGCGTTGAGCACCGCGGTGACATGCCCTTCGATCGCGACTTTGATCGGCGCGGCGGTGGCGACGTCGATGTCGGCGTCGATGTGGAACCGTCCGTCGCGTTCGAACATGACCAGTCGGTTCTGCGCCCGTGCGGCCTCCTCCCGAGGCAGGACCCCGTCGGGGTCCAGGTGCGCTTCCGCGTGGGTGAGGAGTTTGCGGACCTCGTCCAACGACAACCCGGCAGCTTTCTCCGCCAGCAGGGTCTCCGCTTCCACGAGCTGGTCGGCGGAGATCTTCAACCGGACCCGGTCCAACAGGGCGATGATCAACCCCGCCGCCGGCGCCCCGATCCGCCCGCCACCCAGCGCCGCCTGCACGGCCGGGTACTTCGCCGGCAACCTGACCCCGAGCAGATCACTACGCGGCGCGGTCGCCTCCCCGACCTTCACCAGCCGGGAAGCCTCCCCCGACGAACGGCCGGTGACGGTCGCGACGAACTGCCCCGCGGTGCGGAACCCCTGCTCCTTCGCCAACGACTCCGCCCCCAGCTCCGCCCGCGACTCGTGCGCGATCCGCGCGGCGACCTCCGCCTCCAGGCCGTCCACGACTCGCTGCAGGGTTCCGAGGGCCGCGTTCGCCGCGACCAGGGCCGCCCGGTCCAGATCCGCCGCGTCACCGGCATCCGACCACGCCGCGTCGAGGCGGGTGACCGCCTCATGTAGAGCATCCAGATGCGTCGCCGTCGACATACCCCCACGCTACCCCGACCACGCCCAAAAGGGAAGAGATGTTCGAAAGAAATATTCGAAACTCAGTGCGCCGTGGCTCCGGGGATGATCACCGCACGGATCGTGCGGAACAGGATGATGATGTCCTGCATGAGCGACCAGTTCTCGACGTAGTACAGATCGAGGCGGATGGTCTCCTCCCACGACAGCGAGGAGCGACCGCTGACCTGCCACAGACCGCTCATGCCTGGCTTCACCAGCAGGCGGCGGTAGGCGACGTCGTCGTAGAGAGCGACCTCGGTGGCACGCTGAGGCCGCGGGCCGACGAGACTCATGTCTCCCCGGAACACGTTGATCAGCTGCGGCAGCTCGTCGAGGGAGTGCTTGCGGAGGAACCGCCCGACCCTGGTGATCCGCGGATCGTCGTTGATCTTGAACAGCGGCTTGGCCGCGTCGCCCTGCAGATCGAGCAGCGACGCCAGCTGATCGTCTGCGTCGGCCACCATCGAGCGGAACTTGCGCATGCCGAACGTCCGCCCGCTGCGGCCGATCCGCTCCTGGTGGTAGAAGATCTTGCCCGGGCCGTCCACGCGGATCGCGATCGCCGTCGCCAGGAACACGGGCGAGAGCAGCACCAGGAGGATCATCGAGCCGACCAGGTCGAAGGTGCGCTTGAGGAATCGGGACGCTCCCTCCATCCGAGGGAAATCGACGTGCACGAGCGGAAGACCGGCCACAGGAGTCGCATGCAGCCGGGGGCCGGCGATGTCGGTGAGCGCCGGCGCCATGATCAGCTGGATGTCCCGGTCGGAGACCGCGTAGCCCAGCCGGCGCATCATCTCGGGGTCCAGGTCATCCGAACCCGCGATGATCAGGGCGTCGATGTTGGCCGCGTCGAGCGCCGCCTCCGCATGGGCGATGTCGCCGAGCACCTCGATGTCCGGGACGCCCTCGGATGCGACGCCGTTCATGATCACGCCGACGATCTCATAGCCGCTTCCCGGCGTGCGGCGGATCTGCCCGGTGACGTGCCTGACCTTCGACGGTTCGCCGATCACGACCGCGCGGTGCAGGTACTGCCTGTTCTTCTGCCTGGCACGCAGCCACTGACGCCACAGCCAGCGCGACAGCAGCAGGAGCAGGACGCCGAGGGGGAAGATCACGGCCACGAGCAGTCGTGACAGATTCATCCCGAGGAAGTAGGCCATCGCCACGGTGAAGGCGAACACCGCGATCGACGCGTTGACGAGCCGCCGGTACTCGATGAAGCCGCTGCCGACGATGTGACGCTCACGGCTGTCCGTGACGTCGAGGGCGATCAGCCACAGCACGCCGATGATGATGAGCGCGGCCGTGTAAGAGAAACGGGGGCCGCCGGGCCACGACACAGCGGTCGTGATGCTGGGAATGGCGATCAGCCATCCGACGACGAGGGTGATGACGAGCACGACGACGTCGCTGTAGAAGAGTCGACTCGCGTAGCGGCGCGGCCATGCGGCCCGACGCGCCTTCTGGACGGGAATCCGAGACGTCTCCCTCGGCTCCTCCGAGATATCGGAGCTGCCGCGCTCGAGTTGAACGACGACGATGCTCACCCCCCTGTGATGAAACCGGACCGCGAGTCATTGTACCCGCAGCGGTCTCCTTGGGTAGGCGCCCTCACCCGCAGTTGTCGGTGACGACCGGCTTCGCGCCGTTGACCATCGGGTTCGTCCGCATCTCGAGAGGGCCGTAGTCGCCGGATGCTCCGACGAACGTCGCGGTGACGTCGACCGTGTCTCCCGGATCGAACCACGCTTCGAAGGCGACGACCGGTCGTCCGAGATCGTCGACGTCACGGTGCATCACCGAGACCTCGTCGCCGTTGAAGGTCGCATCCGACAGCGTCGTACCCGGAGGGCCGTAGACGAAGATCCAGTCGCGGAAGCGCGCGCCGAAGGTCATGCTCTGCACGTAGCGGGGCAGCGCCTCCGCCTGCCGCTGGGTCAGCGGCAGAGTGAGCGACCCCGTGGCGGTGAACGTCGCCGTGTCTCCTTCGCAGACGGCCGTCGCCGTGGTCGCCGTCTCGGTGAAGTAGTCGATCTTCGAACCGTTGCTGTTGTTGAAGTAGACGCCGACCGCGGTGACGTCCTTGTTGTGCGCCGGCAGGATTCCGCTCATCTTGGTTCCGTCGATCGCGTCGGCGACCTTCTTGTCATCGCCCCAGACGAGAACGCTCCCCTGCGACGCGCTCTCCGTGATCGCCCACATCATGTCCTTGATGTCGAAGTCGCCGGCGGCGATCGTGTCGAAGATGGCCGCGGCCGTGTCGGCGAAGAATCCGTCGACGAGTTCGGGCTCCTTGTAGGAGTCCCAGCGCCCGTAGACCTCGCTCAGCAGCACCGAGACGGCGTTGTCCGAAGAGAGCGTCTCACCGGACTCCAGCTCGATCGGGCCGGTCGCGACGAGGATCCGCTGCAGCGCGAGCGGGTCGATCGAGATCACGCCGGCGACCTCGTCGGGGGCGATGTCGCGCTGCCACCATGCGCGCAGGATCTGCGCCGCGGTCGGGAAATCAGGGCGGCTCGTGCTGGTGTTGATGTGATCGACGAGATAGCTCGTGTACAGCTGAATGGCGGCGTCCGGGACGGGAACGTCCACGGCGGTGCCGTTCTGGTAGCTGCCGCTGTCGCCCTGCGCACCCATCGAGATCACGCCCTTGTCGACCTTGACGAGCGTCTGCGCCGCCGCGCTGCCCCCGAGGGCGAGCGATTCGGCATTGTTCTGGAACACGAGCAGGTAGTTGCGTTCGCCGTCCCCGCCGAGCAGCGTCGGCATCATGCTGATCATCGGCGCCGCCGCCGACATCACTTCGTCGACCTGGTCCACGCCGTCGCGCACGACGGAGATGAGGAAGGGAGAGTTCGACACGGCATCCAGCCCGTCCGCGAGCTGAGTGATGTGGTCGCCCTCATCCTCGGAGGCCTTGAGCAGCCGCACCGTGACCGGGTCGGTGTCGCTCTCATCGCCCATCACGGGCAGCGCCACGCCGTTGACGAGCGCGTCGAGCGACTGCGCCGCGAGGCGCACCCCCCTGAGGTTGTCGCCCACCACGGGGACCCACTCCATGAGCCACCAGACCGGGTCGGATGCCGCGGCTCCCGCACTCGCGGCATTCTCCGACAGTTCGGGGAGCGCCTTGTCGACGTCTCCCCCGTTCTGGATGTCGCTGATGAGCTCCTGGCTCTTGGTCAGCCCGTCCTTCACGGTGATGGCGCGCAGTCCGACCCAGCACACCGCGAGAAGGAGCGCGATGACGACGAGCGTGATGATCAGCCAGACGCGACGCCGTCGAACGACCTTGTCCGGCTTCTTCTCGGTGCTCTGCTCGTCGCTGCGTTGCGCTCGTCTGCTCTCAGCGCTCATGGACGACTTACCTTTCGTACGGGAGGGAACCGGAGCATTCTACCGGCGACCACTCTGGAGGATGCCTGGAGGACTCAGTCCTCGGGCTTCTCCGTCGGCTTCTCGGTCGGCTTGTCCGTGGCCTTCTCGGTGGGCTCCTCCGCCTCAGCCTCAGCCTCCACCGGCGCCGTGATGAAGACGGGCGACGCCCCGAGCGTCAGTGCGACCTCGCCGTCGACCGGCTGGACCAGTTCGGTGCGCCCCGACATGTCGGTCACCGCCAGCGGGACATCCGACGCGAAGGCGCGCTGCGTCTCGGCGCCCTTCGCCCACGCGACGCGGGTCTCGCCGGCGCCTGTTCCGAACACCGCCACCGTGCTCGTGTCGTCGGACTCCTCGGTCGCGAAATCCTTGCCGTTGAGCTGCGCGATCATCAGGGCCTGCGCGAAGGCACCGGGCTTCGGTGCCAGCGCGACGACGTTCGCGCGCGGTCCGTTCTCGTAGAGGCCGAAGTTCGCCTCTCCTGCCACGGGATCGGGGGTGTCGTTGACGAGGTCGTACCAGAAGTACTTCTCGACGCCGTTCGCGAAGGCCAGGGTCTCGTTGCGCACCATCATCTGCCCCTGCTCGAGAGCGGTGACGCCGTCATGGTGCGTGGGGAAGCCCATCTCGGTGACCCACACCGGCCGCGTCTCGCCGGTGACTTCCTTCATGTCGGCGTAGGACTGCTGCACCGTGCCTGCGATCAGATCGGCGTTGCGATCGATCCAGGACTCGTAGGGGTGGTAGCTCGCCGCGTCGGTCACCGGCATCCCGCCGGCCTGCCAGAAGCCGACGAACCAGTCGCGGTCGTACAGCGCGGTCGAGCCCGTGACGATCGGGAGGTCCGGGTACGCCGGCTTGACGTGGTCCCAGGCGGACTGTGCGATCGGCATGTAGCACGCGGGCCCCTGCCCGCAGGGGACATCGGTCTCGCGGTGGTTGAACTCGTTGAGTACCTCGAGGCCGACCAGGTCGAAGCGGTCGGCGACGGCCTTCGCGTAGGCGCCGTAGGCCTGGATCGACTCGTCGCCGGAGGGCGCGCGCCGGGTCCCGTAGAGCCGGTTGCCGTAGACGACGAGGCCCAGCAGCTTCACGTCGTTGGCATGCATGCGCGAGAACTCGCGCACGTAGTTCTCGTCCCAGTCGTACTGGCCGCGGGTCTTCTCGTTGCGCTCCCAGGAGATGTCGTTGCGCACCTCGGCGAAGCCGAGAGCGGCGGCAAGGGTTCCGGTGCCGGCGAAGGGCTCCTTCTCGACGTGAGAGGAGACTCCGAAGCGCGCGTCCTGCGCCAGGTGGAAGGTGCCGGTGTCGACCACGGCGACGTTCGTCTCGATCGTCCGGCCGGACGCATCGCTGATCGCAACGCTGTAGTGCCCCTGCGTCACACCGGTCAGCGGCAGTGCCGCCAGAGCTCCGCTGACGCTGACCTCGCCCGTGATCGGGTCGCCACCGGAGGTGGAGGCCGCACTCCACTGCACGGGCCCTTCTGGCAGGGAGACGGCCAGCACAGCCGTCTTGTCGGTCATGATGAGCGAATCGTTGACGATGCCCGTCGGGGTCTGCACGGCCTCGAACGACCCGTTGGGGACGAACTCGTCCCCGGTGCTCGCCGTGATCGAGACGTCATCGACTCCGAGGCCGCGCACGGCACCGGAGAGCGCGATGTCGATCGACGACTCGGCCGCCTGATCGGCCGGAGTGGTGAACGGGAACTCGACGGTCTCCCACTCGGCATCCAGCTCGGGAAGTACGAAGCTCTGGCCGGCGACGTCCAGGCGGACGCCGGTCTCGGTCTTCTCCTCCGCGAGCACTCGCGCGGAGAGAGTGAGGGTGTACTCGGTCTCGGGGGTGAGGGCGACGGGTGCGGACGCGGCGATGATGTCCGGGTCGTCGGCCGGAGCATCCACCCGCAGCGAGACGGCGCCGGTGGCGGCGTCGCCGACCTCCGGAAGAACCGCGGCGACCACGGTACGGTCGGCGAGCGTCCAGCCGTCGATCGATGCGCGTGCGACGTTCGTGACGGGCACCTCGGCCAGCGGCTCGGGCGGCGGGGTGGTGACAACGGGCTCGGGCGTCGGATCCGACGTCCCGGTCGCCTGAGGTTCCGGCTGCTGGGACATGATCACAGCGGCCGTCGCGATGCTTCCGCCGGCCAGGAGCACGGCCGCCGCGCTCGCGATGATGATCGTGGTCTTCTTCGTCAAGCGCAGAGCCATCGTGTCCTTTCCCCCCGGGTGGTCACGTCAAACCTACCGGCATCAAGCTGACAGACCACGGAGTCGGGTGCTCTGACGAACGTCCCTAGACTCGTTGCATGCTTCTTCGTGCAAGGCCTGTGCCGTGAGCGGCGTGCTGGTGCACGAATGGCTCGCCCCGAGAGGCGGGTCCGAGAACGTGTTCGAGTCGCTGACGCGGATCTTCCCGGATGCCGCGCGCTACTGCCTCTGGAACGACAGCGACGGCCGGTTCACGGTCAACGGCGAGACGTGGCTCGCCCGCACGCCGCTGCGCGGACACAAGGCCGCCGCACTCCCGCTGATGCCCCTCGCCTGGCGGACTCTTCCTGATGTGGATGCCGAGTGGATCCTCACCAGCTCTCACCTCTTCGCGCACCACGCCCGCTTCGGCGGCGCCGCACGCCATGCACCCAAGCTCGTCTATGCGCACACCCCCGCCCGGTACATCTGGACACCAGAGCTGGACGGCCGAGGCAATTCGCTTCCTGCGCGCGCGATCGCGGCTCCCCTGAAGCGGATCGACCGACGGCGAGCGCAGGAGCCGGTCGCGATCGCCGCGAACAGCGTGTTCGTCCAGCAGCGCATCGCCGACGCATGGCGTCGCGAGAGCACGGTGATCCACCCGCCGGTCGACGTGGTCGGCTTCCTCCGTGCGCCGGAGCTGGACGAGCGCGACCAGGAGACTCTGGACGGACTGCCCGATACGTTCCTTCTCGGCTTCTCGCGGTTCATCCCCTATAAGAGGCTGGACCTCGCGATCGAGGCCGGCCTCGCCGCCGATGTGCCGGTGGTGCTGGCCGGCGCGGGCCCCGATGAGGAGCGCCTGCGCGCCTTCGCCGAGGAACGCGCCCCCGGCCGGGTCCATTTCGTCCGCTCCCCCGGTCAGGAGCTGTACCGCGCGCTGCTGCAGCGCTGCCTCGCTCTGGTCTTCCCCGCGGTGGAGGATTTCGGCATCGTCCCGGTGGAGGCGATGGCGGCAGGACGCCCCGTCATCGCCAACGCGCTCGGCGGCACGGCCGAGACGATCGTGCACGGCCGCACCGGTGCGCTGGTCGAGCACTGGTCGCGCGATGAGCTGCGCAGTGCGGTGGAGACGGCATCCGGAGCCTCGGCCGAGGACTGCCGGACGCAGGGGATGCTGTTCTCGGAAGAGGTCTTCGCCGACCGCATCCGCTCCTGGGTCGCGGCATCCGTCGACGGAGCGGGCGCATGACGCGCGTTCTCGTCGACGACCGCTACCGCGGCGCGCACGGCATCGGCCGGTACGCCGCGGAGGTCCTCCCCCGACTGACCGTGCCGTGGGAGCCTCTCGGGTTCGACGGCTCGCCGCACAGCCCGGTCGACGCGTTCCGCCCGGTTGGTGCGGCGTCCGCCGAGGATGCCGTGGTGTACTCGCCTGGCTACGGAGCGCTCGTGCGTGCCAGGCGGCAGCTGCTCACGCTGCACGACCTGATCCAGCTGCAGGCGCCGGGGCTTTCCCGCTGGAAGTTCGCGGCCTACTACGCGGGGCCGGTGCACTCGGTGGTCCGCAGGGCCGGCGTCGTGCTCACCGTGTCGGAGACCTCCGCGCGGGCGCTGCGGGAGTGGGTGAAGGACGACAGGGTGGAGATCGTCAACGCGGGAAACGGATGCTCGGAGGCTTTCCGCCCCGGCCCTGATGCCCTGGACGCCTCCGATCCGTATGTCCTGTTCGTCGGCAACGGCCGTGCGCACAAGAACCTCGACACGGTGCTCGACGCGCTGGTCACGGCACGCGATGTGCGCCTCGTGGCCGTCGTCCCCGAGCGCGAGATCGCCGAGCTGAGCGCTCGCGCGACGCAGCGCGGCGTGGATGCCAGGGTGCGCTGGGTGAGCGGCGTCGACGACGAGCGGCTCGCCGAGCTCTACCGCGGTGCTTCAGCGACGGTGATGCCGTCGACGCTGGAAGGGTTCGGACTGCCCGCTCTGGAGTCGATCCGGTGCGGGGCGCCGGTGTTGTACTGGGCGGGGTGCGAGGCGGTTGCGGAGATCGTCGGTGAACGAGGGTGGGCGGTCTCGTCTTCGCACGACGCGCAGGAGTGGTCGAGCGTGCTTGCCGAAGCCGTGTCCGCCGAGCGGAGAGTCGATCCGCCCGAGGGATACGACTGGGGTCGCACGGCCGCGGTCGTCTCGGAGACGATCGCGCGGATGCTCGGCTGACGCGACTACTCGGCCCGGCCTCGAACCGCCCGCACGAACTCCTCGAGCGCGTCCGTCTTGCGCTCCCACGATGCGTCGGCTGCGGCCGACTCCCCCGCCTCGTTCGGCGATGGATGCCGCAGCGCACGCTCGAGCGCGGCATCCGCGTCGTCGGCATCGGTGTACACCTCGATGCCCAGGTCGGATCGTCCACGGATACCCGGTGTCTCGCGCGCGACGACGCTCAACCCGGCCGCGAGGTACTCGTACAGCTTCATCGGGCTGCGACCGGCGTTGAGCGGGTGATCGGAGAGCGGCAGGAGCCCGACCCTCGCTGTGTGCAGCAGCGCCGGGACATCCTCGTAGGGCACCGGCCCGACGGGGTCGACGTTCGACGGCAACGGGCTCGGCGGGCGACCCCCTGGGCCGGCGATCACGAAATCGACGTCGGCGAAAGCACGCGCCCACGCTTCGATGCGTTCCCAGTCGAACCGGTCGTCGAGGGCACCGACGTAGACGCAGCGCGCATCCCGTGTCTGGTCGGCGACCGGCGCCGAGAAGCGCGCGACGTCGGCCCCGTTGCTCAGCACCAGCGCAGGTACGCGCAGTGCACCCAGCCCCCGCAGCACCTCGTCGGAGGTCGCGATCACGCCGTCGGCGGCATCCAGAATCTGCTGCTGCAGACGATGCTTGACCCCGTCCGGGTACAGATCGGTCGGGCGGTAGACCACTGTGTCCGAGAGCGCCCGCACAGAGGAGTCCCACAGCAGCGGCTGGTCGATGAGCACCACGTCGAATCCGGTGGGGATGCCGGCGCGTTCCAGCATCCGAGCCACCTTCGGAGCTCCGACGGGCGCTGGCAGGATCGTGCGCGGGACGAGGTTCCGCACGCCGCTCGCGTCACGCTGCGGGCCGCGCGGCACGGCGGCGAGGTCCTTCCGGCTGACGCGTCCGGTCACCCGGTGGGCGAGCGAGATCGGAGTGCTCAGGTGCACGACATCGGCTCCGCGCTCGGCGAGCACACGGGCGTAGTGATGGCTGCCCACGCGGAACGGGCCGAACGGGTGGCTGTGCGAGAGGAAGAGGATGCGCGCGCTGGTCATGCGCGCGTCCTGCGGATTCCGGCGCGGATCTGCTGCTGGATGCCGGTGAGCGATGCCTCCGCGGCACGCACCCGCTCTGCGACCTCGGCGGCGCGCTCCGGCGTCGCATCGAGCACTTCACGCAGACGCACCGGAGCGGTCGTGGTGGCGTCGAAGGAGACTCCGTCGAGTCCGATCGCCGCGAAGGCCTTCGTGATCTTGCCCGTCGGCTGCGGCACGAGCTCGATGGGTACAGCACCGCTGAGCGCCGCGAGCACGAGCACGTGCATCCGGTCGCTGATGACGAGCCGCGCTGCGTCGTAGCGCTGACGGAGGCGCTCCTCCTGCTCGAGCGGATCCGTCTGGCCCCACGCTTCGAACTCGCCGCCGAGCAGCTCGGCGAGTTCGCGGGCCCGGTCTTCGTCTTCTCTCACCTGGACGACGGTGCGGATGCTGAGGCCGGCGCGCTCCGCGCTCTCGCGCACCGCGCGGACCCATTCGGCGTCCGGCAGGGGGCGCGTGCCGCGCAGGCTCACCAGCAGTTCGGTGCGCTCGTTCCAGGCGCGTCCGGGGCGGACGCCTGCGGAGAATCCGATGTCGGGCGCGAGGCGTCCCGTCCGCGCGGTCGCGAGTGTGGTCGCGTCTCGCCACAGCGTCACCTGCGATAGGCGGGCTGCCAGGCGATGGATGCTGAGGGCCGGCTGCGACGGCGCGCGGATGCCGCGCGGTGGGCGGACGACGACGCCCCTCTTGAGTCGGACGATGATCGTCTCGGCGAGGAAGACCAGTTCCCTGAGACCGTTGCCCCGGTCGAGCGGGATCTCGCCCGCTTCGAACACGAGCACAGGATGCCGCGGCGCGGTGAGGATGAACCAGAGCCAGCGCGGCACGGACTTCTTGGAGCGGAGAACGATGGCGTCGTTCGGGAGACCGAGCTGGGTCAACCAGACATCGGGAGCGTCGCCGACGTAGGCGACGAGTTCGTCGCTCGTGCCCGACGACCATGCGAGAGTCTCTCGCCGGATGAGAGCATCACCGATGTTGCCCGCGGGGCCGGTGAGAGAGACGAAGGTTCGGGTGGCGCGCGGCGCTCTGGACGAGAGGGAGTTCCGGCGGCGCATGTTCAGGGTGTGGCCGTCGGATCAGGTATCGGCTCACCGGTGGCGTCAGCGGTTGCGGCGGCGCCCGCGCCCGACGCATCGGCCTCAGCACCAGCACCCGAGGCGTCAGCTTCTGCCCCGGCGCCCGACGCATCGGCCTCAGCACCAGCACCCGAGGCATCAGCCTCGGCACCAGCATCAACACCTGCGTCCGCCTCTGCACCCGCATCAGCACCCGTGTCGGCACCAGGCGCAGGTTCGGGGTCCTGCGGAGGCGTGTCCTCGTCGCCCGAGTTCCCGTCGCCCCTCGGCTCCTCAGGCTCCTCGGGCTCGGGCGGGAGCACACGTGTGACCATATAGGGAGCGCTGACCCTGACGCCGTCTTCGTTCTCCGCGGTGACCGTGTACACGACGGCTTCCTGCGTGCAGTCGAAGGGAACAGCGCGGTCGGTGATGTTGTCCGGCAGCGCTGCGGCCAGCGGGAAGTCGATCGCGTCGACCTGGGCACCGCCCGAGGCGACGGCGACGCTCTCCGCGTTCTCGATGTCCCAGCTCAGCAGCACCTGCACTTCGCCTTCGTCCGCCTCACATGCGACCGTGGTGGCGTTGGCGGTGAAACTCGTGATCACCGGGTCCGCGGCGGGTGCCGACGTCTGTTCGGGCGTGGGCTGTGGGGAGGGTGTGGTGTCGGCCGGGGCACCAGCGCTCGCGAGTGTGCCGATGATCGCGCCGGCTGCGACGGCGAGAAGAATTGCGACGCCGGTGAGCGCCATGAGCAGGAAGCTGCGCTTCCGCTGACGCTGTTCCATTCGACGATGGCGCTCGCGACGCGCGAGGGAGCGAGGCTCGTCTGTGGTCGCGGACGCCAGTGCCGTCGCCGGCAGCACGCTCGTCGCTGGGGCGATCGGCGCTTGTTCGCCGACCTCGACCCGAGACTCGATTTCGTCGGAGACGGGCGAGTTCTTCGTCTGAGGCTTTGCCGCGGCGGCAGCGCCGACAGCGCCGGCCCCGGGCTTCTTGGTCCAGGCGAGGTATTCCTTGATGACGTCCCCGCTGGGACCGTCTGCGATCAGCTCGCCCTTGTGCACCCAGAGCACGCGCTCACAGGTTTCCCTGAGCGATCCCGCCGAGTGGCTGACGATCATCACGAGACCCGCGCTTGCGCGCAGTTCATTGATGCGCTTCTCGCTCTTCGTGCGGAAACGACGATCACCGACCGCAAGTGCCTCGTCGACGAGCAGGATCGAATGCGCCTTCGCCGACGCAATTGCAAACCGTAGTCGCGCTGCCATACCGGACGAGTACGTACGCATGGGGTGATAGATGAAGTCGTTGAGCTCGGCGAACTCGGCGATCTCATCGACCTGGGCCGCCGCTTCCTCAGGGCTGAATCCCATGGCCAAGAGACCGAGCCGAATGTTGTTCTCGCCCGAGAGCTCCGGCACCAGAGCCGCGTTCACGCCGAGAAGCACTGGACGATCACGAGCGAGAATGTGCCCCTCAGAAGGGGGAATGAGCCCCGTCATGGCTTTGAAGAGCGTCGACTTGCCAGAACCGTTGTGCCCGACGACGCCGATCGACTCGCCTTCACTCGCCGTGAAGCTCACGCCGCGCAGCGCGGGGATGGTCTGCAGATCGCGACCGCCTCGGATAGCGCGCAGACTGAACGACGACTCATTCGCGTTCACCCGCTTTCCCGACGCGTACACGCGATAATTCACGTGCACGTTGTCGGCGACGATCATCGGGCGGCGGGCACCATCAGCGAGGGCTTGCGTCGCACTGGGAAGGAGGAGTTCACTCACTGAGGCCGTACCTCGCCTCTGCGCGCCAGAAGAAGATGACCCCGCCGACGATCATCACCAGCGCCCAGATCGGAGCCGCGATCCACGCAAGCAAAGGCGCCGAAAACCCATCCAGCAAGACGTCTCGTGCGAGGGAGATGAACTCGTACGTCGGGACGAGGTGCGCAATCGTCAGCAGAGTCGGATAGTCGGCGAGCGCACCGTCGATGTTGAAGAAGATACCGCTGGCGTAGAAGAGCACGCGGTTGATGATCGGAATCAACTGCTGGATGTCCCGCGTACGTACGGAAATCCGGGCGACGACAAGAGCAAGACCGAGATTGAATACACCCATGACCGCGAAGATCGGGAAGATCAGGAGCCACGACCACGTGATCGGCTCACCGAAGATGAGCAAGAGGATGCCCAGCAACAGCACGACCGGGATCATCCGCATCGCTTGCTCAGCAACAACCGAGATCGGCAGCAGGATGCGGGGGAAACCGAAGCTCTGCACGAGCTTCGCGTTGCTCGTGATCGACTTCGATCCGCTACCAAAGCACCCGGTGAAGAACTCGAAGACGAAGACGCCGACGATGAGGTACTGCACGAAGTTCGCAGGTCGAGCGGCGCCCGACAGAATGAAGTGGAAGATCGTGCCGTAGATGATCGCCAACGACAGCGGTTTGAGGACGATCCAGAGCACACCGAGCCGGTTCGGCAAAAGGCTGGCAATCATCCGACTACCGGCCAGTCGCAACGCGAACGCCCGCATTCGCCATGTCTCGGCGAGGTAGGCACCGAGCGGAGGGCGTGTCCCCAGCTCTGTCAGACCCGCGGTCACGGGAGGCACAGCCATCGCTCCCATTGGGAATCCTCTATCTCTCTGCCCTGACACACGATACGCCCGCACGGTGGCGGGCATATCGGAAGATAATACCCCACCGCCCCGACCCACCTTCCGCGGACGTGATCAGTCGCGACCGTAGATGTCGCGGGTGTAGATCTTGTCCGCGACGTCGTCGAGCGCATCGGTCGAGCGGTTCGCGATGATGACGTCGGCGCGGGTCTTGAACTCGTCGAGGTTGCGGACGACCTCAGAGTGAAAGAACTCGTCCTCATCGAGCGAGGGCTCGTACACGACCACCTCGACGCCCTTCGCCTTGATGCGCTTCATGATTCCCTGAATCGATGAGGCACGGAAGTTGTCCGACCCGGACTTCATGACCAGGCGGTATACGCCGACCGTCTTGGGTTCGCGCGCCAGAATGTCAGCTGCGACGAAGTCCTTGCGTGTCCTGTTGGCGTCGACGATCGCCGCGATGAGATTCTGCGGTACTTCGGAGTAGTTCGCCAACAATTGTTTGGTGTCCTTCGGCAGGCAGTAGCCGCCATACCCGAAGGATGGATTGTTGTAGTGCGACCCGATGCGCGGATCCAGGCCCACTCCCTCGATGATCTGCTTCGTGTCGAGCCCGTGCACCGCCGCGTACGTGTCGAGTTCGTTGAAGTACGCCACGCGCAGCGCCAGATAGGTGTTGGCGAACAGCTTGATCGCCTCTGCCTCCGTCGCATCGGTGAGCAGCACGGGGACCTCTGTGGCAATCGCGCCTTCGAGGAGCAGGTCAGCGAAACGTTGCCCGATCGGACCGCGATCGCCCACGACGATGCGCGACGGGTAGAGGTTGTCGTGCAGCGCCCGCCCCTCACGCAGGAACTCCGGCGAGAAGATGATCGACGCCCGCGGGTACTCCGCATTCATTCGCGCGGTGAAACCCACCGGAACCGTGGACTTGACCACGATCGCTGCGTCCGGATTCACCGCGAGAACGGTCTCGATGACGCCTTCGACCGATGACGTGTCGAAGTAGTTGGTGACCTCGTCGTAGTTCGTCGGCGTCGCGACGACGACGAATTCCGCATCACGGTAGGCCTCCTCGACGTCGAGCGTCGGCGTGAGATCCAGCTCGCGTGTGGCGAGGTAATCCTCGAGCTCGACATCGGCAATCGGCGAGACCCGGCGGCTGAGCAGTTCGACCTTCGCTGGGTCGATGTCGACGGCGAACACCTCGTGGTGCTGGGCGAGGATGACGGCATTGGACAGGCCGACGTATCCGGTCCCGGCGATGGCGATCTTCATACGCCAAGCCTACTGGCGGGTCGGACCTGCCCGAGCGAGTAAAGTCAGAGCGATGACTGCGCCGCTTGTATCGATCGTGATGCCGGTTTTCGACGACGTGACGACGATCGCCCTCGCACTGGAGAGCGCACTCGCGCAGACTCTCGACGACGTGGAGATCATTTGCGTCGACGATGCATCCACCGACGGTACCGACGCAGTCATCGAGCGCTTCGTTGCGCGAGACGACCGCGTCCGCCTCATCCGCCACGAGAAGAACGCCTCCGCGTTCCAGGCCCGACGCACGGGCGTGCTCGCCGCACGCGCCGAGCACCTCCTCTTCCTGGACGGTGACGACGAACTCGTACCGAGCGCAGCGCAGACGGCGCTCGGTCTCGCCACATCCGCCGACGCTGATCTCGTCGGTTTCGGCGTGACCATCGTGGAAGGCGACGGCCGAACGGGCAATGCCTACGAGCGGCGTCTGCAGCCAATCCACGACGAGTTGCGCGGTGATGACGTACTGCGCGGCCTGTTCCCGATCGACAAGCCGGCGCAGGGGCAGCTCTGGCGGTATCTCTTTCGCACGAGCATTCTGCGTTCGGCCTACGCGATGCTGCCCGAGGACCTCGAGTTGCCGCGCATCAACGATCTTCCGTTGATGTTCCTCGTCGCCGGGCTGGCTATGAGCTACGTCTCCATGGGCGACAAGCTCTACCGTTACCATTTCGGGCGCGGCGGCAGCGGTCACCGTGTGGACTCGATTGAACGGGCCGAGTTCTACGCGTCAGCGATCCGGTCGATCGACAGCATTCGCGGTGCTGTCGACGACCTCGCGACCGCGCATACTGAGGCCGAATTGCTCAGGGCATCATACGAGTCAACGCGGTCGTCGATCATCGGTTATGTCTGCTTCCAACTCGTCGAACGCAGCGACGCGGATGTGCTCGACATGGCGCTGGCCCATCTCATGTCGCTCGCTCCCGCAGAGGACATCATCCGCGCAGCGGCACGCTTCTATCCCGTGACGCTGAAGACACTGAAGTTCCACATGCCGCGTCCGTTGCTGGGCACGCGGCCTGTACGGAACGTTCTGCTCGCGACGTCGAATCTTCGCACCGGCGGCGTTTCGGCCGTCCTGACATCGCAGGCCCGGTACCTCACCGACGCCGGCTATCACGTGACGGTCGTCGCGCGGAGTGCGGGGAGTGAACCTCACGCGGTTCCGGCGGGAGTCGACTTGGTCGAGCTCACCTCTCGCGATCTGCTCGGCAGACTCGCGGAGTGGCGGTCGATCTGCCGAGATCACGACATCGACGTGGTCATCGATCACCAGGTCTTGTACACCCAGTACTGGCCGGAATTCGCCCTCGCCGCACGTGCAGAGGGCGCGTTGACCATCGGTTGGATTCACAACTTCGTCGCGCGCCCCGTGCTCGACGGCACGGATCGTCTCGAGCTGATCGAGGCGTGCAGCAAAACGCTCGCGCACATCACCGTTCTCTCCCCGCTCGACGCCGCCTATTTCCGGCTTCGCGGAATCGAGCACGTCTCGTTCGCGCCGAATCCCCCGTCGCCTCTATTACTCGACAGCCTGTCGCACGCGCCCGAGAAGCAAGCGCCGGGCGAGAAGATCCGGCTGGTGTGGTGGGGCCGGCTGGAGCAGCGGACGAAACAGGTCTACGAGCTGATCGAAGTCGGCGCCCAGTTGCGCGCACAGGGCGCGTCGTTCTCGATCACCGTGATCGGCCCCGACTGGGATGATGTCACTGCGCGGAAGTTCAACGCCCGAGCACGACAACGCGGCGTCGCCGATGCCGTCGTCGCGATCGGCCCTCTGCGCGGTGCTCGACTCGAGGCCGAGATCGATGCAGCGGATGCGTTCGTGACGACAAGCCTGATCGAGGGCTACCAGTTGACGATCGCTGAGGCTCAGGCGCGTGGTCTCCCTGTTTTCATGTATGAGCTGCCGTGGCTCACTCTTGTTCAGGACAATGACGGCATCGTGTCAGTCCCCCAGGGTGACGCGAGCGGCTTGGCGCGCCAGATCGTCCGCTCGACCGGCACGCGAGAGACATATCTTGAGCTCTCCTCGGCCTCGATCGCGAACGCCAGAAGGGTGCTCGATCGTGACTACACGCGCCTGTATGTCGACGTCCTGAACGGCACGCCAGCGCACGAACTCTCACCATCCCCCACGATGGACGATGCACGGATCCTATTGGGACTGTTCTCCTTTTACGCCGCCCGTTCCCACTCCGGCTCTTCGGCCCGACCGTCCGCTGCGCCGGCGGAGTTGGGCATCCGCCTGTGGAGTTGGGCTGCACCGCTCGGCAGGCAGGCACTCCAGAAGCTACCCGGGCTGCGCCCCTTGGCACATCGGGCAAAGGGCTGGCTGCGCGCCCGATAGGCCCTTCAGCCTCACACAGAAACGAATTGCCCCGGTGCATCTCTGCACCGGGGCAAAATCGTCTCAATCCTGTTCGAACGAGGCGGTGAGCAGTGCGCGCCTTCGCGCATACTCACCCTGCAGCTCGGCAGGAATGCGTTCCTGAGCCCACGTCAGCAGGTGCGCTGCGAACTGCTGCCACTCGTCGCGCACGTCACCGTAGTGGTCGAGGTGAGAGATTCGCGAGTGAGTGTCACGCAAAGCCTCGAGCACAGCCATGCGCCGTCCGTCGTTCACGTTGGTCACCTGCTGGCGAACCGCGAACTTCTTGTGAACGCAGACCTCAACGTCGAAAAACTCGATCGCGTTCGCGCTCACAATGCTGTGCCAATGGAACAGGACGTCGTTGTGGACGACAGTCGCGCCGAAGAAGATGTTCGCATCGTGCAGCAGCGTCGTGCGAATGATCCGGTTCCACGGATAGTTGATCAGCCGGACCGCCAAGTTCTCCTTCTCCGGTCCGGTCTTCGCCGATTCCGCCTGCTTCCACAGATCGCGGTCCGCGTCGAACATGCCCCGGGTGCGCCCCTCGTCGACGTAGTCGATCCGGTACTTCACGAAGACGAGATCGGCCGTGGTGGCATCGGCATGCCGAACCGCCGCCGCGAGCGATCGGCTATCGACGTGATCGTCCGCGTCGAGGAAATAGGTGTAACGCCCCGTCGCGAGAGGGATCACCGAGTTCCGTGCACGGCCGGCGCCACGGTTCCCCTGGGCGAACACGTGCACGTTGGGGTGGCGCGACTCGTAGCCCTGCATGACAGCCAGCGAGTCATCCGTCGACCCGTCATCCACGAGCAGCACATTGAAAGTGATGCCGCGCAGTGTGAGCAATGAATCGATGGTCCCGCCGACGAGATCAGCGTTGTTGAACACCGGGATGACGATCGTGAGGTCGACGTCCGGATACGCCGCCTGGTCTTCGGCCATTTTGGTCTTCGTGCGCGGCGACAGCTTCACGCCGGGAGCAGCCGCGACCGACTTCCGATACACCTCGCCAAAACCACGCTTGACGAGTGCCGATGCAACCGGCTGGGTCTGCCGCGTCGCCGTCCAATGCGTGCGGTCGAGGTAGCCGATGAACGCTTCGAAGAGCGCCGTGCGATTGGTTCCCTTGGCGCCGTCCAGGAACCGCATCGTCGTGTTCGCGTGATTCACGAACGCGCCGAGCTTGTACGTCTGGGCGCTCATCGTCTGACCCTCGCGCTCCATGCGGTGGAAGCTCACGACGGTGTCGCACAACACCACGCGCTCGGCTCGAGAGAGCACGAACCAATGCAGCGGGTTGTCCTCGTAGAAGTAGTCCCCCTCGGGGTACAGGATGTCGTGCTCCTGCAGGAACTTGCGTCGATACAGCTTTCGCCACGGGACCGGCGAGAGCCGGAACAGGTCGGGAGTGCTGGCAGCGGAGATCACTTCTCCCACGGGAAGATCGGCCCAGACTGCCCGGTCGTATGACTCCGTACCCGTGGCGTCGTCCGCGGTGAAGGTGCGGAAGTCGCCGATGGCAAGGTCCGCGGCGTTGCTCTGCGCGCTCGCAACGAGCAGTGCGAGACCGTCACGGGTGACATGATCGTCGCTGTCCGCGAAGGCGACGTATGTGCCGAGCGCTGCGCGGATTCCGACATTGCTCGGGATCCCTGCCCCGCCGAGCGTGTTGTGGTCAAGTCCGAAAACTCGAACGCGCTTGTCTTTCTTCCAGTACTTCTCGATGATCGCACGCCCATTGTCCGTCGACGCATCGTCGACGATGATCAGTTCGAGATCGGAGAAGTCCTGGTCGAGCACCGACGAGATGGCGACATCAAGGAAGGGCTCGACGTTGTAGACGGGCATGACCATCGAGACCGTCGGCGTGCTCGTCAGCCGAGAAGTGGCGTGCTGCGGCCCGAACACGATCCGGTCCTTTGCACCACCGCGCGGCGTGATCGTGCGCAGCGCCTTCCACGCGGGCTCGATGACAGCTCCCTGAGCCGCCTTCGATACCCGCTGACCGACAGATGCGATTCGTCCAGGAACCGGCGGCGCAATGTAAATACGGCCACCCGACAAAACCTGTGGCTGCCAATCCCGAGTTCCCGCGGTCGTTGCGGTTGCGTCGAGCGCGAGGGGGAATTCCACTCGCCCAAGCGGGGTCTGAAAGCTGCCGAACAGGCGCCAGCGTGAGCCGGCGAACTTCGCCAAGGTACGGCGCCAGGTCTTCTGCCCGGCCGCGTCGGACGTCGCGGTGAAGTCGCGGCGCCGCACGACACCGCCCTCGACCTCCCGCAGGGCGTAGACATCGGCGAGCGGCGAAGCCGTCCTGCCGTCTATCGTGAGGGTGATTCGCCCGTCCCCCACCTTCGCTTCAGCCACCGACGCGGTCAGATACTTCCGGCTGAAGTCGCTGCTGCTCAAAGTTTCGTCGGAAGAACGGTCAGGAAGCAGCCGAAGCGCCCCGCCCTTGGCGACCCGAACTGCCATGTTGTCCTGGCTGTTCCACATGATGACGTCCGGCGAGACCGGACAAGGCTGCTCGACCAGGTTCCCGCCCCCGGCGTCGACGTCGAGGACGACCTTCCATTCACCGGCCGCCAACTCGCCGGACGGGTCGGCTGTCGCGACCAGCTCTGGCGCGACGACGATCGGCGTGAACGTGACGATCGTCTCGCCGTTGATCAACCGGACGCGTCGGATCCGATCGGGCGAAGAATCGGAGATCATCAACCGGGCACCAGGCGTGTCGAAAGCCACTGCGGTGATCGCGGCGTCTGGCATCTCCGGGAGCGCAATCGCCCACTCCGGCGCTTTGCCGAACCATGCGCTGACAGTTTCGATGACGTCCGAACTGGCGATCGTACGGCCTCGCTCATCTCCGGCACGCGCGTCCTCGACGACAACCACGCGCTTAGCGGCAATGGTTCGGGCCTCCGCGGGGTTACCTTGCGCGGCGCCGGCGTGGCGCACGATAACTGCGTCAGCATGGACTTCGGCGCCGTCAGCGAGAAGCGTGACCTCACCCCGGTTGATCAGGCCCTGCAGGTCGGTCGGGAACTTCGCGTTCGCCCGTGGCCCAAGCATCGAGTACGACTGCACCAGGGCGACGCGCTTCCCCGCTTCGCGTGCGGCACGCAATTCCGCCACAACAGTGCGCAGAAAGTTTCGACGACTCGAGAGTTCCCGTCCGTCCAGCACCACAATGATGTCGAACTCGGTGTTTGAATCGCCTGCCGGCCTGGGCAACGAGCTTCCTGCTCCCGCCTCTGCGAGCTCCACATGCGGGTCCAGCTCTCCGGTCTCGATGAGCTTTGCACGGTGCTGCGTGGACGAAAGAGCAGCAAGCTTCGCAGCAGGTTGCCACACCCCCGGGGCTGTCTCGCTCACATCCGATTCGAGATCCAGAACCAACGGGGCACCCGGGACGAGTGCTTCGACCTTGGTCTTGCTGGCCGCTTCGAGTCTCATTCGGTATTCGATGTCGATGATCGAGCTGAAAGTGTCGAAGTAGCCGATCACGTCCAGCGCGGTGCTCCGATGGAACAGGAGCGTCGAGTCGGATACGTTCAACGTGGCGCCCGCAGCGGTGATGACATCGAATCGCGCCGAAACCGTGAGCGCGTGCACCGTATTCGCGAGTCGCGACGGGTTTGCCACCAGATCGTGGACCTGAGTCTCGAGTCGGTGGGGATGAGCCCACGAAGCGGCGCCCTGCAGTGTGAAGAACTCACCCTTCGCAGACCGGAGCGCCTCGTTACGCAGGTCACGTGCGTCAACGGCCTTTCCGTCGACGGAGATCAGCCGAATTCGGGCATCCGATGCGGCGAGCTTCTTGAGCGCGGCGCTCTGCGCGGCGCCTACCAACAGCAGCTCCCAGTTCTGATACGTCTGCGCCAGAATCGACCGCACAGAAGTGAGCAGTGCGTCGTCGGCGCGTTCGTAGATCACCGCAACGCTGACCAGGGCCCCGTCTGTCGCCTGATGCTGAGCCGTCGCCCGAAGACCCGAGAAGGACGGCTCAGCGCCGACCAGCTCGACACTTTCGATGGCCAACCGGCGATAGGGCTCGTTCATGCGGGCCAACATCGCCTCGACTGAGCCCCCTACGTCAGGGTGCTCCAACTGCACGGACACAGCATGCGTCAGCCATGTGTCCTTCTCGAACAACGTCGATGCCGACCGTGCTTGATCGATCAGGCCGTTCTGAATAAGAAGCACGGCCAAGGAGCTCTGGTGTCCCTTGCCCAAGGATTCCCCATTGACGAACCGCTCGGCGATCACGCGAAGAAGCGCTGTCTCGGCCTCGCGATCGATCCCGCGTTCATGGAGCGTGTCGACGATCGCGAACAATTTATTGAGCGAGATAGCGTCGAGGGGCGATCGACGCTTGCCATCGGTCGTTGTGCCGTCCAGAGCCGCGGAGCGCAATGATGCCCAGTCGTGACCGAATTGTGTGGCCCTACCCACGAGGAGGTCGAGCGCCCACTGCGAGCGGGTTCTGGCGCCGAATACTTCGAGCGTGCGATCTTCCCACGCGTCGTTGCGCAAGACGGACAGCCGTTCGTGCCGTGGTGCGTCGCTGGCGACGAGCGCGAGGGAAGGGACCCCAAAGGATGCCCCCGTACTTGACGTTGTCTCGGTCGAGGCCCATGCCGGGATCTCTTCGACTGCCGACGTCGGTTCCTCGCCGTTCGCGAGCCGGACCAGGAAGTCGTTAGTGTGCCAACGCCGCGCAGTCGCAGCATCCCCCGAGCGAATCATATGCTCGATCTTACGGGTTTGGCCCGGCGCGCCCGAACAGGTGACGTACTGTACGTTGTCCGTGCACCCACGTGAGATTGCAGGAAAATGACTGGCAACGAGACCCCGGACGACGAGCAGGATTTCGCAGAAGAACTTGCGATCGCGCGGCGACAACGAGACGCCGCTATGACGCGCCTGCGACACCTTGAGGAATCACCGTCATACAGAATCGGGCGAGCCGCGACTTGGCTACCGCGCATGCTCAAGTCGGCTCGCGGCGATTCACCCCGCCGCGCTAAGTCGTCTGCAGGCGCTGCGATGCCGTCCCCGAACGGCGAGAGCGTTCCGATTCCACACCCTGTTCGCACATGGACACCTATGCCGCTCGTCGAGGCTCCCGACGTGAGCGTTGTGATTCCGGTCTACAACTCGGAGGCATGGCTCGAGGATTGCCTGTCCAGCGTTCTTGCGCAGACCGGAGTCGCGCTGGAACTCATCTGCGTGGACGATGGCTCGACGGATGGATCGGCGAGCATCCTTCAGCACACCGCAGAGAAGGATGAGCGCCTGCGGATCATCACGCAGCCCAACAGCGGTCAGTCGGTCGGACGCAACAGAGGTTTGGATGAGGCGGCCGGGCGGTATGTGATCTACCTCGACAGCGATGACTTCTGGCAGGACGACATGCTTTCCGTGCTGGTCGAGCACGCTGACTCGTCGAGCCTGGATCTCCTGCTCTTCGACTCCTTCGCGTTCCGCGATGGTGAAGTGGCAAGCTCCACATGGGAGCGGTACGCGACCTATTACCAGCGGTCACAGGAGTATCGGGACGTGCGATCCGGCGTCCAGATGCTCGCGGATATGCGCCACCGGCGAGATTACCGCCCACACGTGGGGCTGTATCTCGCACGTACTGAGTTCGTTCGCGATGTCGGCACCAGGTTCGTTCCGGACATCGTGCACCAGGACAACCCGTACACGTTCTCTTTGCTTCTTCACGCGGATCATGTTGCCCATGTCCGGCTGGACTTCTACGCGCGTCGCATTCGTCCCGGTTCCACGATCACAGGGCTCGATGACGTCCGCTCGGCGAAGGGCTACTACCTCAGTTATCTGGCGATGATGCGAGATCTGGGATCTAGGGATCTGCCCCCAGACGTCTCCGACCTCGTCGCTGATGTCGTGCACGGGGTCTTCCAGGGCGCACAGCAGAAGATCACTTACCTGCCCATCGAGGAAGTCGACGCGTTGGCCGCGCTCGACCGCAGAATGGACGCGCAACTTGTGATGCGGGCGCTGCGGCCATCTCGGCCACGTTCGCGCTGAGAATCTTTCTAGGGACGCTTCAAGGGATCAGTTCAAGCAGTTCTCGGGACTGCGTCTTCAGTTCTTGAAGCCTCGACTCATCGTCTGGAGTCCACCGCGCGGTCTCCAACGATGCGATCAGGCGCCGCACGTCCTCCAGAGTTGCAGTTCGCAGATCCACTGCTCGTTCGGGGTGGCCGATCTGCTCATAGAAGCGACGTGTCTTCTCCCTGACATAGAGTGAGAAAGACGGAATCCGCTGTGAATAAGCGGTGATCGCGAGGTGCAAGTGGGACGTCATGAGCACGTCGAGACCGGCGAGTCTCGGCAAGAATTCCTTCAGCCGTGCGTAGCGCAAGAGCTCGCAATCCGGAGCGGCTTCGGCCAATTGCGAGCGATGACGCCCGTTGCTGACCAGCACGACGTTTCGCACGTTGTCATTCGCGAATCCGACCACAGCAGCTTGGATCGCATCAAGATTCGGGTTCTCCCTCATGTCCTCGAAAAGAGAGATGTCGAACTGAAGCCCGATCGTTCGTCCACGGGCGCGACGACGCCGGAACCGCAGATAATCCGAGGTCAGCAGTGCCAGGTCAGCCCCTGCGACGATCTTGTTATCGTCGACGCCGAGTCCTCTCAAATGCTCGTATGACTCCAGGTCCCGAACACCGACACGATGTGCGATCTCCGACACCTCGAGCGCCAGACGACGCGACTTGTCGCGCAGCCATGGACCCGCCCCGACCCCGGTGATCACGAGAGGCTGAGTCGTCAGCACCCCCTGGGCTACAGCCCGCGAGATGATCTCCAGGTAGGAAGCCCCAGGTTTGGCTCCCGCAGTATCCGACATGATGCCGCCACCACCGAGTACGACCAGATCCGAGGCCTCGAAGAGCCCGTCATAGGACTCCGCGTGCTGTGTTTCCAACCAGCGTGCGTTATCCGCAGAGAGCCTGGGAATCGAGACGCTGTACCCGTGCGCCTGCAGGTGCTTTGCGATCACGGCGCCGATCAGGTCATCGCCGAAGTTGTGCACCCGGTATGGGCCCACGATCAGCGCCTGCTTGTCGCTCTTCCTCGTTCGATGCGCTCCACCCCAGAGCGGACGGATCATGCGAGCTGGTTGTTCCACATGGACAGGGCGGAGCCGATGGCCATGTGCATGTCGAGGTACTGGTACGTCCCCAGGCGTCCGCCGAAGTACACGTCCTTCTCGCCCTTCGCGAGCTCACGGTACGCGAGCAGCCCGGCACGGTCATCCGCGGTGTTCACCGGGTAGTACGGCTCGTCGGTGCGCTCCGCGAACCGGGAGAACTCCCGCATGATCACGGTACGGTCCTGCGCGAAGATGTCCTTGCGCTCCGGGTGGAAGTGCTTGAACTCGTGGATCCGCGTGAACGGGACATCCATGTCCGGGTAGTTCATCACACTCGTGCCCTGGAAATCACCGATCTCGAGGACCTCCTCCTCGAAGTCCAGCGTCCGCCAGCTCAACGCCCCCTCGGTGTACTCGAAATACCGGTCCACCGGACCGGTGTACACGATCGGGACCCGACCGACCATCGCCTTCTTGTTCAACGGCTGCGACTCGTCGAAGAAGTCCACATTCAGGCGCACCTCGATGTTCGGGTGATCCGCCATCCGCTCCAACCACGCCGTGTACCCGTCCGTGGGCAGACCCTCCCACGTGTCATTGAAGTACCGGTTGTCATACGTGTACCGCACCGGCAACCGGCTGATGATGTCCCCGGACAGCTTGTGCGGGTCCGTCTGCCACTGCTTCGCCGTGTAATCACGGAAGAACGCCTCGAACAACGGACGCCCCACCAGCGCGATGCCCTTCTCCTCGAAGTTCGCCGCCGTCGCGGCATCGAACTCCCCCGCCTGCTCCCGCACCAGCGCCCGCGCCTCGGCCGGCGAATACGCCGCCTGGAAGAACTGATTGATCGTGCCCAGATTCACCGGCATCGGGAACACCACGCTCTTGTGATTCGTGTACACCCGGTGCACATAACCCGTGAACGACGTGAACCGGTTCACGTACTCCCACACCGTCGCGTTCGACGTGTGGAACAGATGCGCCCCATACCGGTGCACCTCGATCCCCGTCGACGGCTCCGCCTCACTGTACGCATTCCCACCGATGTGATGACGACGATCGATGACAGTGACCTTACGACCCGCAGCAGCAGCACGCTCGGCAATAGTGAGGCCGAAGAAACCCGACCCGACGACAAGGAGATCCATACCACCATCGTATCCACCAGCGGCGTGCGCCCCACACACGCGACCAGCGGTGACGTCCTCGTCAGTCAGCCCACGTCATCGTCTCGGGAAGGATGTGCTGGCGGACCGACGACGTGTTCCGATAGTCATCCCAGATCCGCTGGCTGAGATCCTTGAGGTAGGCGACAGCCTGGTCGCGAAGTTGGTTGACCTTTTCCATGGGAACGTCGGGAACACCATCCTCAAGCACCTTGAGCAGCTGAGGATCGGTGGGTTCCACTACCAGCTCCTCCCGTCCGATCGATGCCATGAACGCGCGGATCTTGGCGACAGGGTGGACGCACACAGTCGGCACACCGTACATGGTCGCGACGATCGTTGTGTGCAACTTCATGCTCAGCAGGAGCGAGCATTCGCCAAGTGCGCGCGTTATGTCGTCGAGATGATTCGAATGGAAGACTTCTTTGCCCTCAACCCTGAGATGCTCCGAATTCTCAAGATCACGCCTTCCATGGTCCTCAACACCCCCGATGATGTGACGGACACGCCAGCCCTTCGCGATGTATGCTGCCGCGATCTCCTCGAGTTGTCGATAATCCTTCGGATCTCTGATGTATCTGGTGACGATACCGAGGATGGGCTTTCCCTCATCTCGCTCGACCGGCAGGAGCGGGAGAGCACAGACGAGGTCGGCGTGCGTTGCGACGTTCCCCTGAGGATTTATGTGCTCCGTGATCCACTGAGCCGAACTAGGGTCCCGGGTCGAGATGGAGCGCACGTTCGGGTCCGTCAGGAAGTCGTTCCATTGCTCGACTGCAGAGGAATCAATGTCGGGCCGGTCGTTCTCGACACCGATCCCAACGACGTGCACGGGGCGTCGAAGATACATGGGATTGATGAAATCGGGATCAATCTGCGCCCGATACGGGCACAGCAAGTCGCCTCCGCCGAGAATAACGGCATCCAAGATATCGACTTGGGTGGTGCGGATCTCACGAAAATACCAGGGCCGATGAATGCCGGTGAGGAGTGTCAAGTCTGCCCATTGCCCGAGCCAGTGTTCATATACACGAACGAAGAGTTCATCGCCGTAGTTGCCTCGAGCCAACGATCCAGTGATGCCCACTCGAGGCTTCAGCAATCCCCGCAGTTCGGTCTCGAGGTTGTGCTTTGACGGCCCGCTCTCCGTGTCGTGGTCGATGATGTCGCTCCCGACACTGCGTCGAAAGATCATGATCTCCGGCCCCTCCGATCAACATATAGGCGCTGCCGCCGCCCGAAACCATGACCTTCATCCGCGGCAACGGCGCCGAGACTTACGCAATACATTGCGTTGTCCGAGATAGAACGACCACTGTCGCGACCTCGGGTGATCCACAGGGTAACAGGCTCTTCAGCACCATCGCGTGCCGGTCCGTCACCTTTTCTAACGTCTCCGTTACGGCCGAGGCCGGCCGAGGATCTTACTGCCCGCTGACGTCAACCAGGTCACGTGGGTCGATGCTCCATTGCTCGCGCAACTGTGCATAACGGTCGAAGTACTTGCGCAGGTTCTCTTCGGTCTTGGCCCCGCCATGGTTGAAGAAATGGGGACCGACCAGCCAGTCCCGGGAGATCGGCTTGAGCGAATAAGGTGACATCGCGACCCAATACGAAACAAGTGACTGATCGTATACCGGCCAGCGCACCATCTTTCCGTACTTGCTCCAATGACGCCCTCGGTCCACCTGCATGTCCTCGACGCTGAGCACGCCCCGAAGATACTGACGGAACTCGCGCGACATCATCATGATTGCGCCGTTCACGTAGCTCTTGAGGTAGCGGGTAGGGTTCGGGAACTCGTCCTTCAACCACCCTTCTTGGAGACGCAACTTATCTTGAGCGTGGTTCTGATTGTTGCCAGCAATGATCGCGCCCGCGTACGTCTCGAAGATGCTCGGCGCGGTCGGAGCAATCAAGATGTCAGTGTCCAAATACAAGATGTAGTCGTAGTGATCATACGACTCGTCGAGGAGTTGGAAGCGTTCGATGGCGGGGCCGCCGTGGTATCCATTCCCCCACCAGCGTGCGTGAGACGCGAGCTGATATTCAGCACCGTGTTCCATCGCGTAGAGCGACGCGAGTTCGGCGGATGCCATCGCCATCCTCTTACGGTTGGGACCGTCATAGCCGCGTGTGGTGTCGATGTGGAACTGCCAGACGAGATTTGTCATGCTATTTCACGCTCAGTTCTTGCTACTGGTCAGGGTTGCATCTGAAGCGAGCCGCGCGGCAGCAATCTCCAGGTCGGACTGTACTTCCGCCGCGTGGATGCGCCGAACCTCTTCGGGAGTCGCACCGGCGAGAATTCCATCGAGCACGGTGCGCACGATCTCGGAAATGCGAGTCCGGATCTCATGTCGCGGCGGCGCGTCCGTTCCGATGAGACCGTCGAATCGTCGGTCGTTCGGATCGCTTGGCTCCCACTGGACCTTCACGCCACAAGATTCGGCAGGAAGGAATGCGTGCAGGCGTCCCGTCACTACCTCAGAGTAGTCATTCCGGTAAGCATCGATCCGCTCATAGGCCTGCGTGAGCGATTCCGCGAGCGGACGCTTCCGCAGACGGTCGTCAAGATTCTTGAGCCGAACGACATTCTGAGCATCCGTAGGCGGCTCGACGTCGACGTAGGCGATGGGATTTGAAGGATTCGGTTCGGCCGTCGGGAAGAGCGATCCGATCGTCGTCGTGACACAGCCAGAGAAGTATGCCGGGATCCCTCTATCGGTCAGCAAACGGACCGTGTGCCAGTCTCGACATCCAACAGGTGCATGCTCCTTGAGGTACTCAACCGCCGCCGCGGTCAGGAAGCGCGGGTGACTTATGTGGAAGGAGATGAAGACGGGATTGAGATTCGGGTGGAGTGGAATCTGCTCGCCAGCACCGTAGATACGCTTCATGAACCACCCGAAAACGAACGCCCAGGTGTTCTCTGGCAGTGCATCGTAGAGTGTCGCATCTCGGTTGAACTCGACAAGATGCACCTGTGCGCTCGGCCCGCTGATCTGATTCTCTCGAGGGATTGCCTGCTTGGCGCTCGTGAAGGCACCGACCAGATCCTCTCGGCCTGTGAGTTCTACATCAGGCCGACGAATGAGGTGCGACATCAGCGACATCGTCTGCACCCAGTCCCCAATGTTCCGAGACGTTTGACTGTTATCGGGCGTGAGGTACCCCATGACTCCGAACGCGATTTCGTTCGACCCGATGGTCGGAGTGTCTCCTGGGAGCGCGTTCGCTCCAAGCCAAGACGCAAGCGACAGCAACTTAGCGCGCTGAGGAGCGGGCCAATCGTCACGCGCCACCAGTCGCTGATAGAGCGGCGCTGCCATCGGCGACCTCACTGCAACGAGATTGGCGAGAGTCGCGATCCACGCGTCGTAGACAGTGTCTGGTAGGGATTCGGTGCTCACAGATCGATCCTGCCATAGTCAAGCATGCGCCGTGACCGGCGAGAGTCGCCTTTGGCTCGGTCTGAGCTCGACTCTACCGCGACAAGATCCGAGTGATCGCGTCGAGCGTTGCGAGAACTGGCTCTTAGGAAGTATCGCTTCAGCTGGCCCTCCGCTAGTATCGCGAAAGTGCCTCCAGTGACTGAAGACCCCTACTCCCGCAACGAGATCTGGTACGGCTCAAGCCGCGTTCTCAGCTCCTCTGACCTCCCGGACGGGGTAGTCATCAATTTTCACGCGCGCTCGTCCGGCAACTCAGTACATCTTGCGGAGGGCGCGCGCTATCACAACGTAGTCGTGGACCTTGGTTCCGCCATCGACTGTGTGATTACGATCGGGAAGATTCGCGTACAGTTCGGCGGCGTCCGCATCTCGTTCGTGTCGAACGCGGGCCGGTGCTCAACCGGCACGTTCGTCAAGATCGGCGACGACTGCGTCTTCAACGGCGCCATGCATATCATCGGCCCACTCACCGCTGAGGTTGGCGTAAGCATCGGTCGCGATTGCCTCTTCGCGTCGGGGATCTCTGTCCGTGGCTCCAGTCATCATGGACTTTGGGATCTGGAAACGGGATCACTCCTCAACCCGGAGGTCGGGATCGACATCGGGGACCACGTGTGGATCGGGGACCAGGCCGTGGTACTCAACAAGGCACGAATCCCGAACGGATCGGTAGTGGCAGCGCGCAGTATCGTCAACAAGCCCTTCACTGAGGCCCACTCGTTGCTCGCGGGGGCGCCCGCGGCAGCGCGTCGGAGCGGCGTGGATTGGACCCACGAGTTCCCGCTCGACAATGGCGCAGCACCTCGCGTAGCGCCGCAACGCTGAGATGACCAAGACAACGCTGACAGGACCAAGACAAGGCGTTGCCGCGTTTGATCGGGTGAAGCCTGCTCGAGCCTGAGGTCCACAATCAGCGCACACGGCACTACCGATGTCACCTCGAGCAGCACGGACGTGCATACCGGACGGCGCTTTGCGCTCACCTCACGGCCTGGTCGAAACAGGATCGCCAGGGTCACAGTGGAAGCCGCCCGCGGTGATATGTTCGTCCGGTTGAGAATGGAGATCCGTCATGAGCCCAGCAGCGGCCACCTCCCCGTTTCCGATCTACTACCTCGGAGACAGCCATGTCCGCTACTTCAGGAGGGCCGCCCAGCACGGGCTGCTTGCGCATGGCGAGCTCACTGGACTCGAGGTTGGCGGCGCTACTGCCGTTGGGATGCGGAATCCGAACGCAAAAACCAACGCGATCGGGCGTTATCGAGAGTGGATCAGCGACAAGCCTCGCGACGCAATCGTCGTGATACATCTCGGAGAGGTCGACTGCGGATTTGTCATCTGGTATCGGGCCGCAAAGTACGACGAACGTGTGCAGGCTCAGGCGCGGCAGTCGGTCGAGGCGTACTTTGAGTTCGTCGATGAGCTTATTGCTGCGGGCTTTCGGCGTATCGTGATCACCGGCGCCACTCTGCCGACTATCTCTGACGATGATCTGGTCGGCGAGGTCGTCCAGAAGCGCTCCTCGATCACCGCGACGCAGCGGGAACGAACTGACCTGACGATGCAATACAACCGGGCGCTCGCAAGCGAGGCGCAACGGCGCAACCTTCCCTTCGTCGACATCGCCAGCGACATCATTGACCCGGTCGCGGGCGTCGTGAAGGCGCGACTGCGCAACCGCAATCCCGAGGACCATCACATGGACCTCGATATCGCGGGCGTCCACTGGGCACGCCACCTGCGGCCAGTGCTTGCCGAGTATCACGGCCTCACCCCGGAACCGCGCGGCTGGCAGTGCGTTCGCGATTCGTACGCCAAGGCGCTCCCCGTGCACTCACGCCTTCTGTCATCTGACATGCTCCAAGCCATTAAGATCGGCGATCAGATAGAGGCAGATCTCGTGGGAGAGTTCGGGGAGTATCTGCTCGTCGAGAACTTGGCTGTCAACGGAAGCGACTTCCCATTGCTTTCGCTACTGCACAAAGCCCACCTCAAGGACGCAGTCTGACCTGACGTTCCCTTCGAGTATTCGTCAAGCTCGTCTGCGGCTCTCGGATCTCCTGGCGAGCACCAAGGCGAAGTGGACGATGCCTCCGGGCTCCTGCCGCGAGCCCGGTACTTCATTCACACCGAGATCCGCTGCGTCGGGGCATCCGGCGAAGCCCAGAAGTCGGCATCCAGCACCCGCGTCACAGGGTCGGGCTCGACGTAGACCGGCTCCGGCTGGGCAGACCACGCCTGGGCCGGCTGCGGCTTGCGTGCCGCGGCGCGCGCCGCGTTCTGACGCTGCAGCTCGGCGGCCGCGCGGCGGCGCTCCCAGAGCTCGCGCTCGATCATCGTGCGGTCGCGCACGTGGATCATGGCGCGGATGATCATCGCGAGCAGCAGGCCGAGGAACCCGCCGATCGAGTTCGCCATGACGTCGTAGAACGTCGAGACGCGGCTCTCCAGAGCGAAGCCCTGGGTGAGCTCGATGCCGGCCGAGAACGCCGGCAGCAGGAACAGGGCGACCCACCACGCCTTGCGCGCCAGTGCGAGGCCCAGCAGGAACCCGAGCGGGACGAACATGGCGATGTTCGCGGTGAACTCGAGCTTGTCGTAGCCGAACGTCTCGGGGATGCCGAGGTTGTGCAACGCACGCAGCACGCGTGAAGCGATGCTGTCGAACTCCAGGTCCTGCGGACTCGGCCACATCGTCACCAGCAGCACGAACGCCGTGTAGATGATGAGCAGCAGGGTCGAGACCCAGAGGCGCGCGTAACTGCGCGGCGGCGGTGGGCCGACGTAGATCTCGCTCATGGGGCTCCCTTGATGGTCGGAAGCCAAGGGTATCGACAGCATCCCGAGAATCCCCCGGGCAAACGACAGCGGGGCCGAACCCGAAGGCCCGACCCCGCTGAGAAGTAAGAAGTACTTACTTGATGATCTTCGTGACCGTACCGGCACCCACGGTGCGTCCACCCTCACGGATGGCGAAGCCGAGGCCCTCTTCCATGGCGATCGGCTGGATCAGCGCGACCGTCATGTCGGTGGTGTCGCCGGGCATGACCATCTCGGTGCCCTCGGGCAGCGTGATGACGCCGGTGACGTCGGTGGTACGGAAGTAGAACTGCGGGCGGTAGTTCGTGTAGAACGGGTTGTGACGCCCACCCTCGTCCTTGGACAGGATGTACGCGGTGCCCTCGAAGTCGGTGTGCGGCGTAACCGAACCCGGCTTGACGACGACCTGGCCGCGCTCGACGTCCTCACGCTTGAGGCCACGGAGCAGCAGACCGCAGTTCTCGCCGGCCCACGCCTCGTCGAGCTGCTTGTGGAACATCTCGATACCCGTGACCGTGGTCTTCTGCGTCGGGCGGATGCCGACGATCTCGACCTCGGAGTTGATGGCCAGCGTGCCACGCTCGGCGCGACCCGTGACGACGGTTCCACGACCGGTGATCGTGAAGACATCCTCGACGGGCATCAGGAACGGCTTGTCCTTGTCGCGCACCGGGTCGGGAACGTTCGCGTCGACGGCCTCCATGAGGTCGAGGATCGACTGGACCCACTTCTCGTCGCCCTCGAGAGCCTTCAGGCCCGAGACGCGAACGACAGGAGCGTCCTCAGCGAAGCCCTGCGAGGCGAGCAGCTCGGAGACCTCGAGCTCGACGAGCTCCAGGATCTCCTCGTCGTCGACCATGTCGCTCTTGTTCAGCGCGACGAGCAGGTACGGCACGCCGACCTGCTTGGCGAGCAGAACGTGCTCACGCGTCTGAGCCATCGGACCGTCGGTCGCGGCGACCACGAGGATCGCGCCGTCCATCTGAGCGGCACCGGTGATCATGTTCTTGATGTAGTCAGCGTGACCCGGGGCGTCGACGTGCGCGTAGTGGCGCTTCGGCGTCTCGTACTCGACGTGCGAGATGTTGATCGTGATACCGCGCTGACGCTCTTCGGGAGCGGAGTCGATCGACGCGAAGTCGCGCTGAACGTTGGTCGCCGACGGGTACTTGTCAGCAAGAACCTTCGAGATCGCTGCGGTGAGCGTGGTCTTGCCGTGGTCGACGTGACCGATCGTTCCGATGTTCACGTGCGGCTTGGTCCGCTCGAACTTGGCCTTGGCCACTGGGTCCTCCTCAGGACGTTCGTGTAGGGGTTGTCGGGCACTGGATTGTGACCGGTTCCCTACGGGGTTTGATTCTCAGTTTAGTAGAGAGAGCTTTATGAAGTTGTGTGTTGTCCGGGGCGGCCGAAGCCGCCCCGGACAAGGGCTTATTCGCCCTTGGTCTTCTGGACGATCTCGTCCGCCACGGCCCGCGGGACCTCGGCGTAGGAGTGGAACTCCATCGAGTAGACAGCGCGACCAGAGGTCTTCGAGCGCAGGTCGCCGATGTAGCCGAACATCTCGGACAGCGGAACCTGAGCACGCACGACCTTCACGCCCGCGGCATCCTCCATCGACTGGATCTGACCACGACGCGAGTTCAGGTCGCCGATGACGTCGCCCATGTACTCCTCAGGAGTACGGACCTCGACGGCCATCAGCGGCTCGAGCAGCACGGGGTTCGCGCGGCGCATGGCCTCCTTGAAGCCCATGGAACCGGCGATCTTGAACGCCATCTCCGAGGAGTCGACGTCGTGCGATGCACCATCGAGCAGGATCGCCTTCACGCCCACCATGGGGTAACCGGCGAGTGCACCGGCTGCCATGGCGTCCTGGAAGCCCTGGTCGACCGGCGAGATGTACTCGCGCGGGATACGACCACCGGTGACCTTGTTCTCGAACTCGTACGTCTTCTCGGCGTCGAGGTCGAGGGGCTCGATCGAGAACTGGATCTTCGCGAACTGACCCGAACCACCGGTCTGCTTCTTGTGCGTGTAGTCGTACTTCTCGACGGCCTTCTTGATCGTCTCGCGGTACGCCACCTGGGGCTTGCCGACGTTCGCCTCGACGCGGAACTCGCGCTTCATGCGGTCGACGAGGATGTCCAGGTGCAGCTCGCCCATGCCCTTGATGGTCGTCTGACCGGTCTCGGGGTTGAGCTCCGTGCGGAAGGTCGGGTCCTCTTCAGCGAGCTTCTGGATGGCGACACCCAGCTTCTCCTGGTCGGCCTTCGTCTTCGGCTCGATCGCGACCTCGATCACCGGCTCCGGGAACGTCATCGACTCGAGGACGACCGGGGCTGCGATGTCGGCCAGGGTGTCACCGGTGGTGGTGTCCTTCAGGCCGATGACGGCGTAGATGTTGCCGGCGGTCAGCGAGTCGACCGGGTTCTCCTTGTTGGCGTGCATCTGGAAGATCTTCCCGATGCGCTCCTTCTTGCCCTTGGTCGAGTTGGTGACCGCGGAGCCGGAGTCCAGGTGGCCCGAGTAGACGCGCACGTAAGTGAGGCGACCGAAGAACGGGTGCACGGCGACCTTGAACGCGAGGGCCGAGAACGGGTCCTTCGCGTCGGGGTGACGCTCGATGATCTTCTCCTCGTCCTTCGGGTCGTGCGCCTCGATGGCACCGACGTCGAGGGGGTTGGGGAGGTAGTCCACGACAGCATCCAGCATCGGCTGAACGCCACGGTTCTTGAACGCGGAACCGCACAGGACCGGGTAGATCTCGCTGGCGACCACGAGCTTGCGGATCGCGCCCTTGATCTCGGCGACCGTGAGCTCCTCGCCACCGAAGAACTTCTCCAGCAGCACGTCGTCGGTCTCGGCGACGGTCTCGAGCAGGGTCTGACGGTACTCGTCGGCCTTGTCCTTGAGGTCTGCCGGGATCTCCTGGATCTCGTACGAGGCGCCCATGGTCACGTCACCCTTGGCATCGCCGGGCCAGACCAGTGCACGCATCTCGACCAGGTCGATGACGCCGACGAAGTCGTTCTCGGCACCGATCGGCAGCTGGATGACCAGCGGCTTCGCGCCGAGGCGGTTGACGATGGTGTCGACCGTGAAGTAGAAGTCCGCGCCCAGCTTGTCCATCTTGTTGACGAAGCAGATGCGGGGGACGTTGTACTTGTCGGCCTGACGCCACACGGTCTCGGACTGGGGCTCGACGCCCTCCTTGCCGTCGAAGACGGCGACAGCACCGTCGAGGACGCGGAGCGAACGCTCCACCTCGACCGTGAAGTCCACGTGACCGGGGGTGTCGATGATGTTGATCTGGTTGTTGTTCCAGAAGCAGGTCACGGCGGCAGACGTGATCGTGATGCCGCGCTCCTTCTCCTGCTCCATCCAGTCGGTGGTCGAGGCGCCGTCGTGGGTCTCGCCCAGCTTGTGGTTGACGCCCGTGTAGAACAGGATGCGCTCGGTGGTGGTGGTCTTGCCGGCATCGATGTGCGCCATGATGCCGATGTTGCGGACCTTGCTCAGGTCGGTGAGCACGTCTTGTGCCACAGGAGTGTCCTTATCTTTCTTGCAGTTCTGACTTGCAGGAATTCTGCGAGGAGAGGGAGGGTGCCCGCCTCCGGCATCCGTTTTCGCGGATGCCGGAGGCGAGCGGGGCTGTTACCAGCGGTAGTGAGCGAACGCGCGGTTCGACTCGGCCATCTTGTGCGTGTCCTCACGGCGCTTGACCGCGGCACCGAGACCGTTCGAGGCGTCCAGGATCTCGTTCTGCAGACGCTCGGTCATCGTCTTCTCACGACGACCCTTCGCGTAGCTGACGAGCCAGCGCAGCGCGAGGGTGTTCGCGCGGTGCGGCTTGACCTCGACCGGAACCTGGTAGGTCGAGCCACCGACGCGGCGGCTGCGGACCTCGAGGGTGGGGCGCACGTTGTCGAGCGCCTTCTTGAGAGTGGCGACAGCGTCCTCGCCGTTCTTGGCGTGGACGCCGGCGAGGGCGCCGTACACGATCGACTCGGCGAGCGACTTCTTGCCGTCGACGAGGATCTTGTTCACGAGCGACGTGACGATCGGAGCGCCGTATACCGGGTCGTTGACGACGGGGCGCTTGGGGGCTGGTCCCTTACGAGGCATCTAACTCAACCCTTCTTCGCGCCGTAGCGGGAACGAGCCTGCTTACGGTTCTTGACTGCCTGGGTGTCCAGGGCGCCGCGGACGATCTTGTAACGCACACCGGGGAGGTCCTTGACGCGACCGCCGCGGACGAGCACGAGGGAGTGCTCCTGCAGGTTGTGGCCCTCACCGGGGATGTACGCGGTGACCTCGGTGCCGTTGCGGAGCTTCACACGAGCGACCTTGCGCATCGCCGAGTTCGGCTTCTTCGGGGTGGTGGTGTAGACGCGGGTGCATACCCCGGCCTGCTGCGGGTTCGACTTCAGGGCGGGCGCCTTGGTCTTGGTGACCTTGGGCGAGCGACCCTTGCGAACCAACTGCTGAATGGTTGGCACGTTCTCTCCTAGTTGTGCTGCACGGTGACAGCGCGATGGATTCACATCAGACCCACCAGCACGCCGGAATCGACGTGCTTTTTGCGTGATGGGTATGCCGTGGGGGCAGACCGGTATCGGACCGGCGCCCGTGTGCAGGCACGCCGAGACGTGCACACACCTGATCAAGTGTAATGCCGCGTCACATACCGGGTCAAATGGGTGCTACCCGGCGTCGGGGTCGAACGGGGCGTCCAGCGACCGGGTGAGCTCTTCGAGCATCGCCTCGATCTGCGGTTCGACGTACTGCGAGATGGCCGCCTGCACCGACAGCCGGTGCCGGAGCAGGATGCCGCAGATCTCCCGCCCCACCATGTTGGCGTACTCGTCGGCGAGGGTGACCTCCTGACGCAGCGCGGCCTTGGCCTCGTCGCTCAGCGGCGGAAGCGGAGGCAGCTCGGAGCTCTCCTCATCGGCCATCCCGGCGATCGTGAACAGGAACGGCGCCCCTGGCACGGGTTCGGGATCCAGCGGCATCCCCTCGAATTCCGGCGCGAGGTCCTCGCTGGGCCGGTAGCTGCGGGCGCGGTTGCGGGCCGCCTGCTGGTCGAGCTCGCGCTGCAGCATCGGCAGGTTGTGGGCCGTGTAGTCGGCGACCGCATGGTCGACGATCGTCTTGATGCGGGTGGAGAGTCCGTGCTGCACGCCGTGCGGCACATTGCCGCCGATGCCGACCGCGGACAGGATCGGCGAACCGAGGCAGCGCCGGCAGGGCGCGACGCGTCCGCGGTGGGTGGCCGGCTCCCAGCGCGGCACCCAGCGCAGCCAGGCCTCGACGGCCTGGTCGACCTGCGTCTCCAGTGAGCGCTCCACGATTACAGGGTACGGCGATCGCGGAGGGAATCGGGTGATTCCCGTCGTACGGCGACTACTCGTCGTCGCGCTCCCACGGCCAGGTCGGATGCTGAGCACGCGTCCGCCGCAGTGCCACGCCGCCCCACGCGGCGATCGCCGCGGCCAGCAGGATGACCAGGCTCGCCCCGCCCGTGACGAGGTCTCCCGCGGCGGCCAGCGCTTTCACGGGGTCACCGGTTGCGATGAGTGCACCGATCGCCACGACGAGCAGGTGCGCGAGGGCCGTCATCAGGGACGTCACCCACACCGATCGATAGACCGGGCGAGCCAGGCGCACCGCCGCCCATTCGACGCCGGCGAACACGGCGACGGCGGTTGCCATCCCGATCACGCCAGGCCCCTGGCCGAGCCCTGGAACGTCGATGATGTCGGCATCCATCGCGAAGCTCACCGCCCCGAGACCGACGATCGCCAGCGCGAAGAAGCTGATCGTCGAGAGCACCAGCGCCAGGACAGCCGAAACCCCCGCGGACTCGGGCCCGCGGGGGTTCGGCGTGGAGATGTTCGTGACTTACCTCGGAAGTGTCGGGCCGGCCTCGAGCGTGCGCTCGTACTCGCGCTGAGCCTCGGCATTGAGCTCGGACTTGCGGGCGCCGCTGCGGGCCACCCACGCGCCGAACCAGATGGTGAGCTCGCGTCCGAGGACGAAGGCCGCGATCGCGAGCGGCGAGAACAGCTGCTCGTTGACGAGCTCGGCGCCCTGAGCGGCCGTGATCATCCAGAACGGCGCCTCGAACAGCTGACCGAGGATGAAGCCGAAGTAGGTCGCGACACCGACCAGCAGGCCGAAGATGACCCACAGGCCCCAGCGTCCGCGGTTGATGATCGCGCCCAGCAGCCAGAACGAGATGAAGAAGATGACGACCGGCGTCCAGAAGCCCCATGTCGTCAGCGGCGCGAGCGCGGCGTCGCCGATCTCCTCCGCGATGACGTCGCCGTTGATCGCGCCGACCGCGAGCACGACGCCGAGGTACAGCACCGCGAACACGAGCGTGGCGAGCAGGCCGATGAGTCCGGCGGTTCCGCGGTTGCCGCGGTCACGGGGCGGCTCCGGGGCCTGGACGAAGATCGGCTGCATGGCGGCCGGAGCGGCGGCAGCGGCGACGACCGGCTCTGATGGCAGGACGTGCGTCTCGGCATCCCTCGGCTCGTCGTAGACGGAGGTGACCGACGTGGGCTCCTCGGCGACGATGTTCGAACGCTCGTTGATGGCCGCCCCGGCGGCAGCGGCCGCGGCGATCTCGGCGGCCTTGAGGTCGTCGTCGTTGGCGTTGGCGTCGTTGTCGTCGGCCGGGGTCGGAGTCGCGACCGTCGGCGCCTCGCCGCCGGCGATGCCGTCGGGGGCTGCCGGGGTGCCTTCGGGGAGGCTCGTGAACGTCCCCGGGTGCGCCTGCTCCATCTCTTCGAAGGCGGCGAGGTCGGGGTCGACGGCGGGGGCTTCTGCGTCGGCGGCGGGTGCGTCTTCGGCGGGCTCGGATTCGGCGGAGTCGGCGGGCTCGTTCGTCGCAGCGGGGACGTCGGCACCGGCCGCGGCAGCCTCTTCGAGACCGGCCTTGGCGCTGTCGACGACGTCGTTCACGTCAGTCGGCTTCTCGGGCTGGGGAACCTCGGGGTCACTCATGGGGGCGCCTCTCGTCGGATATGTGCACTGCGAGGGTATCGCCGCTCGCCCAGGCGCTCCGGGAGGCGTGCCGACGTGTCGACAGGTCAGGGCGCGAGCTGGCGCAGGCTGCTGCCGACCATCTCGATCACTGCGGGCCCTGCGGGGACCGCGAACCACAGCAGCGCGGCGACGACGCCGGCGCACAGAAGACCGACGATCCAGCTGATCGCCCGGTTGCGCCCTCCCACGCGTGCCGCCATGTGCTGAGAGTACGACTGGCCCGTCCGGCTGGTGGGGTGAAACGCCGTGCGCCCGGTGCGTGCGGTACGTGCGGTGCGTGCGGTGCGTGCGGTGCGTGTCCGGGTTCGTGCGGGTGCTCCCGGCATCCACCCGCCGCAACCCGGACATGCCATACCGGGGTGTCCGGGTTCATGCGGGTCATCGCACCTGTAGCCGCGCCTGGTCGGACATGCCGAACCCGCGGGTCCGGGTTCGGCAGGGTTACGGCACCCGCACGCCCGGAAGACTCCACGCGGCGAAGGCCGGGCCGTCGACGGCCAGCAGCAGCGCACCGTCGGATGCCGAGGCCAGTGTCGCGTCGCCGAACAGCGCCTCGGCGCCGGCGACGACGACAGCACCGGTGGGGAGCTCGACATCCGCTCCCCCGCGCGTGGCGAGAACGAGCACGGATTCCTCCGCCGACTCCCGCACGAACACGATCGTCTCGTCGTCGACGTACAGCCACCGCAGACCGCCGGTCGCGAGCACGGGGTGCTCTCGACGCAGCGCGACGAGCGACCGGTACAGCTCGAGGCGCTCGGCGACGACCGGATCGCTCTCGCTCCCCCATGGCATCGGCGTGCGGCTCGATTCGCCATCCGCACCCGTGAGCCCGAACTCGTCGCCGGCGAACACCACCGGGACGCCTGGGAGCGTCATCGACAAGCCCACCGCGACCGGCACGGTTCCGGGCGCCGCGTTCGTGGCGAACCGCGCCGTGTCGTGGGTATCGAGCGGCTGCATGTTCCCCAGCCGCACCCGCCACGGCATCCCCGCAGTGAACCGCGTCGCGGCATCCACGAAATCACGCGCCGTGTACCGCGGAATCCCGCCCAACGGCTGCGTGAAGAACCAGGGTTCGGTCGTGACCGTGCCATCCCATTCCGCATAGGGAATACCGGACGGAGCGCTCAGCCAGCCCCACAGCGGACGTGTGAACGACGGGTAGGTCATCGCCCCGTGCCATCCATCGCCCTGCAGATCGCTCGCGGCGTCGTTCGTCGACTCGCCCAGCAGGATCGCATCGGGATTCACGCGTCGCACGGTCTCGGCGAAGAGCCCGCGCACCTCGGCGTTCAGGTCGACAGCGCCGAGGCGACCCGTCATGTTCGCCACGTCGATGCGCCAGCCGTCGATCCCGAACGGCGGCTTCAGCCACTTCGCGACGATCGAGTCCTCACCCGTCACGAACCGCTCGCGCAGCTCCGGACTGGACCAGTCGAACTTCGGCAGCGAGCTGTGCCCCAACCAGGACTCGTAGGCGGTGTTCTCGGCATCCGTGAAGTAGTAGTATTCCTGCTCGGGCGCGCCGGGGTGTCCGTACGCCGCCCGGAACCACTCGTGCCGGTCGCCGGAATGGTTGCTGGTGAGATCGCCGATGACACGGATGCCGCGGGCGTGCGCGGCTTCGATCAGCTCGATGTAGGCGGCTTCGCCGCCCAGCAGCGGGTCGATCCGGTCGAAGCTGGACGCGTCGTAGCGGTGGTTCGACGCCGCAGGGAAGATCGGCGTGAGGTACAGCAGGTTCACCCCCAGCGACACCAGGTGATCGAGTCGCTCGGTGATCCCCGGGAGGTCTCCGCCGTAGAACTGGCCGCCGCGGCCCGGCGACACCGGGTCGACCGGATCATCCCAGGATGCCGGGATCGCCCAGTCTGGCGCCTCGTGCTCATCGGCCTGCGCCGACCGGGCGAACCGGTCGGGGAACACCTGATACATGACGCTCTCGTGCAGCCACGCCGGCGGCGCGGGATGCGCGACGAGGGCGAAGTCGTCGTCGTCACGCGTTTCGATCCGATGCAGGCCCGTCTGGTTGAGCCACTGGATGCCGCCGTCGGCATGCAGCAGCACGAAGCGGTACCCGTGCCGCGGGTTGCGCACCGTGATCGGCGCCTCCCACCACTCCCAGCCGTCCGAGACGCCGAGCCTGACGGCATCCGTCCACTCCGGCTCGTGGTCGGGATTGGAGCGGGTGCGCACAGCATCCAGCGGGCCGAGTCCGACCGGAACCCGCAGCCGGACCGTCACCACCTCTCCGAGCACCGGAGCATCGTTCGAGACGAACAGCGGGGACCCGTCGTGGTGCGGCAGCATACTCAGCCCTTCGTGGCTCCGGCGGTCAGACCGCCCACGATGTACTTCTGCAGGAACAGGAACAGGACCATCACCGGGATCGCGGCCATGACCGCACCTGCCGAGAAAGCCGACCAGTCCGCGTATCGCGGGTTCGAGACGAGTTTAGTGAGACCGACGACCAGCGTCTGCTGCTCTGGATCGATCAGGATGACGCTCGCGATCACGTACTCGTTGACGGTTCCGATGAACGACAGCAGAGCGACGACGGCGAGGATGGGCGCCACCAGGGGCAGGATCATCGTGAAGAAGATACGGGCGTGACCGGCGCCGTCGATGCGGGCCGCCTCGTCGAGCTCCTTGGGGATCGTGTTGAAGAACCCGTACATGAGGTAGGTGTTCACTCCGAGCGCGCCGCCGAGGTACACGAGGATCAGGCCCGTGTGCGTGTTGAGGCCGATCGCGGGGAACCAGTCCCCCAGCGTCGACATCAGCAGGAAGATCGCGACCACGGCGAGCAGCTGCGGGAACATCTGCACGACGACGATGGTGACGAGCCCGACCCGTCGTCCGGCGAAGCGCATGCGCGAGAAGGCATATGCGGCGCACGCACCGATGAAGACGGTGACGAGACCGGTGACGACCGCGACGAGCAGGGTGTTCATGAACCACTGCGGGTACGGGTTCTGCGGATCCGTCAGGATGCGCACGTAGCTGTCGATGCCGATCGCGGAGAACAGCTGGTTGGAACCGGTCAGGGTGCCGTTCGGGTTCAGGGATGCCGAGAACACGTACAGCAGCGGGAACAGGGCGAACGCACTCACCACGATGGCCACGACGTGGCGCCATCCGGTGTCCGCGAACCAGGCTCCGAAGCTCCGCCGGCGACGCGAGGCGATGTCAGTGCTCATCTCAGTTCAGCTCCTCGAGTGCCTTGGTCTTGCGGAAGCTGACGATCGAGATCGTCGCCACCACGATGAAGATCAGGATGGTGAACGCCGACGCGAGGCCGTAGTCGCGCGTCTGCCCGGTGAAGGCCACCTTGTAGACCATCGAGATCAGGATGTCGGTGTGCCCGACCGGGATCGACACGTCGCTGAAGCGCGGCCCGCCGTTGGTGAGCATGTAGATGAGGTTGAAGTTGTTGAAGTTGAACGCGAACGACGAGATCAGCAGCGGCGCCACCGTCACGAGCAGCAGCGGCAGCTTGATGCGGCGGAAGACCTGCCACGGATTCGCGCCGTCCATCACGGCGGCTTCGTTGACGTCCTCGGGGATGCCCTGCAGCGCCCCCATGCACACCAGGAACATGTAGGGGAAGCCGAGCCAGAGGTTCACCAGCAGCACCGACACCTTGGCGAGCGTCGGATCCGTCAGCCACGGGATCTCGGCGCCGCCGAGCAGCACCTGGTTGATGAAGCCGAAGCTCTCGTTCATCATGCCGGCCCACACCAGCGCCGACAGGAACGCGGGGAACGCGTACGGCAGGATCAGGATGATCCGGTAGCCGTTGCGGAACCGCATCCGGGTGTTGTTGAACACCAGAGCGAGCAGCAGGCCGAGGAAGAACGTCGTCGCCACCGAGATCAGCGCGAACGCGAACGTCCAGATCGTGACCGAGATGAGCGGTCCGCGGATCGCCTCGTCGGTGACGGCGCGGACGAAGTTGTCGAAGCCGACCGTGATCTGCCAGCCGGGCAGCAGCTCGGTGCCGTCCTCGGCGGTGAAGGCGCCGGTGCCGATGTCGGAGTAGACCTCGCCGGTCTGCGTGTCGACGATCGCATCGGAGGCCTCGTCGTATTCGAGGGTCGAGATGTACAGGTAGCCGCTCTGCCCGTCGGGTGTGCGGATCGCACCGTCGTTGGGGTCGTCGCTGAACTGCACCGACAGCTGCTCGATCTGCTCGGAGCGCGACAGCACATCCGCGAACGTCAGCGTGGTCCAGCCGTCGACCGCGACGGCCTTGTCGCCCTCCATGGTCGCGTCGACCTCTTGAAGGGGCTGCTCCGCCGTGCCGACCGAGGCGTCTCCGCTCTCGGGGTCGGTGACCAGCAGACCGAGGGCGCCGAACTGCTCGACGACCGTGACCGGGTAGGTGGGCGAGTCCTCGACGCGCTCCTGCGCGGAGGCCAGCAGGGACGAGATCGCCTGGTCCTTGTTGCCGTTGTGCCCTGTGCCGTAGTTGGTGAACCCGATGTACCCGGTGTACAGCAGTGTGAACACCTGGAACACGACCAGGAAGATGATGCCCGGCGTGAGGTACTTCGCCGGGACCCGCTTGCGCGAGAAGTAGATGTAGTTGACCAGCACCGTGACAGCGACGACGATGGCGAGCACCAGCCACTCCTGGTGCGTGAAGAGCACGAAGACGGCGTACAGCGCGACGGCGTCCACGATCGCGAGCAGCAGGATCTTCAACAGCATCCAGCCGATGCTTCCGGATGCGGCCTCGGCGATCTGCGCGGCCTGGCGCTGGCGTTTTGTCGGCGGCGTTGCCGCCTCGTCGACCTCGACGGTGTCAGTCATGTCTTCCCCGTGGTGAAGCCGTCGGGGCGGACGCGTGGTCCGCCCCGACGGGATTGCACTTCGTTACTTGATGGCGGCGGTGACGTCGTCGACGAGCTTCTGCCACGTCGCGGTCGGGTCCTCGCCGTTGATGATCGCTGCTTCTGCGACACCCCAGTACTCCCACACCGAGCCCATGGCCGGGATGGCGGGCATCGGGACGGCGTCCTCGCCGACGGTCTGGAAACCGGCGATGATCGGGTCGGATGCCGCGGCATCCGCTGCTGCCGTCAGAGCCGGGAGGATGTTGCCGGTCTCGAACAGCTCGAGCTGGACGTCCTCGGTGCCGATGTAGTTCACCAGGAAGTCGTTCGCTGCGACCTTGTTCTTCGACTCGGCGCTGACGAAGAAGCCCTTCACGCCGGCGAACGGCGATGCCACCTCAGCGGTCGGGCTGGGGATCGGGTCGATCGCCACGTTGATGCCGCCGTCCTCGGCTGCACCGACGTTCCACGGACCGGTCAGCCAGAAGGCTGCGGTGCCGTCGAGGAACTGCTGCTTGGCGATCTCACCGTCGATGTCGGTGTTGAAGTTGCCGGCCGCACCCTGCGCGCCGAGCCACGTGGCGAAGGCGAAGCCGCCCTCGCTGCCGAGCTGCAGGTCGGTCGGGTCGTAGCTGCCCGACTCGTCGGTGCCGAACACCGGAGCGCCGAACGCGGTCTGGTACGGGTACAGGTGGTACGGGTTGCCCTCGGCACCCTGCTCCACGACGAACTTGCCCTTGGCGAGCATGTCGTCCCAACTGGTCGCCGCCTCTGGCACGAGGTCCGCGTTGCGCAGGATCGCGATGTTCTCGACCGCGTACGGGAGCATGTAGGTGGTGCCTTCGTAGGTGGAGGCCTGCAGGGCGACCGGGAGGTAGTCCTCGGCGGAGTCGCCGAGCTCGAGCGGGGCCACGGCGCCGTTGGTGGAGAGCTCGCCGAGCCAGTCGTGCGCGCCCATCGTGATGTCGGGGCCCTTGCCGGTCGGAACCTGCTGGATGAAGTCGTCCTTGATGGTGTCGACGTCCTTGGAGACGATCTCGACCTTGACGCCGGTCTTCTCCTCGTACGCCTCGGCCGCTCCGGCCAGGGCGTCGACGCGCTCGGCATCCACCCAGACCGTCAGAGTTCCGGTGCTCTCTTCGCCAGAGCCTTCTTCCGGGGTGCTGCCGGTCGCGCAACCGGCCAGCGTCAGCGTGGAAACCATAGCGATCGCGCCGAAGGCGACGATGCCCCTCTTGTTCACCTTCATTGGTGTGTGCCTCTCTGAGTGCTGATGGCCTGCAGGACTGCAAGCGCTTACAGTATGCAACGAAATCGGCCGTTCTTGCAACGACCGATCGCCTCCGATCCGCCTGGGACCGTACCCAGCCGAGTGTTTCCGGGCTGGAAGCGTTTCCAAGAGTTCGTCGGATCGACAGGCTCGCTACACTTCCTGTATGGCTGACAGCTCTTTTGACATCGTCTCCAAGGTCGACCACCAGGAGGCCGAGAACGCTCTGAACCAGGCCCGCAAGGAGGTCGAGCAGCGCTACGACTTCAAGGGCACCGACGCCTCGATCGCGTGGAGCGGCGAGCAGATCCTCATCAAGGCCAACTCCGAAGAGCGCGCGAAGGCCGTGCTGGACGTCTTCCAATCCAAGCTCATCAAGCGCGGCATCTCGCTGAAGAGCCTCGACGCCGGCGAGCCGTTCGCGAGCGGCAAGGAGTACCGCATCGTCTCGTCGCTCAAGGACGGCATCTCCTCCGAGAACGCGAAGAAGATCAGCAAGATCATCCGCGACGAGGGCCCGAAGGGCGTGAAGAGCCAGATCCAGGGCGACGAACTGCGCGTGCAGTCCAAGAGCCGCGACGACCTGCAGTCCGTGATCGCGCTGCTCAAGGGCTCGGACCTCGACGTCGACCTGCAGTTCATCAACTACCGCTGAAGCATCCGGACGCCGGCATCCCGACGGATGCCGGCGTTCGTCCTTTCCAGGGACTGCGCCGGCGCCGGTCGGGTCACACCTGACGCGGATTGATCGGACCCAGGAATCCCATACTGATATACGGGTCGAGATCCGAGAAGCTGGTAGGCGGTGCCTCTTCTGATCGGGGGGTCAGAAGGCTTCTCCGGTGGGGAACGAGAGGGGCTTCCGGCAGTGCGCCGGGCCGGCACCTCCTGTGGCCGGTCGGCGCACTGCGACCGCCGGCCACAGCACATCCCGGGTTGGCATCCCGTCCCCGTTCGTGATGTAGTTACACCCCGGCCGCACCGCAGGGGCTGGGGAAGCGACGTACTTGGGGGCAAGTCGATGACTGGGGATTCGCGACGGATCGGACGAACGAAGAAGCTGCTGGCGGAGGAGATCTTCCAGCATCTCGGCACTGCGATCGTGAACGGCGATCTTGCGCCTCGCGAGCGGATCAGAGATGCCGAGCTCGCGGTGCAGATGCACGTGTCGAGGATGCCGATCCGCGAGGCGTTGCAGCGCCTGGAGCGGATCGGGCTGGTCACGATGTACCCCAGCCGGTACACCGAGGTGGCGCCCGTCACCGACCAGATCGTCGCCGACTCGCGGGAGTTCGCAGCGTTTCAGGGCGGCTTCGTCGCCCGCCTCGCCGCGGAGCGGATGAACGACGCCGAGCGCGACGAGGCGGCAGCGCTCGTCGATGCGTTGGACGAGAGCATCGATGATCCCCTTCGGTACTCGGTCGCGCGCAAGGCTCTGTTCAGCCGGCTGTCGGAGTTCGGCGGCAACGCGCTGCAGCACAGCCTGCTGCGCGAGGTCAGCATGGCACTCGCCCGCAACCTCCGGGAACTGGTGCCGGACGAGAAGGACGTCGCGCTGGCCCGTCACGCCGCCCTTCGCGAAGCCCTGACGACGGGCGACGCGGATGCCGCGGAGCACGCCAGCCGAGCGATCCACGGGTTGTGAGCGCGCGTCGTCGATGACGTTTCACGGACCCGGTGACGAATCACGAACGGATTCACCGGATCGAACCGTGATTCGTCACAGCATCCGTGATTCGTCACCGGATGACCCGCAGCCGGCGGAGTGCCGCGATGATCGCCGCCTGGACCTTCGGCCAGTCGTGGACGATCTGGGCGTAGTCGAAGCGAAGCGTCTCGTATCCGAGATCGGATGCCGCGGCATCCCGCACCCGATCGGCATGCCGTTTCGTCGACGACCCATGGTTCTCGTCACCGTCCGCCTCGATGATCAGTCGGCCGGCGACGACGAAATCGACTCTGCCGACGCCGCCGATGTCCACCTGGCAGTCGAGCCGGATGCCGAGCAGATGCAACCGCAATCGCATCAGGGACTCCAAACCGCTGTCGGCATCAGCTCGCGCGATGTCGATCAGCCAACGAGCCGTTCGCGGCAACGCCACACGGATGCGTGCGCGGGCCGCACGCGGGAGAAGTCCCTGCTTCCACGCGGATTCGTAGGCGGCGAAGAACGCCTCGTCTCCCGCGCACCGACGCAGATGCAGCAGCGCCGTCTCGGTCGACGCCGTTCCGAGCGGCGCAGTGCCACCGAAGTAATGCGAGACGCAGCTGCAGGAGGGGTGCTTGAGGGGATGCCTCTTCGACGGCATCCAGACATGGAGTCCATCGGGTGCCGGAAGCACCCAGATGTGCTTGTTGCGCAGGAGGCTGGCGCAGGTGAGGGTTCCCCCGTGCTCGATCGCCGTTCTCACGTCGTCGTTCAGGGCCGTCGTCGCGAAGACGCCGTTTCGGATGCGCTGGATCGCTCCGCGACTCGTCTCTCGGGCGAGCGCCTGGCGGGTGAAACCGAGCGTCTGCAGAGTGGAGCCGCGGGCGATTCCGCCGAGCCGCGTGATGGTGTCTTTTGCAGAGAGCATGCGGACCACCTTGCGACATCGGCTCTTCAGCCAGGTGCCGAGAGCGTCGATTGTGGACAACCTGCCCGGGACTCGAAGCTGTGCAGGGCGAGTGGTCGGTGACGATTCACGGACCCGGTGACGAATCACGAACGGATTCACCGGATCGAACCGTGATTCGTCACAGCATCCGTGATTCGTCCGGGCCGGAGGGCCTCGGGCGGCCGAGTCATCGGACGGACGCCACCCACCCCGTGACCCACCGGTCCAACCGGCGATAGGCGTCCTCGCGCGCCTCATGCCGGGATAGGAACACGTCGTGCAGGGCCCCGTCGATCCGCTCGACCGTCACAGACGGCCCGAGCTTCAGCGCGGCCCTGGCGATGTCATCGACGACGAGCACGCTGTCGGCACGCGTCAGATCCTCCGACCATCGCGTCGGCACGGTCGTCCGTGCCGAGAGCAGAACGCACACGGGGGCATCGATCGAGAGACCTGCGGCGACCTTCGCGTGCCCGGCGAGGATCGCATGCAGCCACCCCGTGTGCACCGGCATCGTCTGCTCCGGGCGCCACGCGAGATTCACCTCCACCGGATCATCGGGATCCGCTGCCTCCGCCTGCGCCCGCGTGTAGAAGCCGAGATCCACCTGGGGCACGGCATCCAGAGGCCGCACCCGTGCGCCCCAGCCGACCACCGGCGCGATCGCCTGCCTGACCGACCCGAGCTGGAACTCCAGCCACGGCGAATTGAGGATCACTGCAGCCGCGCGCCCCGGATTGCGGGACGCCCACAGGCTCAGGATCAGCCCGCCGGTGGAGTGCCCGAGCAGGAGAAGGCGACGCCCGGATGCCGCAGCATCCGCCATCGCGTCCAGAGCCGCCGCGATGTCCTCGTCGTAGGTCGCGAGGTCGGCGATGTAACCGGGGGTCTGCCCGTCGCGCAGGCTCCGACCGTACTTGCGCAGATCCAGCGCGAAGAAGCGCGCGCCGCGTGCCGTCCAGAACCGCGCCAGGCGCTTCTGGAAGAAGTAGTCCGACCAGCCGTGCACATACAGCACGTCGACATCGGCGAGATCGGGAGCGGGTGCGGTGACCGGCTGACCGCGCAACCGGCGCACGAACCGGTCCCACCCGCTCGGCTCCTCCGGAGCCTTGGGCAGCGCGCGCACGAGCGTCGCGACGACGTCGCCCTCGGCATCCGACCCGAGCGGCAGCGTCAGCTGCTCGAACTCGTCACCGAGGATGTCGGGGGCCCAGTCGGTCATGTGCCCAGAGTACCCATCGGGCCGACGGCTCAGTCCCGGGAGATCTGCACCATCTCGTCGCGGTCCACGACCTTGATGCGGGCGCGATCATGCGGGGCGCCCAGCGCGATCTCGTGCTGGTCGAGGCGGTGCCAGCCGTCCAGATCGGTCCAGGTGACATTCCGCGACGCGAGCAGCGCCGGGATCGCCTCCTCGGACGGATCCTCCGGCTGCCACCACGAACCCTGGTCGTTCACGAGGTGCTGCACGGTCTCCATGGCGTCGGACTTCGTGTGCCCGATCAAGCCCACCGGTCCGCGCTTGATCCATCCGGTCGCGTAGACGCCGGGGACGCGCTCGTTCGAGTCCTTCGCGAGCACCTGACCCTCGTGGTTCGGGATCACGCCGTGCTTCTTGTCGAACGGCACATCCTTCAGCGGCGACCCGAAGTAGCCGATCGCGCGGTACAGCTGACCGATCGCGATCTCGCGCATCTCGCCCGTGCCCTGGACTCCGCCGGAACCGTCCGGCTGGGTGCGCTCGTAGACGATCGCAGCGACGCGGCCCGAGGCGTCCTTCTTGATCTCCACCGGGCGCGCCCAGAAGTGCAGGTGCAGGCGACGGGATGCCTCGCCGCCGGCGTTGTTCGCGCCGGGGCGGGTGCGCCACTGCTGCAGGACGCGATCGATGACCTTGACCTGCTTGTTGCTGGCGACGGCCGCCTTGGAGGCCTCGTCGTAGTCGAAGTCCTCGTCGTACACGACCATGTCGACGTCGCGCAGCTCGCCGAGCTCGCGCAGCTCGAGCGGGGTGAACTTCACCTGGGCAGGGCCTCGACGACCGAACACGTGCACGTCGGTGACCTTCGATGCCTCGAGACCGGCGTGGACGTTGTCCGGGATCTCGGTCGGCAGCAGATCCTCGGCGTGCTTGGCGAGGATGCGCGCCACGTCGAGCGCGACGTTGCCGTTGCCGAGCACCGCGACCGATGAGGCGTCCAGCGTCCAGTCGCGCGGGACGTCGGGGTGCCCGTCGAACCAGCTGACGAAGTCGGCGGCGCCGAAGGAGCCCTCCGCATCGACGCCGGGGATGTCCAGGCTCGTGTCGCGGATCGCGCCGGTGGCGAAGATCACCGCGTTGTAGTGCTTCTTGAGATCGGCCATGGTGATGTCCTCACCGAAGCGGACATTGCCGAAGATGCGGATGTCGCCTCGGTCGAGCACATCCCGCAGCGCGTTGATGACGCCCTTGATGCGCGGATGATCCGGCGCGACGCCGTACCGGACCAGTCCGTACGGCGCGGGGAGCTGCTCGAACAGATCGATCGACACGTCGAAGGAGCGCTCGGTCTTGAGCAGGATGTCAGCAGCGTAGATGCCTGCCGGGCCTGCCCCGACGATGGCCAGCCTGAGCTTGGTCATGTTTCCCTTTCGGATGCTGCGGCGACCGGCGAGCGTCAGCTGCTGCGGTCGGCGAGGGTATCGGCGAAGCGCGTCAGCGCCTCGCGCACGGTGCCCTTCGGGAGCGGAGCGAGCACGGCGATCGCGTCGTTCGTCCACGTGCGGGCGAGTTCGAGAGTCTGCTGCGTGACGGCATGGTCGCGCAGCTCGGCCAACGGCTGATCCAGGATGCTCGGGTCGGCGCCCTCGGCGATGCGGGCGACGCCGTCATCGATGCGGGCCGCGAGGGCCTGCGCCTCGGCATCCGCCCTCGCCTTGAGGAGGAGGTACGGCATCGTGGGAACGCCTGCGCGGAGGTCGGTGCCCGGCACCTTGCCGGTGTCCTCCGGCTTGGCCGACAGGTCGATCACGTCGTCGATGAGCTGGAAGGCCACTCCGACCTTCTCGCCGTAGACGCGCAGCGGCTCGTGGTACTCCTCCGGGGCGTTGGCGAACAGCGCGCCGGCCTGCGTCGCGGCGGCGATGAGGGATCCGGTCTTGTCTGCCAGGACCTGGATGTAGAACTCGATCGGGTCATCGCCCGGCTGTGCGCCGACGGTCTCGTGCAGCTGGCCGAGAACCAGGCGCTCGAACGTGTCGGCCTGGAGGCGGATGGCGCGGTCGCCGTACCGCGACATGAGCTGGCTGGCACGGGAGAACAGGATGTCTCCGGTGAGGATCGCCACGCTGTTGCCCCACACCGCGTGCGCGGCTGGCACCCCGCGGCGGCGGTCGGCGCCGTCCATGACGTCGTCGTGGTACAGCGAGCCGAGGTGCGTCATCTCCAGCGCCTTGGCGATGTCGATGACCGCAGTGGTGTTGCCGTCGCCGAGCTGGGCGGTCAGCAGCGTCAGCACCGGGCGCACCCGCTTGCCGCCCGCTTCGAGGAGGTAGCGGCTCGCGGCATCCGCCACGGAATCCGCGACCCGGAGGTCGACCGCGAGTCCTTCTTCGACCAGTTCGAGGCCGTCTTCGATCTCCCGCGCCACGCGTCGGGCGGCAGGGCCGATGAAGACACGGTCGCTGAAACCGAGTCGGCTCGCCAGGCGCGAACCCGGAGCGGTGGGGCTCGAAGTCACGTTCTCAGCCTACCCGTACCGTCCGTGTCGATCGGTCAGTCCGTTTCGGAGGCCGGTTGGGTCGACGCGGCCGCGGCGCGGGTCTTCGGCTTGGTCGCGCGCTTCGCCCTCGGTGCAGGCTTCGGCGCGGATTCGGGTGCCGCGGCCTTCGGCTTGGTCGCGCGGTGCAGCGCGACGATGCCGAGGCTGAGATCGCGGTGGGCGACGTCGATCCAGCCGGCCTCGCGGATCCAGGCGGCGAGCGCCTTCTGATCAGGCCAGTCGCGGATCGACTCGTTCAGGTAGTCGTAGGCCTCGCTGTTCGTCCCGGCCAGGCGCGCCACGCGCGGCAGGATCTGCGCGTTGTAGAACCGGTAGAGCACGCGGAACAGCGGGTTCGGCGGCGTCGAGAACTCGTTGATGAGCAGTCGGCCGCCGGGCTTGGTCACCCGGTAGAGTTCGCGGATCGCCTTCTTCGGATCCTGGACGTTGCGCAGGCTGTAGGACATCGTGACGGCGTCGAACTCGGCGTCCTCGAACGGCAGATTCGTGGCGTCGGCCTCGACGAACGACAGGTTCGGGAGGTGGCCGTGGCGACGGCGGCCCTCCGCCAGCATCCCCGGCGAGAAGTCGGCCGCGACGACCTCGGCTCCGCTGCGGGCGAGGGATGCCGAAGAAGAAGCCGTTCCGGCCCCGAGGTCGAGGATGCGCTCGCCCGGCTTCGGGCCGACCGCACGGGTGGATGCCGCCCGCCACAATGCGTCGTTGCCGAACGTCATCACGATGTTGGTGCGGTCGTAACCCGCCGCGACCTGATCGAACATGCCGCTGACGCGCGATGGGTCCTTGCCGAGATCGGCGCGATTGGGCTCAGTCACAGGCTCCAGTCTAGGCAACCCGCCCGCTCAACGAGCGAGGGGACGATCGAGGCCGAGCGCCACGAGGCGGTCGAGCCAGGCATCCCCTGTGGCGTCGTCGAACGGCGCGACCTGACGACGCACGCGGTCCTCGAGGTCGAGGGTCAGCGCCTCCAGAAGCTCCATGACGTCGGCCGGGTATCCGTACCTGGCGCTGTGCTCGGCCCACTCGTCGCGGTCGTCGACGTACGTGCCCTCGTCATTCGTGCGGCGGATGACGTCGAGGTCCATGTCGATGCCGGTGGCCAGCAGCGGACTCTCCCAGCGGACATCCCAGGCGATGTCGATGTAGATGCGGAGGTCCCGCGGATGATCACGGTTCACGGTCAACGCGTACTCCGCGGCGGCGGGGATCAGCGTGACCTTGTTGCGCTGACCGACATGGTCGACGGCCGGGATCAGCGTGACGTTCGGGACGTCCGCATCGAACGCGGCGCCGGGGCGGACGCTGTGGAACCCCACCGGCTGACCGACCCAGTCGCCCCAGGCATCCGATCCGAGGTAGACGCACTCGTGACGCCAGTGCGGCGAGCCGTCCCACTTGCGCCACTGGAAGATCATCTCGGTGCCGGGTGCGGGGCGGTCGCTCATCGTGCCAGCCTATGCGGCCGGTCCCTTTCGTTGAGCGAGGACGGCCGATCGGTCCGGGGCAGTCATATCCTGGAAGGGTGAGCAACAGCCTGGTCGTGCAGACCCGCGAGATCGAACCCGTCGAAGATCTGCTGGCCCATGCCGACCCCGCCGCCCCCCTCGCCTGGCTGCGTCGCGGCGACGGATTCGTCGCGGCAGGATCCGGTGTCGCCGCCGTGATCCGCGTCCCCGCCGGCGTCGGTCCGTCCCGTGCTGCGATCGCCTCGGAAGCCTGGCGCGCCCTCTGCGCGGATGCCGACATCGACGACACCGTGAACCTCCCCGGGTCGGGACTCGTGGCGTTCGGCACTCTCACGTTCGACGAGGATTCGGCCGTCGACAGCATCCTGATCGTGCCGTCGATCATCGTGGGCAAGCGCCACGGACGCAGCTGGATCACCCGCATCAGCGCCGACGCCCCGCTCGCCGAGAGCGAGTACGGACCGCACTGGGCAGGTACCGTCGGTCCCGGCGCGCAGACGCCGGAGGGGTACCAGGCGTCGGTCGAGGCGGCCCTCGACCGCATCGCCGCCGGGGAGCTCAGCAAGGTCGTCCTCGCGCGCGATCTCGCCGGGACGATCCCGGCCGGCTCCGACCTGCGTCGCCTGGTCCGCGCCCTCTCGACCGGATACCCCGACACCTGGACCTTCGCCGTCGACGGGCTGATCGGCGCGAGCCCGGAGACCCTCGTCACCGCACAGCACGGCAGCGTGACCGCGCGCGTCCTCGCCGGAACGATCGGACGCGGTGCGGACCCGGATGCCGACACGGTCGCCTCGGCATCCCTCGCCTCCAGCACGAAAGATCTCGACGAGCACCAGTACGCCGTGCAGAGCCTGCTGGTGTCGTTGCGCCCGCACGTGCGCGCAATGGCGGCGAGCGAGCAGCCTTTCCTGCTGAAGCTCCCGAACCTGTTCCACCTCGCGACCGACGTCGAGGGCGAGCTGGCCGACGGGGAGTCCGCACTGGATCTGGTCGGCGCGCTGCATCCGACCGCCGCGGTGGCCGGCACCCCGACGGAGGCCGCGATCGCCGCGATCCGGGAGCTCGAGCCGTTCGATCGGGGCCGCTACGCCGGCCCGGTCGGATGGGTGGATGCCGAGGGCAACGGCGAGTGGGCCATCGCCCTGCGCTGCGCCCAGTTCGACGCGGATGCCTCAGCGGATGCCCCGATCGCCGTCACCGCGTACGCCGGCGCGGGAATCGTCGCCGGCAGCGATCCGGAGACGGAGCTGCTCGAGACGCGCGTGAAGTTCCGCCCGCTGGTCGACGCGCTGGCGTAGGGGCGCTTCCGGCTTCTTGCAGAGGGCGCTTCTGGTCGCATCGCGAGCGCCGAGGCGGCCAGACGCGACACCTCCCCGGCAGGACACCGCCCCCGCCCACCACCAGGGGACCCATATGGCCGCATCGCACGCCCCGAGGCGACCACACGCGGCACCTCCCCGGCGACAGGGGCGCGCTCAGCTCGCGGCGAGGCGCGCCTTCTCCGCGGCGACGTCGAAGTCCGCCGCCGGCCACTGCGGGTCGATGTCCTGCAGCGCGGCGAGCAGCAGCTCCTGCACGGCGAGACGCGCGTACCACTTGCGGTTCGCCGGCACGACGTGCCAGGGCGCGGCATCCGTCGACGTCCGGTCGAACACGGTCTGGTAGGCGTCCATGTACGCGGGCCACAGCATCCGCTCGTCGACGTCGCCGGGGTTGTACTTCCAGTGCTTGTCCGGGCGATCGAGCCGCTCCATGAGCCGCTCCTTCTGCTCATCCGGCGAGATGTGCAGCATGACCTTGACGATCCGGGTTCCGGATGCCGCGACCCGCGCCTCGAACTCGTTGATCGCGTCGTAGCGTCGCTCGATCTCCGCGGCATCCGCGAGGGATCGAACCTTCCCGATCAGGACGTCCTCGTAGTGCGAGCGGTCGAAGACGCCGATGTAGCCGGGCGAGGGCAGTCGCTTCTCGACCCGCCAGAGGAAGTCCTGCGCGCGCTCCTCCTCGGTGGGCGCCTTGAACGCGGCGAGCTCGATGCCCTGCGGGTCGACACCGCCGACCACGTGCCGGACGATACCGCCCTTGCCCGCGGAATCCATCGCCTGCAGCACGAGCAGCACGGCATCCTGCGTCTTTCCGGCACGGCTCGCGGCCCACAGCCGTTCCTGCAGTTCGTCCAGGTCGTGCACGCGCGTGGCGAGATCCTGATGGCCGCGAAGCTTGTCGCCGTCGTATCCCGGGGTGCCGTGCGGGTCGACATCCGCCAGGCGGAACCCCTCGCTCACGCGCAGGGCCTCGGATGCGTCGGCGTGCCAGCCGTGTGTGCTCATGCGCCCATCATGCCGGATGCCCTGGTTCGCGCGGGGACTCGGGCGCGGTCAGCGCTCGAGCGGGACTTCGATGAGCTGGCGCCCACCGGCCGGAGTCGTGAGCGCCTGATCGAGCGCCGACCGGGTCGTGACCCGCTGATACTCCCAGCCGTACGCGCGCGCCAGGTGCTCGATCCCGACCGTGTGCGGGGTGTAGAAAGCGCGGTCGAGGTCCTCCCCCCGGGCCTCGGATGCGACCTCGAGCGAATCGAAGATCGTCCCCCCGCGGTCATTGCCGACGATCACCTGCAGGCGCGGTTCGGGCTCGTCCGGCGGGAGCAGGAGCGAACCGACGTCATGCAGCAGCGTGAGGTCGCCGAGCAGCACACGGGTGACGCCCGCAGCGCCGGCGGCCCGGCTCGCGATCGCGATGCCCATGGCTGTGGCGATCGTGCCGTCGATGCCGGCGAGACCACGGTTGGCGTGCACCGGGACCTTCTTGCCCGGCAGCACCGCGTCCGCGACGCGGACGAGCCTGGAGGAACCGAACACGAGCCGGTCGTGCGGCCAGGTCGCCCGCCAGACGGCATCGGCGAGCAGCGCCCTGTCCAAGGGTCGGCGGACGGCGGCGAGTTCGGCGCTGACCGCATCGCGTCTGATCGCCGCATCGGCGGAGAGCAGGCCGTCGGTGTCCGGCGCCGGATCGGACAGGTCGACGGATGCCGCGGCCGACGCCGCCCGCCACGCACCGAGCCACGACCGGTCCGTGTCGCCTTCTGCCACGACGACGGATGCCGCGGAGGTCGTCCGCCCGTTGAGATTCAGCGCCTCGCCGCCGGATCGCACCGCCACGACGTCGACGTCGGCGCGGCGCAGCAGGGCGGTCACCTCGCGGCTGAGCGTCGGATGCCCGAACACGATCACGCGCTGGATGCGGCCCCCGAGCTGCGGATCGCGCAGGAGTGCACGATACCCGTGCACGAGATTTCGTCCGAAGCGCGCACCGCTGACGATCTCCGCGACGAGCGGCCAGTCTCCGGCGTGCGCTGCGGCCTCGGCGTCCTGACCCGCATCGGCGCCGGCGACGACCAGTGTCCGTGGCCCGTGGTGCACTGCGAGCGGCGGCATCGGGGCCGTGCTGGGGGCCGGCCCCGGCGTCGCCGTCACGGACGATGCGAGAGCCGCCGACAGCGGCTCTCGGGACGGGAGGTTCAGATGAACCGGACCTGCGACGCCCATGATCGGTGCCGCGGTCGGCCGGGTGGGATCGTCGACGGCACCGAGCGCGACCGATACGGCCCGCTCGCCGAGCGCCGCCCAGTCGAACGCGTCGTCGTCGCCCGGCACCGGTGCATCGAGACTGAGTCGCGCGAACGGTGTGAACAGCCCGGGCTGGACGGTCGCCTGATTCGCGCCGACTCCTCGCAGCTCCGGCGGACGGTCGGCGGTCAGCAGCAGCAGGGGCACTCCGGCGTGGAACGCCTCCATCGCAGCGGGCAGCAGATTCGCCACCGCGGTTCCGGACGTGCAGACGATCGCCACCGGCGCCCGCTGCTCACGGGCGATACCCAGGGCAGTGAAGCCCGCGACCCGCTCGTCGATCCGCACGTGCACGCGCAGCGAACCCTGCCGGGCGAAGTGCGTCGCGGCGAGCGCGAGCGCCTGCGATCGCGACCCCGGTGAGAGCACGACATCGCGCACGCCGTGTGCGATGAGCGAGGCGATCAGGGACGCCGCGGCATTCGTGGCCGGGGAGGCCGTCACGACCGTGGTTCCGCCGGGCCGTCGTTCTCGTCGTCCAGGCGGGCGAGTTCTTCCTCAAGACGGCGGATGCGGTCGTCCTGCTCGGTCTTGCTGATGCTGCGCAGGAACTCGGGGTCGTCATCCGGTGCGACCGAACGTGCCACTCCCTTACCACCGGCGCGGTAGCGGCCGATCGTGAACCAGAGGATGCCGCCGATGACGGGAATCAGGACCACGATCGCGATCCAGACGCCCTTGGACACGCCACGATGTCGCGTCGCCGGCTGCACTGCGCAGTCGACGATGCTGAACACCCAGAAGACGAGGGCCAGCAGGCCTCCGATGAACAACAGTCGAACCACGCCCTCAGTCTAGGCCGCTTGTCTGCACGTCGGCCCCCAACGACGATGCCGGCCCCACGCGGAGCTCGGTTCGTACCCTGTCCCCCGGCCGCCGGTCAAGGCCGTTCCCGCCTTGCGCCCCGAGCGACAGACTGCGGAGACACCAGGATCGGGTCGCGCCGATCGCACCAGGATCGGAGATCATCGTGACGCTCGCTGCTGTCGCCCCCGTCGTCCACCTCCCGTTCTCCGGACGCGGCCCGCTCGGCGAAGCCGTCCTGCAGCACCTCGGCGGTGGAGACACCGACCTCGACCACGGCGTACTGGCCGGACAGGCGCTCGCGCAGACCCCGGATATCGTCCACGACGACGACATCCAGCTCGCCCTCTTCGCCCTGTACGCCTCCTCCTACGGCTCGATCGAGTCGTTCTCGCCGGACAAGGAGTGGGATCCGGAGCTGATCGCGACGCGACGGATGCTGGAGGAGCGCTTCGAGCAGGCGCTGCGCGCACAGGTTCCGCAACCCGACCTACCAGCGCGCACCGCCGACGCCGTCGCCCGGTCGCTGTTCGCTCTGACCGCGGCGGACTCCGGACCGAGCCTGTCTCGCCACCTCGCGAGAACGGCGACGTCGGAGCAGGCCAGGGAATTCCTCATCCAGCGCTCCGTGTACACGCTGCGGGAAGCCGATCCCCACTCGTGGGCGATCCCCCGCCTGCCGGGGCGGGCGAAAGCCGCGCTGGTCGAGATCCAGGCCGACGAATACGGCGGTGGACGACCGGATCGCGTCCACGCGGCGATCTTCGCGGCATCCCTGCGCGGGGCAGGACTCGACGACACCTACGGGACCTACGTCGACGACGTTCCCGCGATCACCCTCGCCTCGCACAACATGATGTCGATGTTCGGGCTCAACCGGCGCCTGCTCGGAGCGATCGTCGGCCACCTCGCCGCGTTCGAGATGACGTCGTCGATCCCGAACCGCCTGTATGCCGACGGTCTGCGCCGGCTCGGCTTCGGAGACGACGTCACCGACTATTTCGACGAGCACGTCGAAGCGGATGCCGTCCACGAGCAGATCGCCGCCCGAGACCTCGCCGGCGCTCTCGCCGAGGACCGCCCCGACCTGCTGGCGGACATCATGTTCGGGGCCGCGGCCTGCCTGACCGTCGACGGCTGGGTCGGTCGGCACATGCTGGATGCCTGGTCACGCGGCGAATCCTCGCTGCGATCGGGGGCGAGCTCATGACCGGCGAGCGCGCGACCATCACGCCGTATCCGGACGGTCCGCTGCTCGTGCGCGGAGACGTCGACCTGCGCACGCCGGACGGTGAGCCCGTGCAGCGCAACCGCCGCACGGTCGCCCTGTGCCGGTGCGGGCTGTCGGCGATCAAGCCGTTCTGCGATGGGACGCACAAGGCGGCCGGCTTCCGGACGGAGGGGGACTGAAGACCGGCCAGAACGGGACGGCGCGTTCGCGCCGTCCCGTTCGTCTGCACGTCAGGCCCTGCGGCGCCGCCAGAACAGGACCGCTCCACCCGCGAACAGCAGCACGAGCGCAGTCGCGGCCAGGCCCAGCGGGAGCGAACCGCCGGTGCGCGGCAGCTCGTTCACACCCGGCGTACCCGGGTGAGCGGGGTCGATCCCGCCGTTGCCGGGCGTCACCGGTGCGGGTTGCTCAGGCGTCACCGGAACGGTCGGGTCCGTCGGCCCCGGGTTCACCGGGTCGACGGGCTCCACGGGGTTCGTCGGGTCGACCGGCTCGACCGGGTCGGTCGGGTCCACCGGGTCCGTCGGGTCGACCGGATTCACCGGATCGGTCGGGTCGACAGGCTCCATCGGGTCCACAGGATCCGTCGGGTCCACGGGATCCGTCGGGTCCACGGGATCCGTCGGGTCCACGGGATCCACCGGGTCGGTCGGGTCCGTCGGGTCCGTCGGGTCCGTCGGGTCGACCGGATCAACCGGGTCCACGGGATCCGTCGGGTCCGTCGGGTCCACGGGATCCACAGGGTCTACCGGATCCACAGGATCCACAGGATCCACCGGATCCACAGGGTCCACCGGATCCACCGGCGCGTCCCGCACGATCACGCCGGCATCCCACGTCGGGTCGATGCCCTCCGTCGCCCGGACCTCTCCCCAGGGATACTCGAGCGTGAGGCGCGTGTTGTCCTCGCCGAGCACGATCGTGGTGGTCAGACCCGTCGCCGGGTCGGCGTCGGAATCCGCAGCATCGTCATCCCCGGCATCCGCCGTGGTGAAGGTGTAGATCTCCTTCTGCTCATCGGTGAGGGTGAACTTCACCTGGTACTCCCCCGCCGGCAGCTCGTCGAACAGGTAGCGACCGAACTCGTCCGTCGTGGTCGTGCCGATCACCTCTCCGTCGCGGATGAGTTCGACCGTGACGCCCGGCAGCACCTGCTCGGACTTCTCCTGCACGCCGTCCTTGTCCGCGTCGATCCAGACGACGTCGCCGATGGCGTACGTCCGCTCCGGTTCGACGGTCTCGCCTGGCGTGTTGAACAGCACGACGTCGGCCGAGCCGCCGTCCTCACCGACCACGATCCGGCTCGATTCCGCCGCCTTCTCGTATCCGGCCGGAGCGACGTCCTCGCGCAGCCAGTAGACGCCCGGCTCCGCGACGACCGGAGTCGCGCCGTCCGCCGTGACGATCTTGCCGTCCGTGACGCGCAGGTCGCTCAGCACGACCGTGCTCTGATCCGCCCCGAGCACGGAGAACCGCGCATCGGCGTCCGTGATCATCTTCGCCGCGTTCGTGCTGTCGCGCTTGAGCAGGCTCAGCGGATAGTCGTTCGTCGGCGTGATGGTCGCTCCGGCCGCTCCGATCACGTTCGTGATGCCCATGTTCGGCTCGTGCTCGACGATGCGCACCGCGAAGTGCAGCGCGACCGTCTCGCCCGGCGTCACGCGACCGCGTTCGACGGTCACCGTCTCGGCATCCGCGTCGTACGAGGCGACGAGCTGCGAACCGGGAATCGCGTAAGTCGGCCCATCGGTCGTCGCCTCGGACACTGCGTCGTCCACGAAGCCGACGAACTCGACGCCCTCCGGAAGCCGGTCGACGACATCCTCGACCATGTTCGCGAAGGTGCCGTGCGGCATCAGCTCGACACGGTAGACGAACTCGTTCTGCACCAGTGCGCCCGTGTCGTCCGTCTCGACCCGCAGGTTCGACGTGAAGGTGCCGGTCGCAGCATCGTAGACGCGCTTGCGCACCTCCATCTCGTTGCCGTAGCTCGTGGCCGTCGTGCTCGAGCTCGACGTGTACACGATCTCCTGATCGGCACCCTCGTAGCGCGCCGAGTTCACGACGTCGAGCGTCTGCTTGCCCTGCAGCACGTGCGTGGGCAGCGAGATCGTGATGTTCCACGTCCCGGTGTACGGCGCAGCCGCCGACGCGCCCCAGGACGCATCCTTCGGGAACTCCGCGTTCGGGGCGATCACGAGGTCGCCGGCCTCGTCGATCGACACGTCGAACGTGTCGCCGTCCAGCGGATAGTTCCAGGCGTACGTCCCCGTGATCGACGCCTTGATCTGCGGGAGCGTCTCTTCCGTGACGTCGAACACGTCGTGATCGATGTCGTCGACGATGCGCGAGGTCGCGGCATCCCCGACGCCCTGACCGATCGTGAACGTGTACGGGATCAGTGCGGACGTCCCCGAGCTGACCGTCACGGTGCCGCCCTGGGTCGTCTTGGCGAACTTGCTCGGGTCATCGACACCGTCGTCCGTGTTCTTCGGAACCGTGATGGTCGTCGACGCACCCTTCGCCTCGTAGCGGCCGTCCGCGTAGATGAAATAGGCGTTGTTGTCGACGCGGTACCGGGTCTCGTACTGCGTCTCGTACGTCGGCCACTGCGACAGCGACTCGATGGTCGCCTTCGCCGTGAGCGTGTAGCTCTTCGTGGTGTCCTTGCCGACGTTGAGGTAGATCGTCTGGCCGGACACGACGTAGGTGCCGACATACTCGTCGGCTGCGATCGCGTTCTCGGCATTGCCGGACAGATCGGATGCCGGGGTCAGCGCGACCTCGTCGCCGTTCTGGTCCACCAGACGGAGGAAGCCCGCGTCGTCGATGTTCCACGACGCCTGATCGGCGAGTGTGTCGCGGATCACCACGTTGCGGTTCAGAGCGAACGGCCCGTCGGCGAAGTCCGCGAACACGGTCAAGTCAGCACCCAATGTGTACGTCACGGGAATGCCGTCGGACAGCGTCGAACCCGCTGCGACCTGTTCGTCGAGCGTGACGGCGGTCGGGTCGGCGGTCTTGCTGAACGCGCTGCCGGTGCCGGGGCGGTCCTGCCCCTTGACCGAGCCGCTGATGCTGGTGCTCGCCGTCCGCTTCTCGCCCTTGATGTCGGCGCCGTTGGTCAGCGTGACCGCGTAGTTGCCGCCGTTGACCTTGTCGACGGCGTCGTACGCGGCCTGGAGCTCGTCACGCACAGCGGCGAGCGCCTCGGCATCCGCGATCCGCGCCTTGTAGGCGAAGGTGTAGACCGAGTTGGCTTCGGCGTCGAAGCCGTAACTGAACGTCGTGCCCGAGATGGCAGGCAGGCCGTCGAGCTCCGTGGTGATCGGGTTGAGGTCGTTCTCATCGCGGACGACCTTCGAACCGGACAGCGAACCGTCCACGAACGCCAGGTGCGCGCCGAGAGTGTCGGTCAGCGTGATCTCGCGCGCCTCGGCGCTCGAGATCGTCACGGTGTAGGGGATCTCGATGTCCAGGACGCTCTCGTCGAAGACGACCGTCCCGTCGACGACGGTGTGCGGGATCGACACCCAGGCGGCCGACTTGTTCGCGCCGGTCGCGGTGTCGCGCGGCGAGTCGCCCTCGTCAGTCACGATGACCGTCTGCGTCGTCTGCTCGCCATCGACCTCCCAAACGAGATCCCGGACCTCGGACTGCTCGACCACGTCGACGGTGAACTGGAGATCCAGCACACCCTGGTTGACGTCCGTCGGGAACGGGTCCTTGAACGTCACGACCAGGTGTCCGGCGTCGTTCACCTCGAGTGATTCGACGGCGGTGTTGCCCGCCGGCACGACGAGTGCCGGATCGGGGATCGTGATCCCCTCGGGCAGCGTGATCTCGACTACCGCTCCGTCGTCCATGCTCCCGTAGCCGAGCTGCAGGTTGTACGTCCCGCCTTCGGTCAGCACCGGCATCCCGTTGTGCGAGCTCCCGGATTCCACCGGGAACAGCGTGACCTTGCCGCCCGCAGCGAACGCCGGCGTGCCGACGCCTCCGACCGCGAGCAGGGCGACCAGTATCCCGGCCAACCAGTGCATGAGAGTGCGCGCGCGCGGGCGCGCCGAATCGTCCTTGGACATTTTTCCCCTTTGTCCCCAACGCACGCCACCACAGCGCACGAACACACAGAAAGGCACGTGAACTTCACGCGCCTTCGCGATGGTGCCGCGTGATGCGGCACACGAGTCGACGGGCCATTCGGGTGGCCCGTCACAGGGAGAGAGCGAGGAAGTGCCGAACTATTACGCGGAAAGCGCGAATCGATCCGAACGGAGTGGACGCGACGGCGGGAGTCGAACCCGCAGCGCTTCCAGGTATGAGCTGGAGCCCGGGACCGCCCGGATCGCCGCGATGTCTTGCAACGCAATCGACGTTACCTGCCCGTGATCTTCCTGGCCAGGGCTGCAAGCTGGGATAACACTATGAGTCAGCGGATGACGCGGGATGACGCGGCACCGGCGGCTCGGCATCCAGAGCCTTCAGCACCCGGGTGAGCGACTCGCGCAGCTCGGAACGACCGGGCTCAGGGAAATCCGTGACGTAGTCGACCCCGGCCGGAATGTAGAGCATCCCGTACAGCGCCTCCCGCCAGTCGCCGCCCCCGATCGGCCAGCGCGTGCGGCCGCCGGTCTCGGCGGTGGCGCCCTGCGCCCAGACGCCGAAGTACTCCTGCATCTGCTCGATCGGCAGTTCCATGACCACGTCCGCCTCGATCTTCTGCGGCGACCACGAGGTCGCGATCAGGATGCGCTCGGCGACCTCCTCCTCGGTGATCTCCCGTCGTGAGAACAGCACGCGGGTGTGCTCGATGTCGTCGATCCGGTCGACGCGGAACGTCCGCCAATCATCGCGATCGAGATCCCAGCACAGCAGGTACCACTTGCGTCCGGCCGGCGACAGCACGTGCGGCTCGACCCGGCGGATGCTCTGAGCCCCCTGCCCGTCGGTGTAGCGCAACCGCACGCGCTCGCTGTCGCGAGCGGCCAGCGCGAGCTCCCCCAGCACCACCGGCGACACGGAGGGCCCCTCCCCGATGCGCGCGGGCTGCACCGCGCCGGCGAGCGCGTTCACCCGGCGGCGCAGTGCAGACGGAAGCACCTGCTCGAGCTTCGCGAGCGCCGTGAGCGTCACCTCGGCGCCGCCGACGAGCTGCTGCGTCGCCGCGACACGCAGTCCGATCGTCATCGTGACCGCCTCGTCGTCGGTGAGCAGCAGCGGAGGGACCGCGCTGCCCGCTTCGAGGCGGTACCCGCCTGCCGCGCCCGGTGCCGATTCGACGCGATAACCCAGTTCGCGCAGTCGATCGACGTCGCGGCGCACGGTCCGCTCGGTGACCTCGAGGCGGCGTGCGAGTTCGGCGCCCGACCAGTGGCGATGCGTCTGCAGCAGGTTCAGCAGCGAGAGGGCGCGGGAGGTGGTGTCGGTCATATCGTCAAGATTGCCAGATCATGCGGACAGGATCTGTCCGCATGGTTTTCTACTCTCGAGTCATGACTGACGAACACATCATCGAGACCGAGGGCCTCACCAAGGTCTTCACCGTCAAGAAGGCCGAGGTCGCGGCTGTCACCGACCTCACCTTCGCAGCGACCCGGGGCGAGCTCGTCGCCTTCCTCGGCCCCAACGGAGCGGGGAAATCGACCAGCCTCCGCATGCTCACCACGCTCATCCCGCCCACCTCCGGCACGGCACGCGTGGTCGGACACGATATCCGAGCGGATGCCGCTGGTGTACGAGCCCGGATCGGCTACGTCGGCCAGCTCACGAGCGGCAGCTTCGCCCAGCGCGTGCGCGACGAGCTGCTCAGTCAGGGCGCCTTCTACGGGATGACGCGGCGCGACAGCATCCGACGAGCGGACGAACTGATCGAATCGCTCGACCTGGGCGGGTTCGCGACCCGCACCGTGCAGCAGCTCAGCGGCGGGCAGAAGCGCCGGCTCGACATCGCGCTCGGGCTCATGCACGCTCCTCCCCTGCTCTTCCTCGACGAGCCGTCCACCGGCCTCGATCCGCAGAGTCGCGCGAACCTGTGGGAGCACATCCTCCAGCTGCGTCGCCAGCACGGCACGACCGTGTTCCTGACCACGCACTATCTCGAGGAGGCCGACCGCTACGCCGAGCGGGTCATGGTCATGGATCGCGGCCGCATCATCGCCGACGATCAGGCCGATGCTCTCAAGGCGACGCTCGCCGGCGACGTGCTGACGTTCGGGTTCGCGGACGCCTCTCAGGCCTCCGCAGCGCACCCGATCGTCGCGAAGCTCACCCCGCGCGAGGTCACCCGCGAAGGGACGTCCCTCTCGCTCGCGGTCCCGGACGGCGACCACCTGCTTCCCGTGATCGTGCGCGAGCTGGATGCCGCGGGGATCGCCGTCAGCCGCGCCACGGGCGTCCCGCCCACGCTCGACGACGTGTTCCTCGCGCTCACCGGGAGAACGCTGCGCGAAGCGGGCGAGGGAGACACCGGCGCGGCCGACGAAGCCGACACCGAATCCGCGGTCACCAACACGCAGACGGGAGTCCTCTCATGACCACCACCGACACGCTCGTCCGCGCGAACCTGCTGCGCGACACCCGCAACGTGCTCGTCCGCGAACTGCGCCCGACGCTGCGCGACCCGTTCACCCTGATCTTCAGTCTGCTGCAGCCGCTGGTGTTCCTCGGCCTGTTCGCGCCGCTGCTGATCGGCTCATCCGGACAGCCCGCCGGCGAGACGCTGCAGTGGTTCGTCCCAGGCGTCCTCGTGATGATCGTGCTGTTCGGCACCGGAGCGACCGGATCCAACCTGCAGTACGAGATGATGACCGGTTCGCACGAGCGCACGCTGGTCGCACCGCTCGGACGCTCGTCGCTGCTCATCGGACGCGCCCTGAAGGAGGTCGCGCCGATCGTGGTGCAGGCACTCATCATCGTGCTCATCGCGCTGCCGTTCGGCTTCACGATCAGCCCTCTCGGACTGCTCGCCGGCCTCGCCCTGCTCGCGGTCTTCGGCATCGGGCTCGGTTCGCTCTCCTACGCGCTCGCCCTCGGGACGAAGAATCGCGAATGGCTGTTCTGGGGCGTCCAGCAGTCGCTGATCTTCCCGCTGCTCATCCTGTCCGGCATGCTGCTGCCGTTGGACGAAGGCCCCGGCTGGATGCGCGCCGTCGCCGCGGTGAACCCCGTCAACTGGGTGGTCCAGGCCGAGCGGGCGCTGTTCGCCGGCGACTTCGGCGACACGTCCGTCGCATGGGGCTGGCTCTCCGGCGCCGCAGTCGCCGTCGTCGGGTTGATCGTCGGTATCCGCGCCATCCGTCGCAGCAGCTGATACGTCCTGTGCGGCATCCGACCTCCGGATGCCGCACAGGTGCGCCGCTTAGACTCGACGGGTGAAGATCCCGCCGCTCCTCGTGTACTCCGTGCTGCGCCTGCTGGCGTTCGTCGTCCCGCTCGCGATCATGTGGCTGTTCTTCCCGATCCTGCGGGAGTACTGGTGGCTCACCGCGATCTTCGCCGCGCTGATCGGAATGAGCATCTCGTTCCTGTTCCTGCGCAAGCCCCTGACGGACGCCTCGTCCGACATCCACCAGCGCCGCTCCGGTCAGAACCGGACGAGCACGGCCGCAGAGGATGCCGCGGCAGAGGACGCCGCCACCGACTGAGCCTCGGGGCGACCGGCAGGCCCCGGCGTCAGCCGACGAACGCCCAGTACAGCGCTCCCGCGTAGAGCAGCGCGGTGAGCGAGGTGAGCCCCAGCGCGATCACGAGCTCGCGGGCCTTGCGATAGCTCCACACGATGGCCAGCGCAGGCAGGCCCGCCAGCAGTGCGAGCAGAGCGAGCCACGAGATCGGGTACAGCAGGGCGATGAAGCTCGAGATCAGGAACGGCACGATCAGGAACAGCGTGTACAGCACCTGCGTCGCCCGCCGGCCGATCAGCACGGTCAGCGTGCGCTTGCCGACGACCCGGTCCTGATCGATGTCGCGCAGGTTGTTCGCGAGCAGCACGGCGCAGGCGAACAGTCCGGCCGCGATCGCGCCGAGCCAGGCCTCCTGCGGGAGGGCGAAGGCCTGCACCCATGTCGTTCCGAGCGTGGCGACGAGGCCGAAGAACACGAAGACGAAGACCTCGCCGAGCCCGAAGTACCCGTACGGGCGCTTACCGCCGGTGTAGAACCACGCCGCGACGATGCTCACGGCGCCGACCGCCAGCATCCACCACTGCTGCGTGCGGATCACGATCGCGAGACCTGACACTGCAGCGAGCGCGAAGAAGACGAGCGCGACGATCAGCACGTTCTTCGCCGGAACCCGGCCGGATGCCGTGAGGCGAGCGGGTCCGACGCGGTGCGCGTCCGTGCCGCGGATGCCGTCCGAGTAGTCGTTCGCGAAGTTCACGCCGATCTGCAGCAGGACCGCGACCGCGAGGCACGCCAGTGCGATGACCCAATGCAGGCGCGGGTCGACGATCTGTGCGGCGCCGGTGCCGATGACCACAGGGGCGACCGCGAGCGGAAGGGTTCGCAGGCGCGCGGCGCCGACCCAGTCGCCGAACGTGACCGGCGGCGCCTCGACGATGGGCCGGCGGGCCGGGTTGCCGCTGGTACGGGGGCGCTTCTTGGAAGATCGCTTGCTGGATGCCACGGGGGAATCATAGTGGGCGCGCTGATGGACCCCGTGGCGGCCGGCGTCAGCGCCGCTGGAACGTCACGTGCGTCACGCCGCTCTCTGCGACCTCGCTGCTGACGTCGTAGTCGCTCTCGAGTCCACGAAGATCGTCCCAGAGGCGGGTGCCCTGGCCGAGCACGATCGGGACGACGGCGACATGAAGCCGGTCGACGAGCCCGGCGGCGAGGAACTGCCGCACGACGTCGACACCCCCGCCGACGCGCACGTCGGCTTCTCCGGCCGCCTCGGTCGCCCGCCGGAGCACGTCGTCCGGTGCGGCATCCACGAAGTGGAACACCGTGCCGTTGTCGAACGCGATCGACGGCCGCGGGCTGTGCGTCAGCACGAAGACCGGGCAGGCGAACGGCGGTTCCTCGCCCCACCAGCCGCGCCATTCGGGGTCGTCGCCGTAGATGTGCAGGCCGAACATGCCCGCACCCATGACCTCGGCGCCGATGCCTTCGAAGTAGGCGGAGGCGTACTTCTCCTCCACGCCGGTCGTGCCGGCGCCGGACGAGTCGCCGAACACGCGCTGCTGCATCGTGCGGGTCGCCGTGTAGGCCGCGACGAGGCGCATCCAGTCCTTCCCGATCGGGTCCTCTGGAGTCTGGTCGGCAGTGGCCGCGAAGCCGTCGAGGGAGATGTTGAGATCGACGCGCACAGTCATGTCCGGTCCTTTCAGAGGTTCGGGTTGGTGTCTTTGCCGTCGAGCCACAGCGTGTCCGTGGCGTCGGCATGAGCGCCGTCGGTTCCGACGTGCTTGCTGCTGATCTGCGGCCCCTTCGTGATCACATGCACGAGCGCCATGCCGTAGCCGCGGGAGAGGTCGTAGTCGGCCTTGAGCCATTCGAGGATCGGCGTCGCCTTGGTGTCGGCGCCGAACCCCTTCTGCGTCGCGAGTTCGACGAACTGGCGCGGGGTGAGGCCGGTCTTCGTCTCGATGTTGTCGAGGTACGCCTGGAAGGACATGCGGGTCTCCTGTTCAGTCCTCGTCGAGGAACGTCTGGATCATGATGGCGGATGCGTGGATGCAGAGGATGCGCAGCACGCCGGTGCCGGCGTTCACGAATCCGTGCGGCACGTACGGCGCGACGGTCGCCGTATCTCCGGCGACCGCGTCGAAGCTCTCGCCTGCACGGGTGATGCGGGCGGTGCCCTCGAGGACGACCCAGGTCTCGGAGTAGGGATGCCAGTGCAGTCCCGGCCCCTCGCCGGGCTGGTTCTCGACGTAGAAGTACGACACGTCGGCGCCGTGCTCCTGCCCGACGAACTTGCGGCTGCGGCCACTGCCCATGCGGATATCCGCTGCGGCGACGACCCCTTCGGGAAGCGTTGTGCTGTTCATGGCTCCAGTCTCGACACTGCGCGGACAGCGTTCTAGAGTTTCGATGTGGATCGAAATACCCGTCCGGTCGAAGGCGTCGAGCACCCGGACCATCGCGTCGAGTTCCAGCTGAGCCCCGGCGACATCCAGGCTGTGCGCTTCGGCATCTCCCCCGGACACGAACTCGCTCACGCCGTTCGGGTCCTGCTGCGTCCGGCGCAGCATCCGCTGCAGTGGGGCTGGTTGCGTTCGGTGCGCGAGCGCCTCCCTCGGGACAGCTTCGCCCTGCTGGCCGCGGTCATCGGCGACGACGGCTACATGCCGGACTTCCTCACGGCCGCCCCGCGCTGGGACATGACTCCGGATGCCGAGGTCGACGCCCTGCGCACGGCAGCGCTCGAGCCGATGCGCGTCGACTTCGGGAAGATGGTGCTGCGCTCGCGGGGCTCCAGGCAGCAGGCGCTGCGCGATATGCAGGCGCATCCGATCCGCGCGCGGCGCATGATCGCCGATGCCTGGTCGGAGGTGTGGGAGGTGGCGCTCGCCCCGGTGTGGCCGCAGCTCGAGCGCATCCTGCGCGCCGACGTCGCCACGCGCTCGCGGACGATCGCGGCATCCGGGATCTCCGCCATGGCGGGCGAGCTGCACGAGCGGGTCAGCTGGGGCGACGGCGCGGTTCGGGTGCGGCTGCGCAAGCACAGCGAGCAGGTCGACTGCCGCGGCAGCGGGCTCGTCCTCGTGCCATCGGTCATGTCGTCGTGGGGATGCATGGTGCTCACCGAGCCACCGGCCCAGCCCACCCTGTTCTACCCGGCGCGGGGCGTCACGGCCGGGTGGGCACGGGATTCCGCCGAGACCGCCGAAGCGCTGGGCGCTCTGCTCGGGCCGGCGCGCGCCGACATCCTGCTCGCGGCCGAATCCGCCCGCACGACATCCCAGGTGGCCAGGGATGCCGGGATCGCCGTGTCGACGGCATCCCACCACCTCGGCATCCTGCGCGATGCCGGACTGATCACCAGCGAACGCGACGGGAATCGGATGCTGCATCTGCGCACGCCGCTCGGGGAGGCGATGGTGGGCGCGGTGCTCTGAACCGTTACTCGGCCGGGACGATCGGGCGGTGCTCGTAGAACGTCTGCAGGACGACCGTCGTGCGGGTGCTCACGTTGGCCGCCAGCCTGATGTCGCGCACGAGCTCTTCCAGGGCCCGCGGCGTCGGAACGCGCACGAACAGCATGTAGCTCGCCGCGCCGGCGATCGAGTGGCAGGCCTCGATCGCGGTGAGGTGCTCGAGCAGCTCGGGCGCGTTGTCCGGCTGAGCCGGATCGAGCGGGGTGATCTCGATGAAGGCGGAGAGCGGTTTGCCGACCTGTTCGGCGTCGATGAGCGCGCGGTAGCCGGTGATGACGCCGCGCGATTCGAGCCGTTTGAGACGCGACTGCACGGCGGACGTGCCCAGCCCCACCGCCTCGGACAGCTGCGCGAGCGTGGCGCGCGCATCGCGGGAGATCTCGGTGATGATCGCGCGGTCGACAGCATCTTCCATACATGGAAGAATATCGGTCATATCCGGCATTCACCGGAGATATTCCGTCAAACCTCAGAATCGGAGGTCCCGATGCCCACTCTTCCTGCTGCCAAGGCCATCATCGGCGAACCCGAGGTCGTCGAGGACGCTTCGATCGCTGAGACGAGTGCTGCGTGGGCGCAGCTGAAGCATGCGGCGATCGCGATCCGCGAACTGCAGATCAAGGACGGGTCGATCCCGGATGCCGCGCACCACCCCGCCGCGGGAGAGCACGTCGCCGCGATCGTCGCGGGGATCCGCGCCCTCTCCCCCGCCTTCCCGCACGATGCGGAGTATCTGAGCGCGTCGGTGGCGGACTTCCAGCGCTGGGCGGAATCCGGGTTCGGCGTGCCGGACTTCCTGGATTCCCTCGTCGCGTTCCAGCCGCAGCAGCACCGGGTCGACGGCATCCGTCATCTGGTCGTCTTCCCGATGTACACGCAGAACGGCTCGTCCGACCGGCTCGTCGAGGCGCTGATCGTGCAGGCGATCTGGCCGGACTTCATCGCCGAGCTCGAGGCGGGCGACTACGGCAACAAGCTGTTCGTCTCGCTCCGGCTCGTGGATTTCACGCCCGGGTACGACACGAATTCGGCGGTGCTGTTCCCCGAGACGGTCGCGATGCGGGAGATCCCGCCGTTCACGTGGGGCGCGATCTTCCAGGACCGCGAGGCCGCGCGCTACCGTCGCGTCGTGCGTGCGGCATCCGAGGTCACGAAGCTCGACCTGCCCGCCGAGGCGGCACGGATGCTCGACGATCAGGACCTCACCGAACAGACGTTCGTGATGTGGGACATCATCCACGACCGCACCCACATGCGCGGCGATCTGCCGTTCGACCCGTTCATGATCAAGCAGCGCATGCCCTTCTTCCTGTACTCGCTGGAGGAGCTGCGGTGCGATCTGACCGCGTTCCGGTCGTCGGTCGCGATTCAGGAGCGGCTGGCGGCGCGGGTCGGCTCGGGCGATGAGCTGTCGGATGCCGAGCAGCAGATGCTCGAGCACGCCGCGCTCGTGCAGTACGCGGTGATCTTCGACCGGATCTTCCGATTCGCGATCACCGGCTCGCGCGTGCGCAACTACGACGGTCTCGGCGGGCAGCTGCTGTTCGCCTGGCTGCACCAGCGCGGAGTCCTGCACTGGACCGACACGCAGCTCGCCTTCGACTGGGCCGAGGTTCCGGATGCCGTGATCGCGCTGGGATCTGCGATCGATGACCTGTACTGGCGCTCGATCGACCGCCCGAAGACCGCGCACTGGCTCGCCGCCTACGAACTGGTCAGCTCCGTGCTGACGCCGAACCCGGCATCCGTCTGGGCACGCGGCCTCTCGGATGAGGTGCTCTCCGGCCCGCCCAAGGGATACACGGACGCCGTGCTGGACGACGAGTTCCCCCTGTCGATGTTCTTCGAGGCGCTGGAGAAGAAGATGCGCGATGTGATCGCGTCGACGGCAGGAATCCGCGGGACGGACGACTGAGCGCGCTTGCGGCCACGCACGGATCTCGCAGAACAGCACTGATCTCGTAGGAAATCCGAGAGTTCCTGCGAGAAGGATGCCATTCTGCGAGATACCGGCCGCGCGGCGGAGCGAAGGCGGCACGGAGCGGGAGGAGCAGATCATGAGCGCAGCAGGACGCGTGGTGGTCGTCGCAGGGGCGACGAGCGAGACGGGCCTGGCGGTGACGCGGGCTCTGACGGATGCCGGGGCGCAGGTGATCGCGACCGGACGCTCCGCAGATCGGCTCGCGGCGCTGCGGGATGCCGGTGCGCAGGTCGAGGTGGCCGACGCGACCTCGCGGGAGGCGATGACGTCGCTGGCGGCGAAGATCGGTCCGGTGGACGGCGTGCTCCCTCTGGTCGGCGGATGGCGCGGCGGCGGCGGGCTCGCCGGGCAGAGCGACGCGGACTTCGACGCGCTCCTTCCCGCACTGCAGGCCGTACGCGCGACGAGCAGGGCATTCGATGACGCGCTCCGAACGTCGGATGCCGGACGCTTCGCGATCGTCTCCTCGACCGCCGTCGCGCGGCCATTGGTCGGCGGCGCGAACTACGCCGCGGTGAAGGCAGCGAGCGAGGCCTGGGCCCGGGCGGTCGCGCACGGCTTCGCGAAGGCGGCGCGGGATGCCGAGGAGCAGCTGCACGCGGCATCCGTCGTTTTCCGGGCGAAGAGCCTGGAACCGGATGCCCTGGCGGCGGCAGTGGTCGGCCTGTGGGATCAGGCTGCCGTGGACCTGAACGACACGGTCATCGAGATCTGAGGTCGCGAGGCGCTCAGCGGTCGTGATGCTCGGGGAACTCCGGTGGCATGCCGCGGACAGGCGGAGGCGCGTCCGGGGTGTGCGCCGCTTCGTCTCCTGCGTGTGCGGCCTCGGGTGACTCGGCGTCCGGCCCCACCTCCTGCTCTGGTGCCGCGGCGTACAGCTCGGTGAGCTTGCTGTACGAGCGGGTGAAGAACGCCAGCCCGCCGACGATGACCATGATGATCCCGGCGAACAGGCAGATGAGCGCGATGCCACGGGCATCGCCGTCGCCGAGCAGCCATCCCCACTGCCGCTGCCCTGGTGCGGTCTCCATGTACGGGATGACCCAGAACTCGGCGATCGGTGCGATGAGGAACGCCGTGATCGGCGCTGCAGCGGCCTCCATCGCCGCCGCGACGCCGAATACGCGGCCCTGCCGCTGATACGGGACGACCTTCTGGATCACGGTCTGCTCGGCGGCTTCCGCCGGCGGCACGAGCATCATGTAGAACCACATGCCGACGACGTACAGCGGCCACCACTCCCGCAGCATGAACACGGCTCCGAGCAGCCCCATCGCCATCACGACGAGCAGCAGCGTGCGCACCGGGCGCTTGCCGAGGCCGAACTTGGCCACGAGCGCGCCGCCGATGAGGAACCCGGTCGACGCGAACGCCAGTGCGAAGCCCCACACCTGAGCGCTGAAGAGCGTCAGGCCGTACGGATCCATCAGCGCCATGTAGACGCCGCCGATCAGGTTGTTGAACGTCGAGAAGATGATCAGCGCGAACAGGCCGGGCGCCAACCGGATGGCCCGCACGCTGCCGCGGAAGTCGAGCGCGCTCGAGGCATCCGGATCCGGGTGAGGCTCCTCCTCGGGGATCCGCACGAACAGCAGGTGCGCGAACGTCAGCCCCATCGCGACGATGGCGATCACGAGCGTCCACCCCATCCCGAGGAAGCCGATCGACAGTCCGGAGAACACGCTCGTCACCAGGAAGGCGAGCCCCTGGACCGTGCCGACGAGGCCGTTGGCGTTGGCGCGCTTGTCCTCTTCGATGAGAAGCGTCACGGTCGTCGACAGCGCGATGTTGCGCAGCTGCTCGATCACGCCGCCGAACAGGATGACGCCCGAGAACAGCCAGAACCACGGTCCGCCCAGGTTCAGCAGCTCGGACTCGGGCTGCCACATGTACAGCACACCGGCGACCCCGAATGCCACGGCAGAGATCACGCTCGACAGCACCATGACGGCGTGCTTGCGATGCCGGTCGACGATCGTGCCGAACACCATCGCGAAGATCGCGACGAACAGCATGTACGCGCCGCCGATGATCCCGGTGGCCAGCACGGACTGCGTCTCGATGTACACCCAGAAGGTCAGCGCGAACCACAGGAAGCTCGTCGTCACGTTCGCGATGAGCGTGTTGACGAGGACGTTCGCGAAGGCGCGTTTCGCAAGGGTGCGGTCCATGGCTCCGAGAGTAATCGCCACCACGGACATCCGACATAGGCTTGTCTGGTGAGCACCCTTCATGACCCCGCGATCCGGGGCTTCGCGTCGGACAACTACTCCGGCATCCACCCCGAGGTTCTCGCGGCCATCGCCGCCGCGAACGACGGACACCAGGTCGCCTACGGCGAGGACGTCTACACCGAGCGGCTTCAGGAGGTCTTCCGTTCGCACTTCGGTGCGGATGCCGAAGCCTTCCCGGTCTTCAACGGCACTGGTGCCAACGTCACCGGCCTGCAGTCGATGCTTCCGCGCTGGGGGGCGGTGATCTCGGCATCCACCGCCCATATCAACGTCGACGAGGGCGGCGCTCCGGAGCGGATCGGCGGATTCAAGCTGCTGACCGTCCCGACCGATGACGGCAAGCTCACCCCCGGACTCGTGGACCGAGAAGCCTGGGGGTGGGGCGATGAGCACCGCGCCCAGCCGCTCGTCGTGTCGATCACGCAGTCCACCGAGCTCGGCACGCTGTACACGCCGGACGAGATCCGCGCCCTGGCGGACCACGCGCACGAGCGAGGAATGAAGCTGCACCTGGACGGCGCGCGCATCTCGAACGCCGCAGCCGCACTCGACGCCCCCTTCGCGGCCTTCACGCGGGATGCCGGTGTCGACGTGCTGAGCTTCGGAGGCACCAAGAACGGCGCCATGCTCGGCGAGGCTGTGGTGGTGCTGAACCCCGAGACTTCGGCCGGACTCATCTACTCCCGCAAGTTCAACATGCAGCTCTCGTCGAAGATGCGCTTCGTGTCGGCGCAGCTGATCGCGCTGCTCGAGGGCGATCTCTGGCTGCGCAACGCGTCGCACTCGAACGCGATGGCCCAGCGGCTGCGCGGCGGAATCGAGGCAGGCCTCGCGGAGGGCTCGATCCGGGGCGTGGAGTTCACCCAGCCGACTCAGGCCAACGGCGTGTTCGCGACGCTGCCCGATGGCATCGCCGATCGCCTGCGCGAGTCGTTCCGCTTCTACGACTGGGATGCCGCGCGCAACGAGGTGCGCTGGATGTGCAGCTTCGACACCGCCGAGAGCGACGTCGACGCGTTCATCGCCGAGATCGGCCGGCTGACGACCGCGTGACCGACTGGGACGGCGCGTTCAACCTGCGCGATCTGGGCGGGATGCCGCTGATCGGCGGCGGGACGACCGTGCAGGGCCGCGTCTACCGATCCGGCAGGCCGGAGACGCTGACGGATGCCGGGTGGGCCGCCCTGCGCTCCGCCGACGTCCGCACGATCATCGATCTGCGCAACGAGCCGGAGCGGGCGCGGCGCGACGCGGATCCTGTGCTGTCCGACGACGCGGCGGCGGGCGTCTCGATCGTGCACGCGCCGACGGAGAACCCGGACGACGCCGAGTTCATGCGCGTCTGCGGCCCGTGGTTGGATCACCCGCGCTCGTACGCCGACAACACGCAGATGTACCCCGAGCGTTTCGCCGCCGTGTTCGCGGCGCTGGCGTCGGCAGAGGGCGGCGCGCTGTTCCATTGCGCCGGCGGACGTGATCGCACCGGCATGGTCGCCGCGATGCTGCTGACGCTCGCCGAGGTCGAGCGCGAAGCGATCCTGCTCGACTATGCCGCGGGGTTCCGTGAGGCCAGCCGACGCCATTCGCGCGATCTGCCCGCAATGCCGAACCCCAGCAAGGGCGGCTACGTCGAACCGAAGTTCAGCGACGACGAGATCGAGGAGCGCATCGCCGATCGGGTCGCCTCCCTCGACGCCTGGCTGTCCGATCTGGACGTGCGCGCCTACCTGCAGGATGCCGGCATGACGGCATCCGATATCGACGCGCTCGCGCGACGACTCCGGGACTGAACCTCCGCCCCGATCGGACGCCGCCCAGGTCGCACTTTCTGCTGCTTCGACGGCGTCGGACGTCGTTCCGGTCGCACTTTCTGCTGCTTCAACGGCGTCATGACGACAGAAAACGCGACCTGAATCGTCGAGCGCCTGTCAAGACGCTCAGCCCTCGGACGTCGGCAGCGACCAGTCCTCGACACGTAAGCCACGGACGCGCTCGAACTCCCTGACGTTGTTCGTCACCATCGTCAGGTCGGCCGCCAGAGCATGGCCGGCCAGCAGCAGATCGTAACCGCCGATCAGGGTTCCTGCGGCGACGAGGTCAGCACGAACCGTTCCCGATCGGCTGGCCGCGAGCGCGTCGAAGTCGAGAACGCTCAACCGGCTGAGCACCTCTTCCACAGCGATCCGGTTCCGCAGCGGGTCCGACGATCGGGATGCCCCATAGGCGAGCTCAGCGACCGAGATGGTGGAGACGTGCAACGCACCGTCGGTGTGCTCCATCCGTTCCACGATCTCCGGACGCTGACGTCGCAGCAGGAACACGAGGATGCTGGTGTCGAGCAGATACCCGGCGGTCACCAGTCCCGCTCCTGAGCCGCCGGCTCGTCGCGTTCGACGAGGAAGTCGTCGGTGACAGGCATCCCGTTCGTCCACCAGTCGCGCCAATCGCGGCGGACCGGAAGGATCACACGCACATCGCCGATGGCCCGGATCTCGACCTCGGTAACTGATTCGGGCAGCGCGACGTCCTTGGCAAGACGAACGGCCTGCGTCCTGTTGCTGCGGAAAACCGTCGTGCGAGACATCAGAGAGACCTCCTTGGATATACCGATTGTATATCCAAGGAGGTCTCCGGTGATGATCACCGGATCAGCGGCCGGGCTTCGCCCCCGGCACGTCGACGTCCGACCACACCAGACGGTGATCGCTCGACGGGAACGGGTAGACGCCCGTCAGCGCCGAGAGCGGATCGGCCTGCTCGGGCCAGAAGACCTCGGAGTCGACGATGCGGATCTGACGGCTGGGCAGCACGTAGTCGACCCGGATGTTCCCCGGCGGCTCCGAGAAGTCCGCGGTGTCCTGCGCGGCATCCCCGGTGTGCTCCGCGTTGATACCGGCCTGCAGGACGGACGCCTCGGCACCGCCCGCACTCGTCGGAACGGAGCGGGTGTTCACGGCCGGGTGCTCGAGCAGCTGGTCGATCGCACCCGCTGTCGAGTCGCCGTCGTTCGGGTCGGCGTTCTGGTCGCCGGCGATCACGAAGAGGTCTCCCCCGCGCAGCCCGCCTGACCGGCCGGCGTCATCGTAGATGTAGTCCGCGCCCGAGATGTAGTCGGCCCAGAACCGGATCTCGTCGTGGTTGCGCGTGCCGTTGCGGTCCTCAGGACCGTCGAAGGTCGGCGGCGTCGGGTGCGACACGAGGAAGTGCACGGTCTTGTTCTTCGACACCTGCACCGGGACATCCCAGTGCGACTTGCTGGACAGCGGGAAGGCGGCGAGCTCCTCCTCCGAGTAGAAGTCCGCCGGCGCGGGCGTCGACGGGTCGTCCGGCAGCAGCGCACCAGGCATGTCGGCCCAGCGGAAGTTCTGGAAGGTGCGCACGGCCTCTTCATCGATCGGGAACTTCGAATACACCGCCATGCCGTACTGGCCGGGGAAGAGTCCGAAGCCCCACGCGTCGTCGCCTCCGGCCACCTGGCCGTTGTTGTTGAGGTCGAATCCACTCGGAACGCCGGTGTTGACCGGTGCCGTGTAGCGGTAGGGATACGTGACAGCCTCGGCATCGCCGTGCGGCACCGAGAGGTAGTTGTCCTGGAAGAGCCGCAGCGCCTCGCCCTCGGCGTCGTAGTCGAACTCGTTGATCAGCAGCACGTCCGGCTTCGCGCGCTGGATGATCTCGGCGACGGCATCCGCCTGCGCGTTGCCCGGCTTCGACAGGTCGCTGACCAGCTGGCCTTCGACGCCGCGATTCAGGGAGGCGTTGAAGGTCGCGAACCGCGCATCGGTGCGCGACCCCTTCGAATCGGATGCCGCGGGCGGGGCGGCGAGGGCCGGGGCGGCTGCGCCGCCCACGAGGATGAGGGCGGCGGCGATGCCCACCGCTCCGAGGCGACGTCGTGTTGTGCTCATGCGAGCACGCTACCGATGACCGGTGACATCCGGGTGAACGATGCGCCGGGCAGAGAAGACGAGGGAACTGCTACAGCTTCGACTTGCGGTAGCCCGCGGCGACGGCGGCTGCCTCGGTGCGGAAGCACTCCTCGGGACGGGTCCTCTCGTAGTAGCGTCCGGACGGCACATGGTAGATCCCCGAGTCGGCGTTCCCCTTGATGGGCGCCCAGGACGGGCAGTCCCAGTCGGTTACAGGGACTGTGCGGTTCGGGTAGTACACCTTGCCGGTTGCCGTCGACGTCTTCGTCGCCGCAACGTATCCCGGCTTGGAGCCCGTCACCTTCACGGTGATCGTCTTGCCGACGAGGGCGCTGGAGAGTGCGAGGGTCGAAGCAGTGGCCTTCGTGATGGCCGTACCGCTCGCATACCACTGGAACTTCAGCGCGGTGCCGGCCGTCCACGTGCCCGACACAGCGGTGAGCTTGCCACCGACAGCCGCGATGCCGGAGATCCTGGGGACCGGCGCGGTCAGGATGCCGAGCACAGCCGCCGTCGCCTTCGATGTCCGTGTGGTCTTGGCGTATCCGGTCTTGGCCCCGGTGACGGCCACCGTGATCGTCTTGCCGGCAGCCGAGGTGGGAACTGTGAAGGTCGAGGCCGTGCCCTTGGACACCGCCGCACCGGCGATGTACCACTGATAGGTGAGAACAGAGCCGGTCGTCCAGGTGCCGGTCTTGGCGGTGAGCTTCTGTCCGACCCTGAGTGTGCCGGTGACCGCCGGCACCGCCGAGGTCAGCAGGCGCAGGACCGCAGAAGTCGCCGCAGAGGTCTTCGATGCCGTGGCGAAGCCGGATTTCGCACCGGTCACCCTCACGGAGATCCTCTTACCCGCCAAGGACGCGGTGAGCGCCAGCGTCGATACAGACGCATTCGCGATGGGTGCACCGTCTGCAAGCCATTGGTACTTGAACGACGTGCCGGCGGTCCAGGTTCCCGGCGATGCTTTCAGGACCTGACCGACCGTAGGAGTCCCGGTGATCTTCGGAGTGCCGACGACCAGAGCCGTCGCCGAGACGACCAGACCCGTCTGCGGCGTGGAGGCAACGGCCAGCGCGCTCGACGCCGTCGCCGGCGATGCCGACAGCAGCATCGACGAGATCAGAACAGCGCCGGCCATCACACCGGCGATGGCGCGCAGCGGGCGCACGGCAACAGCATTCCCCATGGGTTCCCCTTCAGTGGGCGGACCACCGAATCGGAACGCCTTCGATATGAATACACGCAAACGGGCACCGCGACCAAGTCGTCTGCTCATTGTGACCGAAGCGTCCCTGTCGTGTCGCTCGGGATGGCGCACCACCAGAAGACAATCGGTCCGCCTCCTCCGTCTTCTCGTAGCCCGCCTGGACGAGACAAAGGCGGGACGCGAGTCATCCGACGCGCGTCCCGCCTCCGTTCGGCGTTCGGGTCAGTGCCCCGGAACAGCTTCCTCCACCAGCAGCGCGTCGGCCTTCGCGCTGAAGTAGCGCGTGGCCCACATGAGGATCGCGCCGAGGAACGCGAACACGCCGAGCGAGACGACGCCCCAAGCCCCGCTGTCGGTGGGGATCGACTCGTTCACACCGGTGCGCATGATCGGGGCGACGAACCCTCCCAGGTTGCCGAGCGAGTTGATGAGGCCGATGCCGGTCGCGGCCGCCGCTCCGGTGAGGAACGACGTCGGGAACGACCAGGTGATGGGGCCCGTCGAGAGGAACGCGGCCACGGCGACCGTGATCGCCACGATGCCGAGCAAGCTCTGCCCGTTGGCGCCGGCCCAGGCAGACACGAGGATCGCGATCCCGGTGATGAAGAAGAACAGCGTCCCCCAGTTGCGGCGGCGCCGGACCGACGTGGCGAACTTGCCGACGTAGTAGCACGCGAACAGACCCACCGCCCACGGGATGGCCGAGACGAGACCGACCTGCCAGCCGACATCCTGGCCGATGAGGCCGGACACCTGCTGCGGCAGGTAGAACGTCGTGCCATAGACGGCGATCTGCAGGCAGAAGTAGATGGCGGTGAAGTACCAGACCTTCCAGCTGATCAGCGCAGCGCCGATACCCCGTGGCCCATCGGATTCCTTGACGGTGTTCTCGTGGTCCATCACGTCCTTGAGCGCGGACTTCTCGTCATCCGTGAGGAACTTCGCCTTCTGCGGCGAATCGACCAGGAAGAAGAACGCGGCGATACCCGCAGCGACGGCCATCATGCCCTCGACGAAGAACATCACCTGCCATCCGGCCCACGGCGTGACCTGCTCGCCGAAGCTGATCAGCCCGCCGGACAGCGGGGCGCCGAGCATCTGCGAGAACGGCTGCGCCAAATAGAAAAGGGCGAACATCTGCACGCGGCGCTTGTTCGGGAACCACTGCGCCAGGAACATGATCACACCGGGGAAGAGTCCGGCTTCGGTGACCCCGAGCAGGAAGCGCAGGATGATGAACATCGTCTCGCCGTTCACGAAGGCGAACAGCGACGCGACGATGCCCCAGGTGATGGCGATGCGTGCAAGCCAGAAGCGGGCACCGAACTTGTCGAGCAACAGGTTCGACGGGATCTCGAACAGCGCGTAGCCGATGAAGAAGATACCGGCACCGAGCGCGTACGCACCGGCGGAGATGCCGCGATCGACCTCCATGGCGGCTTCGGCGAAGCCGACGTTCGTGCGATCCAGGAACGCGACGAAGTAGAGGATGATCAGCATCGGCATGAGGCGGAACGTCGCCTTGCGGATGCCGCTGGCGAGGTGCGGGCTGTTGAGCAGGCCCTGCGCGACCGTGACGTTCGCGCGGGTCGTCTCGCCGAATTCGGATGAGGACACGATGACTCTCCTTTGAGCAGTCGGGGTGTACGGATGGGTGTGGTGCGGAGCGTCAGCTTCCCAGCGCCGGGACGATCATGATGAGGCCGACGGCCACGCAGATCAGCCCGAGCACGAGGAAGGCGATGCGGCCCTTGGACCAGGAACGGGTCATGGATTTCACCTCCCCGAGACCGCGGCGAGCTCACGCCACCGCTCGTGATCGAGGGCGCGAGGGTTCAGGACCGTCGCCGGAACACCACCGCGTGACGCCGTGATCATCGCCTCGTTGGCGCTGGTGACGACGGCCCGGGTATAGTCGGCCGTCCAGCACAGCGCATGAGGTGCGAGCGTCACGTTCTCGAGGTGCAGCAGCGGATCGTCGGCCGCGGGAGGCTCTGGATCGAACACATCGAGCCCAGCGGCCCGGATGGTGCCGTTCTGCAGCGCCATCGTCAGCGCCTTCTGATCGATCAGGGCGCCACGGCCGACGTTGACGATCGCGGCGCTGGGCTTCATCTTCGCCAGTTCGGCGGGGCCGATCATTCCCTTGGTCGACGCATTCAGCGAGGCGCACAGCACGACGACATCCGCCGTCAGGCCTTCGTCCAGCGGGACGATCGGGATGCCGAGGCGATCCGCGTCCGGACTCGATCCGCGCCTATTGACGCCGACGACGCTGAACCCTGCGCCCAGCAGCATTGAGGCCAGTTCGGCGCCGACGCTGCCGAAGCCGACGATCGCCACCGTCGAGCCGTCGGTCGCCGTTCCGCGCCAGCGGCCGCGGTCCTCCCACCGATCGTCCACGACGATCGAGTGCTTCTGGACGAGGTTGTGCGTCACAGCCAGCACGAGCGTCAGCGCGGCGAGAGCCAGCGGGCGTCGGATGGCATCCGGAGTGTTGGTCACGATCACGCCCGCATCGCTGCAGGCATCCAGATCGATGGTGTCGTAGCCGGCACCGAAGCGGGCGATGTGCCGCAGGCGCGGCGCCGACGCGAGAACCGCCGCGTCGAAGCCACGGTGGCCGAGCGAATACACCGCGTCGAGATCCGCGAGGTCATCATCCGAATCCGGATGCGCGTCGATGACCGACCATACGATTCCGGCGGCCTCCAGTTCGCCGAGCGCGAGGTCACCGTGGACGCTGGAACCGTCCGGTTCGATCGCGTCGTTCGTGATTCCGATGCGATAGGACATCAGGACTCCTTCGTCTCGGCCGTCATCGGTCGACGCACCAGCACCGTGTAGGCGACGGCGGCGAGTGCGGCGATGATCCCGCCGATGATGAACGACGGCGCGTACGAACCGGTCGCGTCCGCGATGATTCCCGTGAGCAGCGGGGCGAACGCTCCACCGAAGTAGCCGCCGAAATTCTGAATGGCGCCGACCGACGCCACCTGGGACGCGTTGACGATGTCGCCGGGCATCGCCCACGCCGCGGCTTGCATCGTGGCGACGAACCCGAGCGCAACCGTCATCACGATCATGGCGAGAGTGAGGTCTGCGACCATCGGAATCAGGCAGATCAGCACGCCGGCGACGACCGCCGCGACCGACATGACACGACGCTTCGCCGTCAGCGGATCCACGCCAGAGCTCTTCGTGTATCGCGTCATGACCCAGCCGCCGGTGATTCCGAGAATCGCCGCCCCGACGTAGGGCACCGCAGCGAGCCATCCCGAGCCTGCGATCGTGACACCGCGCTCCTCCTGCAGGTACAGCGGAAGGAAGACGATGAAGATGTTCCAGATCCAGATGACGCAGAAGAATCCCGCCATCATGCCCCAGATCTGGCGGTGCGCGAACAGCCGCAGCCACGGGACCTTCGCCGCACCCGTGTCCTGCTTCTGCTCTTCGGTGCGGATGAGCTCCAGCTCCTCGTCCGAGATGCTCGGGTGCATGTCGGGACGACGGTAGAAGATGTAGAACGCGACCGCGAGAATCAGACCGAGCACCCCGAGGAAGACGAAGATCGCGTGCCATCCGAAGCCGAGCAGGATGCCGGTCAGAATCGGCGGTGCGATCGCCGGACCCCACTTGGACCCGGAGTCCCAGATGGCGGTCGCCTGGCCGCGCTCCGAGCGCGGGAACCAGTCGGCGGTCAGTCGCGCGCTTGCCGGACCGTTCGGCGCTTCGGCCGCCCCCAGCAGGAACCGGAACGTGATGAAATGCCACATGGTGGAGCCCACAGCCATGAGCCCGGTCGCGATGGACCACCCGGCGATAGCGAGGAAGTACATGCGCCGTGCACCGAGCTTGTCCACCAGCCATCCCGCGGGCAGTTGGGCGAACGCGTACGTCCAACTGAACACGGTGCCCAGCAGACCGATATCGGTGCGAGTGAGGCCGAGCTCCTCGATCAGCGCAGGCGCTGCGATGGAGATCGCACTGCGATCCATGTAATTGAGGATGCCGGCGGCCAATGCCCACCCGAGAATCCACCACCGCAGATTCTTGATCGTGCGCCGCGTGGCGGTTTCCTTCACCGGTGCGGTTGCCTGACTCATGTCACTCCTTTGTGCGAGTTTGTGCGAGATCGGTCGACGCTGCTGTGCGTCAGTGCATGTAGAGGCCGCCGTCGACGTTCAGGGTCTGACCCGTCACGAATCCGGCATCCTCACTGATCAGGTAGGCCACAGCGGCGGCGATGTCCGTCGGGGTGCCGATCCGCGGCAGCACGCCGTCGGCGGCCATGGCGGTCTTGCGCTCCTCGGAGAGCGTGCCGCCCATGATGTCCGTGTCGATCGGACCCGGAGAGATGACGTTGGCCGTCACGCCCACAGGGCCCAGCTCGCGGGCGATCGAGCGCATCAGACCGATGACGGCCGCCTTGGATGCCGAGTACGGCGTCTTGGAGTATGTGCCGCCGCCACGCTGGGCGGACACCGAGGAGATGCCCACCAGGCGGCCGACGCCGTTCTCGGCGAGCGTGCGGGCGACGCGCTGCGTGATCCAGTGCACACCGTCGAGGTTGATCGACTCGACGCGGAACCACTCCTCAGGCGTGACGTCGAGGTAGGGCACCGGCGACGAGACGCCGGCGAAGTTCACCAGCGCGACGATCTGGGGCAGCTGCGCCTCGAGCGCGTCGACGGCGGCGACGGCCGCCTCGCGGTCGGCGACGTTCGCGCCGACGCCGGCGGCGCGCACGCCGTGCTTCTCGGCGACCTCGGCCGCAGTGCGGGCAGCAGCCTCTCCGTCGACGTCGATGATGCCGATGCTCCAGCCGCGCTCGGCGAGGTAGAACGCGGTCGCACGGCCGATGCCGCGAGGGCTGGCGGCACCGGTCAGGATCGCGGTGCGCTCTGCGGGGAATCCAGTTGCCATCTTCAGGTCCTTCAACTCTGTGCGGGGTGGATCGGGGCGGGGCCGAGTTCGTCGACGAGCTTCTTCATCGCGACGTAGGCCTTGTTGCGGTAGGCGATCAGCTCGGGCGTACGGTCGGCCGGGACATCGAGGAAACCCGCGCCCGACTTCGTGCCGAGCTTGCCCGCCTCGACGAGGTCGGCGAGCGCCTTCGGCGTGGCGAAGCGCTCAGGGAACTCGGTCTGCAGCGAGGCATAGCAGAACGCGTAGACGTCGAGTCCCGCCATGTCGGCGATCGCGAACGGGCCGAAGAACGGCAGACGGAAGCCGAACGTGGTCCGCACGATCGTGTCGATGTCCTCGGGGCTCGCGACGCCCTCCTCGACGAGCTGGGTAGCCTCGTGGAACAGCGCGTACTGCAGGCGGTTGAGGACGAAGCCGGTGGCGTCCTTGACGCGTGCGGTCTCCTTGCCGGTGGCCGCGACGATCTGCTCGACGACCGGCAGGATCTCGGCATCCGTCCCGCTGTGCGGGATGAGCTCGACACCCGGGATGAACGGCGCAGGGTTGGAGAAGTGCACGCCCAGGAAGCGCTCCGGGTGGGAGACGGCCTCGGCCAGCTTGCCGATGAGGATGGTCGAGGTGTTGCTGCCGATGATGGCGTCCGGTGCCGCAGCCTCAGAGATGCGGCGCAGCGTCGCGTGCTTGATCTCGATCTTCTCCGGCACGGCCTCTTCGATGAAGGAGGCGCCGGCCACGGCATCCTCGATCGTCGCAGCGGTCAGGCGCTCGGCGATGATGGCCGACGCGTCTGCGGGGAAGAGTCCGTCGGCGGCGAACTGCGCGGCTTCGGTGATGAGGCGCTCGCGGTTGCCGCGGGCGATCTCGATGTCGACGTCGGCGATGCGGACGTCGGCACCGGACAGCGCGAGCGACTGGGCGATGCCGCCACCCATGTATCCGCTGCCGATGACGGCGTAGACGGGGCGTTCCTGGTCAGTCATGTCAATCGTCTCCTGGGTGAATCGTTCAGACGGCGTCCGGAAGGAGCGTCCGCAGGTAGTCGCGGTTCGTGGCGCAGACGCCGAGGCTGTCGCCGCCGTACTGCTCCATGAGGAACGGACCGCGGAACCCGACCTCGATCGCATGGGCGACCATGGCGCGGTAGTTGATGAGGCCGAGTTCCATGCTGGTGGGCACTGAAGTCGCCCAGCTGCGGTCGGCCGATTCGTCGCGGGTGTAGTTCTTGACGTGCCAGTAGTTGGCGTACGGCAGCGTCTTCTCGTGCATCTCGCGCCAGTCCTCGATCGGACGGTGCAGACGGATGAGGTTGGCGATGTCGGGGTTGAGTCCGACGTTGTCGAGTCCGATCTCCTCGATCAGGCGGACGGCGCTGTCGGCGGTGCCGAGGTAGGTGTCCTCGTACATCTCGAGCGACATCGGCAGGCCGACGGATGCCGCGTGCTCGCCGAGCTCCCGCAGTCGCTTGACCGCCAGGGCACGGGTGTCGGCGTCGTCGGGGTCGACCGGTCCCTGCGCTGTCCAGAACCACAGCGCCTTGCGCTGCGCCTCCGTGAACGGCTGGTGCAGGCCGGTGGAGAAGACCTGCATGCCGAGCTCGGCGGCCGCGTCGATCGCCCGGTGCGCGTAGGCGAGGTTCTCCTCGCCCTTGCCCGGCTCGATGACGCTCTGACGCTGCACGTGCACGGAGATGAGCTGGATGCCGTGGCTGCCGGCGATCGTCTTCAGCTCGTTCCGGCGTTCATCGGTCAGCTCGGAGGGGCGGATGTGGCTGTCGGCGATCTCGACCGCGGTGAACCCGAGGCGCTCGATCTGTCCGAAGACGCCGTCCCACGTCTCGGCGGACGCGTCATGAAGGCGGGTCCCGTCGGGGGCGGTGGGGCTGAACCCGTGCATGCAGACGGCGATGGGCCAGTTCGCACTGGTGAGGGGCTGCGACGTTGCGGTCATGACGACTCCGTTGACGATCCTGTTGCCGACATCCTGTCGGTATTCATAGATCCTATAGGAAATAGTCGTGAGCGCAAGCGTCGATCTCGAGCGGACGCTGCTCGGCGGTGATCGCGGGTTTCGACTCGTCGCTCGACGAGCGAGGGGGCATCGCTCGAGCGAGAGCCTCAGGACTGCTCGAGATCGAGCGAACGGGACCTGACCTGCTCGATGTGGCGGCGCATCAGCTCTTCCGGCGCATCAGGGTCACCGCTCCCGAACGCGTCGACGATGGCCTCGTGTTCGGCGATCGCCTCGCGCACGTCGGTCACACCGTGCTCGGCGGACTGCCGCATCCGATGCAGCTGGGCACCCAGCGACTCGGACATCTCGGTCAGGTAGCGGTTGCCGCAGTGCGCGAACACGACCCGGTGGAACGCGGCATCGGCGGTGAAGTAGGCGGTCGTGAGTTCGACGTCCGTCGTGGCGGCGCGCATCGCCGTGATCACCTGCTCGCCGATGCGTCGGTGCGTCTCCTCGGCGACGCGCAGCTCGTCGAGCATCTCCTCGGTCGCCGGCGTCGCCAGACGCGCCGCGCGGGACTCCAGCATGATGCGCGCCTCGAAGAGCTCCTGCAGCTGGGCGAGGCCGAGAGGCGGTGCCACCCGATACCCCTTGAGCGCTTCGCGGGTCACGAGTCCGGTGCGCTCGAGCTGCACCATCGCCTCGCGCACGGGCGTCGGCGAGACGTTGAGCTGACGCGCGATCGTGTCGATCGAGAGCCGGGCCCCTGGCGCCGCCTCGCCGCTCAGCAGCAGCTGCAGGATGCGTTCGTAGACGTGATCGCGCAGGCCACGGCGCTCGATCGTGCTCTCGAGTCCGAGCAGTCCCCCGTCAGTCATCGTCTTCTCCCTCATGAACGGCGATCACGCCGTCAGTGATCCCACTTCATCGAGAATGTCACGAACCGCGGCTGGTTCGTGCGCGAACCGGCCGAGGAACAGCCCGTCGACACTGTCCGCGATCTGCGTGAGGAGCCCAGGCCCCGCACTGCCGCCGTAGATCACCGACACCTCCGCACCCGATTCAGCGCGCAGCGCGCTGCAGACGCCGCGGATGTGATCCGGTTCCGCGGGGGCCGGGGCGCCGATGGCCCACAGCGGCTCGTAGGCGATCACGAGCGGGCCGGCGACCCCGGCATCCGATGCGTCCGACAGTGCGGAACGGATCTGCGCGAGACAGACCTCTGCCGCAGTATCCGGCGCCATCCGGTCGACCTCGCCGACGCACAGGATCGGCGTGAGGCCGTTGCGCAGCGCCGCGTGCGTCTTGGCGGCGACGACCTCGTCGGTGTCGCCGAACATCCGTCGCCGTTCGGCGTGACCGATCTCCACGAAGCGGCAGCCGAGCTCGGCCAGCACGGCCGCCGAGACCTCGCCGGTGTACGCGCCGGCGTCTTCGGTCGCGACGTCCTGCGCGCCGACGGCGAGCGCGCCGCCGCGCTCGAGCGCCGCCGGAATCGACGGATACTGCGGGATCACGAACGCCGTCACGGCATCGCCGGCCGGATGCTCGGCGAGGATCTCGGCGACGTCCGAGACCCATGCCACCGTTCGGGCGTGCGAGAAGTACATCTTCAGGCTCGCGCCGATGAGCATCCGGTCCGCCATGATCAGCGTGCTTCGTATGCGCAGATCTCGTCGACCTTCTCGGCCGAGGCGCTCTGCGGGTCGAACGTGTAGGTCAGCCACTCGGACGCCAGGCGCCGGGCGAGCTCGATCCCGACCACGCGCTGCCCCATGCACAGCACCTGCGCGTCGTTGGAGAGCACCGAGCGCTCCACGCTGAACGAGTCGTGCGCCGTCACAGCGCGGATGCCCTGCACCTTGTTCGCCGCGATCGCGACGCCGAGCCCCGTGCCGCAGATGAGGATCGCACGATCCGCGTCACCGGCGGCCACCTTCTCGGCCGCCGTGGTCGCGATCGTCGGGTAGTTCGTGTGCCCGTCCGCGTCGACGCCCACGTCGACGACGTCGGCGACGAGCGGGTTGTTCAGCAGGTCTGCCTTGATGCGCTCCTTGTACTCGAAGCCCGCATCGTCGCAGCCGATCACCAGTCGAAGTGCCATATCAATCATTCCCCTTCAGGATGTCGAGAACCGTGTGTGCGATGAGCGCGAACGAGACCGCGCCCGGGTCGGGGGTGCCGAGGCTCTTGTCGCCGTGCGACCGCGCCCGGCCGAGCTTGGCGGTCAGGTTCGCGGTGGCCTCTGCCGCCTCGGTGGCCAGCTTCGCGGCATCCGCCCAGGCTGCGACGAGTTCGTCACCGGCATCCAGCCGCTCGTTCAGCCGATCAGCGAACGGGACGATCGCATCGATCATCGTCTTGTCGCCGACGGCCGCCTTGCCGAAGGACATCACGGCGTCCTTCATGCGCGCGACACCGGATCCGACGGCATCCGCGTCGACGTCGGCGTCGTCACCGAGCGCCGTGCCGAGAGCGACGAGCATCTCGCCCCAGATCGCGCCGGAGGTGCCGCCGCCCTTGTCGGCCCAGGCGTCGCCCGCATGATGCAGAGTCGTGCGGGCACCGGCGCCTCCTGCGACGGCCTCCTCGGCCGCTGCAGCCGCGGCCTTGCTGCCGCGCTGCATGCCGATGCCGTGGTCCCCGTCGCCCGCGATCCGGTCGATGCGTCCGAGCTCTTCCGCCTCGGCATCCAGCATCGCGGCCATCGCGGTGAGCGCACGACCGACCGTCTGCGCGGCGCGCTTCGATTCGTCGGATGCCGCACCGATGACGAACTCCTCCTCTTCGGACGCGACCGTTTCGACCGCGACACGACCCTCGACCGCGCCGCGACGGAACGCCGGGGTGTCGCACGGCGCGAGCCAGAGCTCTTCGAGTTCATCGTCGAGCCAGAGCAGCGTCAGCGAGACGCCGGCCATGTCGAAGCTCGTGCAGAACTCCCCGACCTCGGGTGAGACGACCGCGATGCCGGCCTCGGCGAGCAGGCGGTCGACCTCGGCGTAGACGACGTAGAGCTCCTCGTACTTGACGCTGCCCAGGCCGTTCAGGATCGGCACGACGCGGGCGTCCTCGCGGGCGACGCCGTCGGGGATCTCCTCGAGCAGGGACTCGACGAACAGCTGGGCGAGACCAGCGGCCGTCGGCACGTCGACCTCGTCGATGCCCGGCTCGCCGTGGATGCCGAGACCCACCGCCATGCGGCCCTCCGGCACGGTGAACAGGGGCTCATCGGCACCGGGAAGCGTGCAGCCGCTGAACGCGACGCCGAGCGATCGGGTACGGTCGTTCGCCGCGATCGCGAGGCGTTCGACGTCATCGAGGTCGTGGCCGGCTTCGGCTGCGGCACCCGCGATCTTGAAGACGACGAGGTCGCCGGCGATTCCGCGGCGCTTCTCCCGCTCGGATGCCGGGGCGCTCGAGATGTCGTCGGTCACCGTGACCGTGCGGCAGTCGACGCCTGCCGCACGCAGACGCTCCTGCGCCTGCGTGAAATGCAGCACGTCACCGGCGTAGTTGCCGTAGCTGAGCAGCACGCCGCGCCCCTCGTGCGCGGCCGTGGCGACCGAGTGCACCTGATGAGCGGAGGGCGAGGCGAAGAGGTTGCCCATCACGGCGCCGTGGGCGAGGCCGGGGCCGACGAGGCCGGCGAAGGCGGGATAGTGACCGCTGCCGCCGCCGATCACGACGGAGACGGTGGGCTCGGCGCCCCGCGTCGAGCGGACCACGCCGCCGTTCGTCGGGCGAACCCACCGGGCGCTCGCGGCGACGAACCCCACCACGGAATCGGCGGCGAAGTCGTCCGGGTCGTTGAACAGGCGCGTCATTGCGATCTCCTTAGAGCAGCTGAGGAGACGGGTTCACTCCCGTCATCCTCGAATCCTATAGGAAATCGGATAGAACTGCCATGCGTGGGCATCCGTCCCGGTTTCGAATCGCACTCCGGGGTGTGGCAGCAAGCGTCAGCGCAACAGGCCCAGACTCGCCAGTGCCTGGCGGATGAGCGTGCCGCGGCCGCCCTCCATCTCGGCGGAGACTTCGTCTGAGGCGGCCTCCTCCGGGGAGAACCAGGTGACCTCGAGCGCATCCTGGCGCGGCTCGCACGTGCCGGTCACCGGCACGACGAAAGCCAGTGAGACCGCGTGCTGACGGTCATCGTGGAACGCACTCACCCCGGGGATCGGGAAGTACTCCGCGACGGCGAACGGTGCCGGCTGCGGAGGAAGCAGAGGGAACGCCATCGGGCCGAGATCGTTCTCGACATGACGGAACAGCGCATCCCGGATGGTCTCGCCGAAGCGGACGCGCCCCGAGACGATCGTGCGGGTCATCTCGCCCAGCGGGGTCGATCGGAGGAGGATTCCGACCTCGGTGACCTGACCGACGCCGTCGGTGCGCACGGGCAGCGCCTCGACGTAGAGCATGGGCAGACGGCGGCGCGCCTCGGCGAGCTCGATCTCGCTCAGCCAGCCGGGATTCCCGGCATCCGCGGGCACCTCGCTGAACCGTGACAGGTCGTCGTCGGAGTCCTCGGGGTCTGGGTCGGGCGTGCGGACGGTCATGCGTTATTTCTACCAGGCTGACCTGGGCCGCGCGCCCCTGTCGGCACCCGCTGGCAGGATGGTGGCGTGGATGACGAGCTGAGAATCGACGACACCGCGACCCGGTGGGCGCCAGGAGAGCGGGACGGCCGGCCGCTGGTCGTGCTGCTGCACGGCTACGGCTCAGACGAGCACGATCTGTTCGGGCTGGTCCCCCACCTGCCGGACGGGGTCGCGGTCGCGTCGATCGCCGCCCCGCTCACCCCGCCATGGCCGACGCCCGGCCGTTCCTGGTATCCGATCGAGGACCTCGCCTCCCGCAGCCCGGAGCCGACGACAGCCGCCGCTCGTGCACTGCTCGCGTGGCTGGATGCCGCCTCCCCCGCCCCACCGTCCATCGCGCTGCTCGGGTTCTCGCAGGGGGCGGCCGTGTCTCTGCAGACGCTGCGCCTGGCTCCGGAGCGCTTCGACGCCGTCGTCGCGCTGAGCGGTTACGCGACGCCGGGTGACCTCCCGCGCGATGAGGAGCTGCGCGAGCTGCGGCCTGCCGTGTTCTGGGGACGAGGCACCAACGACGACGTGATCCCGCCCGATCTGATCGCGCACACCGCCGTGTGGCTGCCGGAGCACTCCGACCTCTCGGGGCGCGTGTACCCCGGGCTCACGCACAGCGTCTCCGAGGACGAACTGCTCGACGTCCGCACGTTCCTGGACAAGTGGCTCGAGCGGATCGCCGACTGAGTCCACCGGATCAGCGGGGTTCGTCGCCGGACGACCCGTCGTCACCGGGATCCGTGTCATGACCGGCATCCGTGTCGCCGGGTCTGCCGCGCCGCGTCCGGCCGAAGGCAACCGCGAAGGCCGCACCGATCGCGATACCGAGCGCGATACCGAGTCCCATGTTGTCGAGCGCAGAACCCAGCGCGACGCCGACGCCCATTCCGAGCGCGATGCCGATCCCCCAGGTCGCGCGCTGGCGCGCCTCGTGCGGACTCATCCCATCATCAGCCATGTCTCCACGGTAGGCCGCGCCCTTTCCGCGGGCATCCCCCGCGCGGTGGACCCCGCCCCGCGACACGCCCGGGTTGCACAAAACGACGACCGCCGGTAATCTCGTTGCGTCCTGTCCGCCGTGTTGGGAAGTCCTTTGATCTGAATCGTCGCCTCCGCGCTCCTCTTTCCGCGCGCTGACCCGACGATCCTTCACGGACACGGCATCCTCCGCCTCTTTCGGCGTCGAGCGGTACCCGGTGTCAGTGCACCCTCGCACTCGACAGGAGACACCCCATGTCAACCCCGACCCCTCATGCATCGGTCATCCTCGACCGCCTCACCTTCGCCTGGCCGGACGGCTCGATCGCGCTCGACAGCGTCTCGGGCGCGATCGGCACCGGGCGCACCGGCCTCGTCGGCCGCAACGGCTCCGGCAAGTCCACGCTGTTGCGCCTCATGGCCGGTGAACTGACGCCGACCTCCGGCTCGGTTCACGCCTCAGGCGAGGTCGCGTATCTCCCGCAGCGCCTGACGCTCGACACCGATCGCCGGGTCGCCGAACTCCTCGGCGTCGCCAGGGCGCTCGACGCCGTCCGCGCGATCGAATCCGGAGACGTCGATCCGGCGCATTTCGATGCCGTCGGCGACGATTGGGACATCGAGGCGCGGGCCTCGGCATCCCTCGCCGAAGCCGGACTCGACCCGTCGTTCCTGGACCGGAGCGTCGGCGAGCTGTCCGGCGGCGAGGCCGTGCTCGTCGCGATCGCGGGCATCCGCCTGCGTCGCGCTCCGATCACGCTGCTCGACGAACCGACCAACAACCTCGACCGCGACGCGCGCTCCAAGCTCGCCGATATGGTGCGGTCGTGGAAGGGGACGCTCATCGTCGTCAGCCACGACCTCGCTCTGCTCGAGCTCATGGACGATACGGCCGAGCTGTACGCCCACACCCTGAGCGTGTTCGGCGGTCCGTACTCCGAGTGGCGCACCTGGCTGGAGGCCGAACAGGATGCCGCGAAACAGGCCGAGCGGGATGCCGCGCAGGCGCTGAAGAAGGAGAAGCGCCAGCGGATCGAAGCCGAGTCCAAACTCGCGACCCGCGCCCAGATGGGACGCAAGGCCTTCGAGGAGAAGCGCGTGCCGAAGATCATCGCGAACGGCCGCAAGATGGCAGCCCAGGTGTCGGCCGGGCGCCTGCGAACCGAGGTCGCCGCCAAGGAGGATGCCGCGCGCGCCGTGCTCGATCAGGCCGGGCGACGCGTCCGCTCGGACGACACGATGAAGATCGAGCTGCCCGATCCCGACGTCTCCCGCAGTCGCCGCATCGCCACGATCGGCGACGACGAACGCGAATGGATCATCCAGGGGCCGGAGCGCGTCGCGCTCATCGGCCGCAACGGGGTCGGGAAGACGACCCTGCTGGAGCGGCTGGTGGCAGGCGGATCCGCCCAGGCGTCCCACCTGCGCGCCGAGGCCCACACCGACCGCATCGGCTACCTGCCGCAGCGTATCGACGGCCTCGACGAGAGGCGTTCGGTGTTCGAGAACATCGCCGCGGCCGCGCCGTCCATCCCCGAGAAGGAGCTGCGCAACCGGCTGGCGCGCTTCCTCATCCGCGGCGGGACGACCGATCGACCGGTGGGCGCGCTGTCCGGCGGCGAGCGCTTCCGCGTCGCGCTGGCGAAGCTGCTGCTGGCCGACCCCGCACCGCACGTCGTGGTGCTCGACGAGCCGACGAACAACCTCGACCTCGACACGGTCGACCAGGTCGTCGAGGCGCTGCGGGCCTACCGCGGCGCGGTGCTCGTCGTCAGTCACGACGACGCGTTCCTCGCCCGGCTCGGGCTCGATCTCACGCTCGAGATCGATGCGGACGGCGGGATCGTGCAGATCGGCTGAACCGGAATCAGCCGAACAGGGCCATCCACCAGGGGAGCTGGCCGATGCGGATCTCGTCGATCGAGCCGTCATCGGCCAGCACCATCAGCCGGTTCGGGTACCAGTCCCCCTCCTCGCCTGCGAAGAAGACCGTGGTGCCGTCCGGCGCGGGCAGCGCCCCGTCGAGGTCGCCTCCCACCGCCGCCGAGTCGACGATCGAACCGGTGGCGACGTCGATGCTGCTCACCATCAGGGCGTCGGAGTTCACCGATTCCCGATGCTGCACGAGCACGAGGCCCTGTCCGGCGCCCGCCGCCCTCGGCGTCTCCTGGTCGGCCGGCAGCACCGGAAGCAGCTCTGCATCGACGAATTCGGCAGCGGCGGTGCCGCTCTCCGCGCCGATCTCGAGCGCATCGCGGTCCACCGCAGCATCCACGCTGCGGACCGAGAACATCGTGCCGTCCGGCCCGATCGCCTGCTCCACTCCCCCTGCGCGCAGCACCGTGTCATCGAACCGGGTCTCGGCGCTCAGCCCCTGCCCTGCACGGATCTGCGCCGGCGTCGCCGACTGCGCGCTGGTCGATCCCACCGGGATCTGCAGGATGTCGCCGCGCGTGCTGAGCAGCACGATCGCATCGGAACCCGCATCGTATGCGTAGGCGTTCACCGCCAGCACGGCGTCCGCGCCGATGCCGTCGATGCCGTCTCCGCGCGCGACGATGTCCCCGTCGGCATCGAGGATGACGAGTCCGCCCGTCTCGGCGACATAGATGAGATCATCCGATGCGGCGAGGATCACGACCGCTCCGCTGAGCTCCTCGTTGATGCGCTGGTCCCACAGCTGCGCACCGTCGCTGAGCCGGTACGCGGCGAGACGCATCTGAAACATCGGCTCTCCGATGCCAGGGCGGGTGTGGTCGTCGAAGGCCACCAGCGCGATCCGCTCGCCGCTCATCGTCACGACCGCCGAGGTCGGCTCCGCCTCGACGCTGCGAAAGGACGACGTGAACTGCGCGCCGCAGAAGATCGCGACGGCGATGAGCTCCGGCAGGAGCGGGAGAACGAGGATGCGGAACCGGATGCGACGACGCGCCTTCTTCGGCGTCTGCGGCGGAGCCTGGCGCTTCGTCGCCCCCTGCCCTGCGGCGAGCGGCTGCACGCTGCTGGCGTTGAGCAGATATCGGTTCGAGTCGGTCATGCCGCCAGTGTGAGCGGCCGCCTGTCCTCCCGATCACGGTTTCCGGGCGCTCATGGGCTCGCGGGGACTCGCGTTCTCCGAGCCTCTATAGAGTGGAGCGTTATGAGCGCGTCACAGGGGCTCACGCCACCGGTCGCCCGCCCGACAGGGCAGGCGACCGTCCTCCGCGCGCAGGCGATCGCGGTCGCATGGCAGCTGCTGGGCGACGACGTCGCCCCTCTCGGTAACGGAACCGGACGACCGCTGGCGCGCACCGTGAAGCTCATCCTCGAGCCGCTCGTGATCCGCCCCGTGCAGAATCCGCACCTCGCCGGCGCGACCCTGACAGAGGATGCCGCCCGCGAGCTGATGGCGCGCATCACGGCAGCAGGCTCGGATCTCGCCGCCACGGCCGAATGGTTCGGCGTGCTCAAGAAGGCGCGCCGCGCGCTCGGCATCACGGAGGGGAATCCGCAGGAACGCTACTTCCAGCGCTGCTTCGAACTCGCACGCACGGAGGGACGCCCCGTCTCCGGCATTCCCGCCACGCAGGCGATCGCTGACGAGACCGTGCAGGAGATCGCCCACGCCGACGGAGAGTCCGTGCTGGCGCGCGTCCGTGCCATGCTCCTCGACGAGACGGTCGCCGCAGCCCTGAACGCGCGACTCGTCGCAGCGTGGGCCGGGCCGGTCACGACGGACGCGGCGCCGCTCGACGCCGCGCGCGTGAACGCGGCCCTCGACGCCTGCGGTATGCGCGACGCGGCATCCGACTTCGACGCCCTGCGCACCGAGCGCGCCGGCACCGCGGCTGCGGCCGAGCTCGCCGAGCGAGGCGCCGCCCGGCTGCTGGGGCTCACCGAGCACGAGACGCCTCCGGCACCGCGTCTGGGTTTCGCAGCATCCAAGAGGGATCTGCCGTGGCCGTTCGACCGGTCCGTCTACGAGCGCCTGTTCGCGGCGCTGTCCGGCGGAGCGCCCGCCGACATCGGACTCGATCCCGAGGACGTCCTCACCGACGAGATCGCCCGCTCGGCCGCACCGTGGCAACTCGCGACCGAGCACAGCCGCGTGGTCATGCTGCTCGGCTCCGAGGCGTCGCATGCGCTGGAGCCGACCGCGCTGCTCCGGCCGACGAACGCCCACCGCCTGCTGCGCGATCGCTGGGACCGCGAGGCGTACGTCCGCCGGGTGCGGCGTCTCCCGGCAGGCGCGACCGGCGTGCCCGAGAACATCGAATCCGACATCCGCACGGTCCGGCAGGGGTACCTGCGCCGCCTCTGGGTGCGCCTGCACGGCCGCGAACTGCGCGAGCAGGCGACCGACGCCGCCGAGCTGTGGGACACGCTCGACGGCATCCTGCGCTCGGTCATCATGGACCAGCGCCACCGGCTGAAGACGGCGCTCGGGCGCGATCTGGAGGGGGCGGCATGAGCCTCGGCATCCGCATCGACGGCGCACACGCCCGCGTGGCGGCCTCGAAGACCGAGGAGTCCCGGACCGAACCGTTCGCCGTCGCGCTCGTCGAGGCCCGCGGCGCTCTGCTGAGCTGGACGATCCCACCAGGGCGGTTCCCGGATGCCGAGGTGCACGCCCCCTTGCTGGCGGCGGAGTGGCTCGCCGACCTGTATGGCGACGCCGTGGCCGAGGCCGTGCGGCAGGCGGCGACGGCAGGGACCTCCGCCGAGGACGTCGCCCTTCCGGATGAGACGCGTCTCGCCGCCGACGCGCGCCGACTCGCCCTGCTGACCTGGGCGCGCGACTGGTGGCCGGCGGGGATCGCGGTTCCACCGCTGGATGCGTCTGTGCTCGCGGCCGAGATCGCGATCGCCGCCCATCACGTCGATCACCTGCTCGACGACGACGAGGCGACCGAGCGTTCCCTTGCCGACGCCGTCGGCGCACCGAGCGCCCTCGCGGCACTGACCGCGTCGTTCGCAGAGGACGCCGCAGCCCTCGCGGATGAGCTGTCAGCGCTGGCCGAGGATCACGGCGTCGAGCTGCTGCCGGTCGTCGAACGCCGCGCCGAATGGTCGCTCGCCGCCGGCGGCTCGACCGGAGCCGGCACGGCAGGGATCGAGATCGCGCACGGCGGCGCGCCGGTGCGCTGGGCGGACGTTCCTGCTCAGGCGGTCGTCGCGGATGCCGAGGCCCGCTGGTCTCTCCGGCACGCAGCCGGTGAGCCGACCCTGGTGGTCGAGGTCGTCGCCGTCCCCGGCGGCAGCGCCGAACTGCGAGCACGCTTCGGCCCCGAAGAGCAGGGAATCGATGTGCCGCTCCACCTCGAGGGCGCGGTGTTCACCGGATCGGCTCCTGTGCCGGCATCCGTGGCGTTGCTGCCGATCGAGCAGCGGACCCTCTGGGTGCGCGATGTGCGCATGGCCGCGCACCCATCCGCCGTCGAGTCGGCGGACGCGCGAGAGGCCGCATTCGCCCATGCGTCCGCACGCATCGTCGACGCGAGCGCCGGCCTGGCGGAGCGGGCGGCCGGGGCGCGGCGGTGACAGACGAGGTCGACCCCCGGGCGATCCGCGGGAAGAAGCCCCTGGCTCCGCAGTGGCACGACCTGCGCGACGCCCACAACGCGGCCGTCGAGCTTCTGCAGATCGGCGACGTCGACACGGCCACGCGGAACCTGCGCGACGTGCTGGCTGCGCTGGAGGGCACCGATGACCTGTCGGCGTGGGATCTGCGGGCGCGCGCGCAACTGAATCTCGCGTCGGCTCTCGAGGGCGTCGACACGGCAGCGGCGCTCGAGATGACCGATGAGGCGATCGCCACGGCATCCGCTGTCGTGGCGCGCGACGGAGACGAGTACGGAACTCGCACCGTGCTCTCAGGCGCGCTCCTGTCCCGCGCCCAGACCCTGGCGGCCCGCGACCGGCTGGACGATGCGCTCGCGCAGATCTCCCTGGCGGAGGAGGTCCTGGGCGCGCACGAGATCGAGCAGGCGGATCTGATGCGCTTCTCGGCCCACAACATCCGCACCGGTCTGCTCATCTTCCTGGGGCGCCTGGAGGAGGCGGATGCCGAAGCCCGTCGCTCCTTGGCCGCGGCGCTCGTGGTCGATCCTCGGCTGGCCGTCCACGCGTACATGAACCTGGGGGCGATCGCGCAGCGCACCGGCGACGACCAGGCCGCGTGGGAGTTCACGGACCTCGCCGCACGCCTCCAGGGCGATGATTCCGACGTCGTCGCCGCGCAGATCGCCGTCGAGAACCGTGCCAGGGTCGCAATGCAGCAGCACCGGTTCGCGGAGGCGGAAGAGGGATTCCTGCGGGCGGTGGACCTGGCGAAGGCCGCCGGCCTGCGCACGCGTCTCGCCGCGAGTCGCACCGGACTCGCGGCCGTGTACCTGGAGTCGGGCAATCCGGCGCGCGCCGCGAAGCGCCTGCGGGAGCTGATCGCCGACATGGACTCCACCGGCGCCGTGCATGAGCGGCGCGAGGCGTACGGATTCCTCGGAGATGCCGAGTCGAAGCGCGGCCGCTTCGCCGTCGCGGATGAGGCGTATCTGGCGGCGCGCGACCTGACGCGCTCGGCCCACGAACGCTGCCGCGTGAACCTGCGTCGCGCTGAGATGCAGGCGGAATGGGCGAGCTTCACGCCGGGACCCCGGAAGCGCACCGAGCGGCTGACCGCCGGATTGCACCTGGCGATCCCCGTGCTGCTGGCGACCGAGGCACTGCGCGGTGCCTTCGCGCCCGGCCCGGTGCGCGAGCGGTGGAGCCTGCAGGTCGCCGCCCCGGCCCGCGAACTGGCATTCCGTCTGGCGGTGACCCTGGGCGACGGCGAACTGCTGTTCGCGCTCATCGAGAACGCGACGGCCTCGGCCACGCTCATGGCCGAGACGATCGAGGCCAGGGATGCCGCGGCGACCCTGACCGTGGTGGAACCTGTTCCGCCGGTGCGCGAAGCGGCGACGACGGATGCCTTCGCAGATGATCTGCTGCCGGCCGCGGCATCCGGATTCGTCGGAGTTCCGAGTGCGGCCACGGCCGACCTGCGCTTCGCTCCCCCGCCTCGGGTCGTCGCGATCCCCGGGCAGGCGCCGGTGCTGGATGCGTTCATCCGGGCGGCCGAGGAGGAGTACGGCGTGACCGTCCGGTCGGAGCGGGTGGTGGCATCGTGGTGAAGAACTGGCGTGAACTCGCGCACCTCGGTCCGGCCCGCAGGGCGACGGCCGTCGACGGCGACCGGGTGCTCGTCGACCTCCCCTCGGACCGGCAGCCGGTGGCGCGGTTGCGCTACGTCGACGGCGACGACCTCTTCGTCAACTGGATCTGGGACCACCAGCCGGACTCGCCGCGCATGACCGTGATCGAGCGCCGCCTCGTCGCCCCGGCGCTGACTGCGCTCGCGGAGGCCCTGCCCACCCCTGTGCCGGGATCCGGCGAGAGCGGAGACGAAGCACTGACCCGCGCGCTGACGCACGGCGTGCTGCTGGATCTCGAGCGGGAGCAGCGCCTCGCAGAGACCCTGACCGCTGCGCTCATCCCTCTGTGGCTGGGATTGGAGCTGAACGCGCTCGAGGTGGCCGGGGTGCGTCCGCATGTGCGCGTGCAGTTGTCGCCGTCGACGGCCCAGCTGCCGTGGGAACTGCTCAGCACATCCGACGGCGAGCGCGGCATCGACATGGTCGACGTGTCGCTGCTCCTGCCGGCGACGCTGCGCAACGACCCGACGAGGGAGTTGTCGCCCTGGGTGCCGGGTTCACCGGTCGCCCACGTGCTCGATCCCGTCGTGCCGGGCTTCGCCGATGAGGGCGAACTGGGGAGCGTTCTCGGACCCATCGCGCCCGGATCACCGCTTGCGCGCATGGCGGAGGAGCGCGGCGCGCGGCGTCGGCCGTCCGGCCCGGCGTTCCGGCGCACCGACATCGACCGGGTCGCGCTGACATCCGCAGCGGCGGATGCCGGTCGGCTGCTGTACGTCGGCCACGTGACGGCGTCGACGCACGCGCTGGATGCTCGGATGCACCTGTCCGACGGCATCGATGCGCCGGGGCTCGCCGCGCCGATCGGTGCGCATCGGCCCTACACCGCGGCCGACATCGCGCTCGGCGCGCCCGGCCTCGAGCCGTTGCGCGCGCCGAACCGGGTCGCGCTGATCGCCTGCGACTCCGGTGCCGATGCGCGCTACGCGGAACCCACGGGGCTGATGGCCGCGTTCGTGCACCGAGGAGCCGAGTACGTCACTGCGACCCGATGGACGCTGCCGACCGAGGCCGGCCTCGATCGGTACTCCCCCGCCCTGGTCGGCCGCGCCGAAGGGATGCTGGGCGACGCGATCGTGGCGGTCGACGCCGCGCACGAGGCATCCGATCCGGTCGCCGCGCTGGGCGCCTGGCAGCGCGAGCAGCGCCGCCGCTGGACGTCGACGGGCGATGCGCGGTATTCGCCGATCATCTGGGGAACGCTGACGACGGCGTGGGCTCCGGCGCCGCGGATGCTGTGCTGACGGCGGGCCGATAGCGGCGGACGGATCGCGAAGGTGTGGACGAGCCGCGCCATCCCTCGCCCGGTGCAGAGCGGGTCGGCATGGCCCTCGGCTCGGACATCGTCGACCCGTTGTCCGAGGCACCGACCATGATGGAGACATGAGCGATGTGCTCGAGCGCTTCACGCCCGCGACCCAGGACTGGTTCCGCGGCGCGTTCGCCGCGCCCACGGCCGCGCAGGCCGGCGCCTGGGATGCGATCTCCGCCGGTAAGCACGCTCTCGTCGTCGCCCCGACCGGATCGGGCAAGACCCTGTCGGCGTTCCTCTGGGCGATCGACAGCATCTTCCGGGAGCGGACGTCTGCGGCATCCGCGGATGCCGCAGACGACGCACCCCGAACGCGGGTGCTCTACATCTCACCGCTGAAGGCGCTGGGCGTCGACGTCGAGCGCAACCTCCGCTCCCCGCTGGTGGGCATCGGGCAATCCGCGCGGCGCCTCGGCATCCCTGCTCCCTCCGTCGCCGTCGGCGTCCGATCGGGCGATACGACCTCGAGCGATCGCCGCAAGCTGGTGTCGAATCCGCCCGACATCCTCATCACCACCCCCGAGTCGCTCTACCTCATGCTCACCAGTCGCGCCGGCGAGACGCTGCGCGGTGTCCATACGGTCATCATCGACGAGGTGCACGCGGTCGCCGCGACCAAGCGAGGGGCGCATCTCGCGGTCAGCCTCGAGCGCCTCGATGCCCTCCGCCGCGCTCGCGGTGCCGAGTCACCGGCGCAGCGCATCGGACTGTCGGCGACCGTGCGTCCCATCGACGAGGTCGCTCGTTTCCTCGGCGGCTCGGAGCCGGTCGAGATCGTCGCACCGCGCGCGACCAAGACGTTCGAGCTGGGCGTCGTCGTCCCGATTCCGGATATGACGAACCCGCCGGCGCCCCCCGGAGCGCCGGATCCGATGGCGCCCGGTGACGCGGAGTACACCGAGGTCACCGGGTCGGTGTGGCCGCACGTCGAAGAGGCGATCGTCGACCGCATCCTGCAGAACAACTCCACGATCGTGTTCTCGAACTCGCGCCGTCTGGCCGAGCGGCTCACCGGCAGGCTCAATGAGATCTACGCCGAGCGCATGGGCGAGAGTCCGTCACCGGCGCCGGCGCGTCGGGTGCCCGCGGCGATGCCGGCTCAGGGCGGCGCGACAGCCGGCGCCGATCCGGTGCTCGCGAAGGCGCACCACGGCTCCGTCTCCAAGGAGCAGCGGGCCCAGGTCGAGGAAGAGTTGAAGTCCGGCATCCTGCGCTGCGTCGTGGCCACCAGCAGCCTCGAGCTCGGCATCGACATGGGCGCGGTCGATCTCGTGATCCAGGTCGAGGCTCCCCCGTCGGCGGCATCCGGGCTGCAGCGCGTCGGACGCGCCGGACACCAGGTCGGCGAGATCAGCCGCGCCGCACTGTTCCCCAAGCATCGTGGCGACGTGCTGCACACCGCGATCGTGACCGAGCGGATGCTGGCGGGCAAGATCGAGGCGATCTCGGTGCCGCGCAATCCGCTCGACATTCTCGCGCAGCAGACCGTCGCCGCCTGCGCGGTCGATCCGATCGGCGTCGAGGACTGGTTCGAGACGGTCCGCCGATCCGCGCCGTTCCAGTCGCTGCCGCGCTCCGCCTACGAGGCCACGCTCGACCTGTTGGCCGGACGCTTCCCTTCGGACGAGTTCGCCGAGCTGCGCCCCCGCCTCGTCTGGGATCGGGATGCCGGGACGCTGACCGGACGCCCCGGCGCACAGCGGATCGCCGTGACCAGCGGCGGGACGATCCCCGACCGCGGCCTGTTCGGCGTGTTCGTCGCCGGTGAGACGACGGGCGCCAGGGTCGGCGAGCTCGACGAGGAGATGGTCTACGAGTCGCGGGTCGGCGACGTGTTCACGCTCGGCACGACGAGTTGGCGGATCGCCGAGATCACCCATGACCGCGTCAATGTCATCCCCGCGTACGGTCAGCCGGGACGGGTGCCGTTCTGGCACGGCGACGGCATCGGGCGCCCGTTCGAGCTCGGCGAAGCGCTCGGCGCCTTCTCGCGCGAGGTCTCCTCCGCCGAACCGGCGAAGGCGACGCAGCGCCTCATGGATGCCGGTCTCGACGCCATGGCGCGCGACAACCTCATGGCGCACCTGACCGAGCAGCGCGAAGCCACCGGCACCCTGCCCACCGACCGCACGCTGACGGTCGAACGCGGACACGACGAGGTCGGCGACTGGCGCATCATCCTGCATTCCCCGTACGGCATGAAGGTCCACGCACCCTGGGCGCTGGCCATCAACGCCCGCGTCCGTGAGCGCCTCGGCGTCGAGGGCTCGGCTGTGGCCAGCGACGACGGCATCATCGTCCGGATCCCTGATGCCGAGAGCGAGCCGCCCGGTGCCGATCTGTTCGTGTTCGACCCGGACGAGCTCGAGCAGCTCGTCACGGAGGAGGTCGGCGGGTCGGCGCTGTTCGCCTCGCGCTTCCGCGAGTGCGCGGCTCGGGCCCTGCTCATGCCGCGCACGAACCCGAACCGCCGCTCGCCGCTCTGGCAGCAGCGGCAGCGCAGCGCCCAACTGCTCGAAGTGGCCAGGCGCCATCCCACCTTCCCCGTGATCCTCGAGACGCTGCGTGAAGTGCTGCAGGACGTCTACGACCTGCCGTCGCTGCGCAGGCTCGCGACGTCGATCGCCGATCGTTGGGTGCGCCTCGTCGAAACCGAACCCGCCCAACCGTCGCCGTATGCTCGCGATCTGCTCTTCGGCTACGTCGGCGCCTTCATGTACGAGGGCGATTCGCCGCTGGCCGAGCGGCGCGCGGCTGCGCTCTCGGTCGACCCGGCTCTGCTGGGCGAACTGCTCGGCACGGTCGAGATGCGTGAGCTGCTCGACCCGGAGGTCATCGCGCAGTTCGAGCGCGAGGCGCAGCGGCTCGATCCCGATCGCCGCGCCCGCGGGCTCGAGGGCGTCGCCGACCTGCTGCGCATGCTCGGCCCGATGGATGCCGTCGAGGTCGCAGAACGGCTGGAGGCCACCACCGCGGCACCGGTGTCCGAAGCCGCCGCCCACCTCGACGCCCTCGTGACCGCGCGTCGGGCAATCCCTGTGACGATCGGAGGCGTTCCCCGCATCGCGGCGATCGAGGATGCCGCGCGCCTGCGCGATGCCCTCGGCGCAGCGCTGCCCACCGGCATCCCCGTCGCCTTCCTCGAACCGGTCGCCGACCCGCTCGCCGACCTCATCGCCCGCCACGCGCGTACGCACGGCCCCTTCACGACGGATGCCGTGGCGACCCGATTCGGCATCGGAACCGCGGTGGCCAGACACACGCTGCAGCGGCTGGAGAGCGCGGGGCGCATCAGCAGCGGGTACTTCCTGTCCGCGGCGGAAGCCGCCGACGATACCGGGCCTGAGTGGTGCGACACCGAAGTGCTGCGCCGCCTGCGCATGCGCTCACTCGCCGCGATCCGCGGCAGCGTCGAACCCGTCGAACCGACGGCCTTCGCCCGCTTCCTGCCCGACTGGCAGCACCTTTCCCGCCCGGTGGAGGGCCTCGACGGCGTGCTCAGCGTGATCGAGCAGCTCGCGGGCGTTCCGATTCCGGCGAGTGCATGGGAATCCCTGGTGCTGCCGTCTCGTGTGCGCGACTACTCCCCAGCGATGCTGGACGAACTCACCGCGAACGGCGAGGTCATCTGGTCCGGGCACGGGACGCTGCCGGGCCGGGACGGCTGGGTCTCCCTGCATCCCGTCGGCCTCGCGCCGTTCACGCTTCCCGAACCCGACGAGACCGAAGTCGCCGCAGATTCGCTCGAAGCCCGGCTGCTGGGAGCGCTCGGAGCAGGCGGGGCGTCCTTCGCCACGCACCTGCGCGACCGCGTCGGGGCCGAGAACGAGCAGTCGGTACTCGACGCGCTCTGGGCGCTGACCTGGTCGGGGCGCGTCACCAACGACACGTTCGCACCCGTGCGACAACTGCTCGCCGGCGGATCGCAGGCGCACAAGGCGGTGCGGCGCGCTCCTCGTGCGCGGACCTACCGCGGCGTGTCCTTCACTGGCGCTGCGGCCCGGCCGACGATCACCGGCGGGCGCTGGTCGCTGCTCCCTGCGGGCGAGGCCGATGCCGCCCGACGTGCCACCGTCACGGCCGGGCTGCTGCTCGATCGGTACGGCGTCGTCACGCGCGGATCGGCGCAATCCGAGGGCGTCCCCGGTGGTTTCGCGCAGGTGTACCGCGTGCTGGCCGGTTTCGAAGAGGCCGGGCACTGCCGGCGCGGCTACGTCATCGAGAAGCTCGGCGCCGCCCAGTTCGCGGCATCCACCACGGTCGACCGCCTCAGGACGTTCGCCGGTCTCACGGACCCTGCTCCACGCCGCGCCATCACTCTCGCCGCCACCGACCCGGCCAACCCGTACGGGGCGGCGCTGCCGTGGCCGCGCCGAGACGGAGTGACTCACCGTCCGGGGCGCAAAGCCGGCGGACTGGTCGTGCTCGTGGACGGTGCCCTGGTCCTGTACCTCGAGCGCGGCGGACGCACGGTGCTGGCTTTCGGCGATGATGAGGAAGCGCTGCGTGCCGCGGCATCCGATCTGGCGGCGACATCGCGCACCCGCCGGCTCGAGACCCTCACGGTCGAGAAGATCAACGGCGCGCCCGTGTACGGCACGGAGTTCGCGATCGCGCTCCAGGAGGCGGGATTCGTCGCGACGCCCCGCGGCTACACGCTGCGCAAGGCCATCTGACGGCAGCAGGGCTGGCGCGCACGACGCCCGGCTCGGCCCGCATGACAGCGTGGCCGCGCCGCCCTCTACGCTGGAGGCATGCTGCGGGAGTTCGGGATCGGCGTCGGAATGCTCGTCACGGGGTTCCGGTTCTGGGCGGTGCGCCCGAAGCTCATGGCCCTCGGCCTGATCCCCGCCGTCATCGCGTTCCTCGTGCTCGCCGCCGTGCTCGTGCCGTTCGGACTCAGCCTCGGCATCCTGACGGATTGGGCGACGCCGTTCGCCGATGGCTGGATCAGTCCCTGGCGCGAGATCCTGCGCGTGACCTTCGGCATCGTCCTCTTCATCGCCGCGCTCGCTCTGGCCGGCGCCGTGTTCACCGCGCTCACCCTGACGATCGGCGACCCGTTCTACCAGCGGATCTGGCGCGGCGTCGAACGGTCTCTGGGTGGTGAGCCCACGGGGGAGACGGGCTTCTGGACCACGGTCGGCGAGGGCGTCCGCCTGATCGCGCTCGGCATCCTGGTGGCACTGCTCACGCTGGCGATCGGATTCATCCCGCTCGTCGGCGGTTTCCTCGCCGGTGCCACCAGCATCGTGCTCACCGGTCGGCTGCTCGCCCGCGAGCTCACCGGTCGCGCGTTCGACGCACGCGGCTTGACCGCCTATTCGCGCTCGGAGGTTCTGCGGGTCAGCCGCGCACGCGTGCTCGGCTTCGGCGTGGCCACGCAGCTGTGCTTCATGATCCCGCTCGGCGCGATCCTCACGATGCCGGCTGCCGTCGCGGGCTCGACCGCCCTCGCACGGTCGCTGGTCGAACGCGCCCCGGCACCGACACCGGCACCGCCCCGGGCCCCGGGCGCGACCCCGACCTCGATCCCCCGTCCGGTGCCGACGCAGGCCCGGACTTCAGCACCGGCACCGCCCTCGACGCCTGCGCCGCCGTCTCCGCCCGCACCCCCGAGCTCCGATGCCTGAGGGCGACACCGTCTTCCGGACCGCGCGCCGTCTGCACGAGACGCTCGCCGGCCACACCGTGACGCGTTTCGACCTGAGGGTGCCGCGCGCCGCCACCGCCGATCTCACCGGGCAGACCATCCATGGCTGCGTCGCCCGCGGCAAGCATCTGCTGCTGCGGATCGGCGACGACACCCTCCATTCCCATCTGAGGATGGAAGGCGCCTGGCACCTGTACGCGCCAGGACAGAAGTGGCGGCATCCGGCCTTCCGGGTGCGCGCGATCGTCGGTACGGCGCACCGCGAGGCGGTGGGCGTCGACATCGCCGAGGTGGAACTCGTCGCGACGCGCGACGAGGATCGCCTCGTCGGGTATCTCGGTCCTGACCCACTGGGTCCGCACTGGGATGCCCCGGAGGCCGCCCGTCGGCTGCAGGCGGATGAACGCAGCATCCATGTGGCCCTGCTCGACCAGCGCAACGTCGCCGGATTCGGCAACGAGTACGCGGCCGAACTCCTGTTCCTGCGCGGCATCCTGCCCACGACGCCCGCCGCGTCGGTCGATGTCGAAGCCCTGGTCGCGCTCGGGGCACGGGTGATCCGAGCGAATCGCGACCGCCACGACCGAACCTTCACCGGTGTCGCTCGGCGCGGCGAGACGGACTGGGTCTACGGACGTGCCGGGCAGCCGTGCCGGCGCTGCGGAACGCTCATCCGCCGAGGCGAACAGGGCGCGGATCCCACTCGCGAACGCGTCACGTTCTGGTGCCCGAACTGCCAGAAGTGAGCCCATCCCGATCCGGGAATGAATTCACGGCACCCGTGGTTGTCCATATATCCGGGAGTCTCCGGAACGGGAGGAATCGTGGGTAAGAACTACATCGATATCGAGGACGAGCAGGGCGCCACGCTGCGATACCGCAAGCACGCCAATGGTCGCGGCCTCGTCGCGCATGGCGCGAAGGTGCACCCGATGGCCGTCATCGAGGCAGGCGCCTATATCGAACCCGGCGCGCGCATCGCCGCGGGGGCGAAGATCGCCCGTGGCGCGTGGGTGGAGCCGGATGCCGTGATCGGCGAGAACGCGTCGATCGACGCGCACGCGCACATCGGCCAGGGCGCAGCCGTCGGCGCGGGGGCGCACATCGGCGTCCGCACCGAGGTCGGAGCCGGAGCGCGCATCATGCGCGGCTCGCGCATCGGCGACGACGAGACCGTCGCCGCCGGACTCACCATCGCCACCGACCGCAAGGGGCTCTGGCTGGCCGCCTGACTGCTCGAGAAGCCACTTCCGGCGGGAGCAACCGCCGCTGACGTGGTTCTCGCGCGCCGAGTGGTTTCTCGGCCGCAGCCGCGAGGCACGCGTGCCGGGCGAGTAGCCTGAGAGACGTGGCGAAATCGGGAGGCAGCGGACGCAGCGGACGCGCAGGCGGCCGGCGGACCGTCAGCAAGGGGACACCCGTGCGCACGAGCAAGGGCGCACCCCCGCAGAAGCAGCCGGGCAAGGGCACGCCGAAGAAGAAGGCGACCGGGAAGCCCGCTTCGCCTGTCGAGCGGTTCGACTCCGCGGCATCCGCACCCCGCATCTTCCGTCTCGGTGTGATCCCCGGTGCGACCCCGGGGAAGTGGATCGACGCCTGGAAGCAGCGGATGCCGCACGTTCCACTCGAACTCGTACCGCTCGTCGTCGCCGACCAGCGCGCCGCGCTGGACGACCTGGACGCTGCCCTGGTGCGACTTCCGATCGAGGATGCCGATCTGCATGTGATCCGGCTCTACGACGAGCTTCCGGTGGTCGTGGCCGCCGCCGAATCGCACCTCCTCGCGGCCGACGAACTCGACGCTTCCGATCTGGACGGCGAGGTGCTGCTCGCCTCGGACGAGGACGTCCTGGATCTCGATCTGCCGCACACCACGGCATCCGCGCACGGAGCCGTTCCGACGACGGCGGATCTCATCGCGACCGTCGCGACCGGGGTGGGCATCGCCGTCGTCCCGATGTCCCTCGCGCGCCTGCACCACCGCAAGGATGTCGAATACCGCGTGCTTCGCGACGGCCCGGTGTCGACCGTCGCGTTCGTCTGGCCCCGCGAGCGGAGCACCGATGACGTCGACACCTTCGTCGGGATCATCCGCGGCCGCACCGCGCGCTCCTCGCGCTGACGCGTCACCGTCCGTCATGCGCTTCGGCACGCGCGATCGGACTGGCTAGAATCGCCGGATGGCCTCGCTTCTCTACATCAGCGTGCGCCCCGAGCTGGCCGCCGCGGATGCCGAGTACGCGTCCTTCCGTCGAGGACTCGGCGCCGACGAACTCGATCGACTGGATCTCATGGCCACCCCGCTGGATGCCGGAGCGCTCGACGCGCATCGCGGCATCGTGATCGGCGGATCTCCGCTGAACGTCACCGATCCTGCGCCGACCGCGCAGCAGCGCCGTGTGGAGGCCGACCTCGAACGCATCGCCGCCGCAGCGATCGACGGGCGCGCCGCCGCGCTGTTCACCTGCTACGGCATCGGCGTGGTGACCAGGATGCTGGGCGGCACGGTCACGCTGGACCATCCCGAATCCACCGCGGCGGTGAAGATCCGTGCCACCGCTGCCGCACAGCACGACCCGGTCTTCGGCCCGAGCGGTCCCGAGCTGACGGTGTTCACCGCGCACAAGGAGTCCGCCGCCGAGACGCCGCCGACCGCAGAGCTGCTCGCGATGGGAGACGCGTGTCCGGTGCAGGCGTACCGCGTCGGCACGCACCTGTACGCGACCCAGTTCCATCCGGAGCCGAGCCCTGCGGACTTCGCCGAGCGCATGACGTTCTACCGCACCAAGGGATACTTCGACGCGAACGCGTTCGACGCCGTGCAGCAGCGCGTGCTCGCCTCGACCGTCACCGAGGGCGAAGCCCTGCTGAGCCGCTTCGCCGCGGCGTTCGCCTGACCCGGGATTCAGGTCAGCAGCAAGATCCGCTCTCGCAGGTATTCCTCGAGCGGCATGTAGCCGCCCGCGCTCGACCACTTCACCTGCACCACGCCGTCGACCATGGCCAGCGGGCCGGAGGACCCGCCGGCGTCCACGGCATCCACGTCGATCACGCTCCACCCGACATGCGCGACCTCTCCCTCGTCGAACCCGCCACGCAGCGCCCACTCCCGACGGGCGGCGCGTTCGCGCGCCGACTCGGCCGTGTAGCCGCGCCGACCGGCATCCGCTGCGCGCAGCACCTCGGCGGTGGCCAGCGCCGCGTCATCGGTCAGCAGCAGGACGCCGACGTGCCAGGCCTCGCCGATCCGGACGATGCGGTCACCGCGGAATCGCGAGTGCTTCTCCTCGCCCAGCCCTTCCTTGGGCACGCCGACCAGGTGCCGGCGAGCGTCATCCAGGAGCGCCGATGCCGACATCACAACTCGCTGACCGGGCGGTTCTTCTCGGCTGCGGCGAGTTTCGCACTGTCGCCGCGCAGAGACATCGCGATGAGCGGGTACAGCAGCACCGACAGCATCCCGGCGCCCACGAGCGCCGCCGCGATGCCGGAATCGAGCATCCCCTGCTCCACCCCGATCGCCGTCACCGCGACGATGATCGGAAGCCCCGTCGCCGACAGCAGCGCCAGCGCCGATCGTTCGCGCACGCCGGCGCCCGCCGGCGCCGACAGCTGCGCGGCGACGCCGCGGAACAGCAGCAGTGCGATGAGGAACACCGGCACGAGCGCCATGGCCGCTGGCGAATCGAGCAGCGCATCCAGGTCGTAGGTGATGCCGGTGTAGAGGAAGAAGATCGGCACCAGGAACCCGAACGCGATCGCCTCGATCTTGCTCTCGATCTCCTCGGCATCCTCCTTCGGTGCGCGCGCCATGATGATCCGCCAGACGGCTCCGGCGACGAACGCGCCGAGCAGCATGTCCAGATCCAGGACCACGCTGAGCGCGACGAGCGAGGCGATCAGCAGCAGCACGAAGCGGATGCCGAACTGGTCGGAGGTGTGCAGGGTCGCGCGCAGGAACGCGTGCAGCCGGCCGTGCGGGGTCCGCTGTGCGAACAGCACCACGGCACCGGCGAGCACCACAAATGTGAGCAGCACCGCGGTGGCGACCCAGGTCGTCCGCGTGCTGAGGAAGACGGAGATCGCGATCAGTGGCAGGAATTCGCCCACGGCACCGATCGCCGTCACAGTCCGACCGAATGGGGTCCCCAGCTCGCCGGCATCCCGCAGGATCGGCATCAGCGTGCCGAGGGCCGTCGAGCTCAGCGCGATGCCGATCACCACCATGCCCTCGCCGGGTGCGAAGAAGAACCCGAGTCCGATTCCCAGCACCACGCTCAGCACCCAGCCGAGCGACGCGCGGACGAGCGGCTTGCCCGCGAGTCTGCGGAAGTCGATCTCGGAGCCGGCGATGAAGAACAGCATCGCCAGGCCGAACTCGCTGAGCTTCTCGATCACCTCTCCGGCGTCGACCCAACCCAGCAGCGCAGGGCCGATCAGGATGCCCAGCACGAGCTCGAACACGATGACGGGAACGCGCAGCACGGGCCGCACCCCCTTCGCGAGCAGCGGCGCCAGCACGGCCATCAGGGGGACGAGGACGAGTCCTGCTTCGCTCGGGTTCACGCCTGTCAGATTATCGGCCCTGGCAACCGCGAGCCGGCCGATCCGCAGCGAACCACTCCGCGATTCGTCACGGCCACCGTCGACGGGGCAGAATCGACCCAGACCCTGCAAGGAGCATCCATGTCCCAGCCCGACACCGCCCGCCTGCTCATCGCGTGCGACGACCAGCCCGGAATCGTCGCCGCCGTCGCCGGCGTGCTGGCCGAGCACGGCGCGAACATCATCTCGCTGGACCAGCACTCCACGGACTCCGAGGGCGGACGCTTCTTCCAGCGCACCGTGATCCACCTGCCCGGTCTCTCGGCCGCACGCCCCGCGCTGGAGGCCTCCGTCCAGCAGGTCGCCGACCGCTTCGGCATGGAGTGGTCGCTGCACGACGTGTCCCGCCGCAAGCGCGTCGCGATCTTCGTGTCGAAGTACGACCACTGCCTCATGGAGCTGCTCTGGCGCGCACAGCGCGGCCAGCTCGACATCGACATCACGATGGTCATCTCCAATCACCCGGACCTCGCCGAATCGGTGCGGAGCTTCGGCGTCCCGTTCGTGCACATCCCCTCGGGCGACAAGCAGGCGATGGAGCAGCGTCAACTCGAAATGCTGCAGGGCAACGTCGACCTCGTCGTCCTCGCGCGCTACATGCAGATCCTCACCGACACGTTCATCGAACAGCTCGGGGCCCCGGTCATCAACATCCACCACTCGTTCCTTCCCGCGTTCATCGGGGCGAACCCGTACGCGAGGGCGAAGGATCGCGGAGTGAAGCTCATCGGCGCCACCGCGCACTACGCCACGGCCGACCTCGACGAGGGGCCGATCATCGAGCAGGATGTCACCCGCGTCACGCACTCCGAATCCGCCGCCGAGCTGCAGAGCCGCGGCGCCGACGTCGAGCGCCTCGTGCTCGCACGGGCCGTGCAGTGGCATGCGGAGGACCGCGTGATCGTGCACGGCCGGTCGACCGTCATCCTGTAGCCCTTCAGCGGCCGGGTACCCCGGCCACCAGCTCGTCGAACACCTCGGATGCCGTGTCCCACCGCGCCAGCGGCGCCGACTGCCCGAGCCAGAGCGACTGCAGCTCACCCAGGTTCTGCTGCCCCGCGGCGGTCCGGAAGCGCCCGGTGAGCCAGTTCTGCATCGGGAACGGTGCGATCGTCCCGCTCGCCTCGATCGCCCGCACGACCCTGTTGCGGGCGCCCCGGGCCAGACGCCCGCTCATCGCTCGGGTGAGCACGCTGCTGTCCGCCGATGTGCTGCGGATGGCGGCGCGGTGCGCGTCGTTCGCCGCCGAGTCCGACGTCGCGAGGAACGCCGTCCCGACCTGCACGGCCGATGCTCCGAGCGCGAACGCCGCTGCCACACCGCGCCGATCGGCGACGCCACCGGCGGCGATGACCGGGATGCCCACGGCATCCACGACCTGCGGCACCAGGGCGAATGTGCCGACCAGGGATTCCTCCGGCGAGCGCAGGAACGAGACCCGGTGCCCCGCGGCCTCCATGCCGGTCGCCACGATCGCGTCGACCCCTCCGGCCTCCAGCGCCAGCGCTTCGGCCACGGTCGTGGCCGTCCCCACCACGCGGATGCCGCGACTGCGTGCGCCTGCGATCAGATCCGCCGACGGCACGCCGTAGACGACGCTGAGCACGGCGGGTGCGGCCTCCCAGATCGCGTCGAGCTGTTCGTCCAGCGACGGCATGTAGCGCTCCGGACGTACCGGCACTTCGACGCCGACGGCCTCGTAGAACGGCTGCAGCGCCTGCGCGTACACCGCATGCTGCGGCCCGGGCTCCGCCTCGTCACCCGTCGGAAGCCAGATGTTGAACGCGAACGGACGCGCCGTCGCCGCCCGCAGCTCGGCGGCCGTCTGCCGGATCCGCTCGCCGTCGTACCCGTACAGCCCGTACGACCCCAGCCCGCCCGACTCGCTCACCGCGGCGGTCAGGCGGACGGAGGACAATCCCCCGAACGGTCCGAGGACGATCGGATGCCGGAAGCCGAGAAGTGCTGCGAGATCGGTCATGCTTCGAGGCTACGCCCGGCCGCGGCATCCGGTCGGGTGTGAGACGGACTGTCAACCCCCTCTCGCTCGATCGGGGCCCCGCCTACCGTCGAGGCAGGAGGTCACCATGAGCACGGAACCGCACACGCCCACTCCCACCACGACCCACGACGCCTGGGGCGCCGGGGATCCGCACCTGCGCATCACCGGCGGAGGCGATCGCCTCGTCTACCATCTGCGCGACGACGTCGTGCGGATCGGATCCGCGGCGGGCAACGAACTCGTCCTCCCGGGCGCAGACCCGGTGCACGCGACGATCACGCACGATGAGCGCGACGAGTACGTGCTCACGCTTCACGGACCCGGCGAGACGAACGCGGCCTCGCTGGACGCCTCGGGCGAGCGCGCCCAGATCCTGCGCACCGGAGCGAGCTTCACGGTCGGCGAATGGGAGCTGGTGTTCGGACGAGAGGAATCGGCCGATCACGGGCGCCCGTACGGCGGGCGCCAGGGCGGGGAGCTGTCCGATCAGGACCTCCAGCCGCCCCGCCCCGACTACGCGGAGGATGCCGCAGCACCGCGCACCGACACGGATGCCGCCGCGGACGATCCGACGACGGCCAATGCCTCGGGGCAGGGCGGTTCGGCCGAGGGTGCCGAACGGTCCTCCACCACGCGTCGGCTGGCCGGGGACAAGCAGGGCGCGACCGCACCGGATGAGGACGGCTCGTCGGACGAGCCCTGGAGCTGAGAGCCCTCCGCCCTCCGCCCTCCGCTCGAAGGATGAGCGGAGGGGTACCCTCGATGACATGGCGGCGATGATCGAGCACGTGATGGCCTTCGTGCTGTCCGCGCTCGGGCTCGTCGCCCTGCCGGACATGGCCGCCCTGGGACTCGCCGTCGCGATCCTCGCGGTCGCGGCCCTGATCGTCGCCGTCGCGATCGTCGCACCTAGCGCCGGCAAGGATTCGCCTCCGCATCCGCTGCGCGCCATCGATGCGTCGGCTCTGCTGTCGCAGAGCGATCCGGATGCCGCCGGCCACCCTCGTCCGCGAGCGCCGGGAGTCGTGCGCGCCGTGTGACCCGTCCGTTCGCGTCGGGACACGGCATCCGCCGACCTTCCCGACGCATCGAACGGACACTTCATGGACCCCTTCTCCTTCCCTCCCCTCGCGGCGCTCCTCGACGCCGCCTACGGCGCCCTCGCCGGCCTCGCCACCTTCTTCGAACCCTTCACCGGCGCCTCCGCGGCCGCACTCGCGGTCGTCGTCGTCACCCTGCTCGTGCGCGCCCTGCTCATCCCTGTCGGCATCTCGCAGGCCAAGGCGGAGCAGACCAGGGCGCGCCTCGCTCCCCGGCTCCGCGAGATCCGGAAGCGGCACGGCAAGAACCCCGAGCGGCTGCAGCGCGAGACGATGCAGCTCTACCGGGACGAGAACACCTCGCCGTTCGCCGGGTGCCTGCCCGTGCTGCTGCAGGCGCCGATCGTCGGCATCCTGTACACGCTGTTCCTGCGCACCGAGATCGCAGGCCATCCGAACGAACTGCTCTCGCACGACCTGTTCGGCGCCGGGCTGGGCACGAGCCTCGTGCACATGCTGGCGGCGGGCCCCTTCTCGCTGCCGACGCTCGCCGTCTTCGGCGGGCTCGTGGCGATCATGGTGGTCGTCGCCGAGGTCACCCGACGCGTCTTCCGTCCGGCGCCCGTCGACGATACGCCGCTGTCGTCGCCGGGGATGCTGCGGATGATGAGCGCCCTGCACTACCTGACGGCGGTGTTCGCACTGTTCGTCCCGCTGGCCGCCGCCCTGTACCTGACGATCACGGTCGTCTGGACGCTGGTGCAGCGCGTCATCCTGCGCCGACGGCATCCGCTGCCGGTGTGACCCTTACCCGGGCCGGATACCGCGGTCAACCCGCTTGAGCACGGCATTCGCCGTCCGGATGATGGACGCATGCTCGCACCGGATGCTCGACGCGCGGCACTTCGACGCGCCGCCGCCGCGATGACCTGCGGCGCCCTCGCGGCAACCATGACCGGATGCCTCGGCACGGTGCCCAGGGATCCGGACGGGACCCTGGACACCGTGACCGACGGGACGATCCGGATCGGTGTGAGCCTCGAGCCGGAGGTCGCAGAAGCCGGTGAAGCGCCGGATGATGCGCCCCGCGGTCCGCTCGCCGACCTCGCACGGGACTACGCGGACTCGATCGACGCGCGCATCTCCTGGACCCCCGCCGGCGAGGAGACGCTCGTCGGCATGCTCGAGGACGGTGACATCGACCTCGCCATCGGCGGGTTCAGCGATCAGACGCCGTGGTCCGAGCGGGTCGGGACGACGAGGGGATACGCCGACCTGCCCGGCCTGAGGGGCCGCACGATCGTGTGGCTCGTCCCGGCCGGTGAGAACGCTCTGCTGTCGGACATCGAGCTCTTCCTCGACGGCGAGGCCGGCTCATGACCCGCGCGGATCGGCACCGATTCGGGCGGACGGACCTGCCGCCGGAGCAGCATCGCGCGCTGCACTCCGCGATCAGGTGGGAATGGTTCACGATCGGCTACACGACCGTGACGATCATCGTCGTGGCGTTCGTGGTCGGCGGCTCGCAGTCGATGCGCACGGCGTGGATCGAGGACATGCTCTCCCTCCTCCCCCAGATCGCCTTCCTCATCGCGCTGCTGCTCGTCCGGCGCCGCCCCTCCGTGAACCACCCGTACGGTCGCCACCGTGCGATGGGCGTCGGGCACGTCGTGGCCGGTGTCGCGCTCGCGACGGTCGGACTCAATCTCGCCTTCGAGGCGGTCAGCGGGCTCGTCACGCAGGACCACCCGACGATCGGCACGGTGCAGCTGTTCGGCCAGACGATCTGGCTGGGCTGGCTCATGGTGGGCGTGATGAGCGTCATCGTGATCGGACCGGTGTTCTTCTACGGCCCCGCCAAGGCGCGGCTCGCACCGCTGCTGCACAACAAGCTCCTGCACGCGGACGCCGATATGGCCAAGGCCGACTGGCAGACCAACGCCGCATCGATCGTCGGCGTGATGGGGATCGGTCTCGGCGTGTGGTGGCTGGACGGCGTGGCCGCCCTGTTCATCTCGATCGGAATCGTGCGAGACGGCGTGCGCAACACCCGGTCCGCCGTGCGCGACCTCATGGACCAGCGCGCACGGACCTACGACGACAAGGCACCGCATCCGCTGGCCACCGAGGTCGCGCAGTACCTGCGTCATCTGCCGTGGGTCGGCGATGCGGCCGTCCGCATGCGGGACGAGGGACAGGTGTTCCACGTCGAGGCGTTCGTCCGGCCGTATCGTTCGCGGGTGTCACTGGCCAAGCTGCGGCACGCCTCCGAGGGCATCGCAGCGCTGGACTGGAAGGTGCAGGACGTCGTCGTCATCCCGGTCGAGCAGCTGCCGGACGAGGCCGACCGCGGAACGGATGCTTCGGCGAGCAGCGCTGGCTGAGGCGTCCGTCTCCTACCTCTCCGGAGGGAAGTGCGGGATCTCGAAGGGACGCGTCGAACGGTTCTCCTCGGCGGCCGCCACCGCGGCATCCAGGTCCTCGAGCAGTTCGTCGAGGTCCCGATAGCGCGAGCGATGCGGGCAGGGGCTGCGCAACCACAGCACCTCGATCGCACCGAGCTCGCTCTTCTCGGCATACGCGACGAGGCGTGCGGCATCGGCATGCCCACGGGTGGCGTCGCAGATGCGCCAGCCAGCGCGTCCGAGCGGGATGATCTCCCACGACGGGCTGGTTGCTGACGGAGGGTCTGTGGGGGCCACGATGCTCACAGCGCCTTCCCTCCGGTCACGGCGAGGACAGCGCCTGAGGTGTACGACGACTCCGCCGATGCGAGATAGACGTACGCGCCGGCGAGCTCCGCCGGTTGGCCCGCACGACCGAGCGGGGTGTCGGAGCCGAACTGGGCGACCTTCTCCTCGTCCCAGCCGGTGGAGGGGATGAGCGGCGTCCAGATCGGCCCCGGCGCGACGGCGTTGACACGGATGCCGCGCGTGCCGGCCTCCTGCGCCAGTGCCTTCACGAAGGCGACCTGCGCGGCCTTCGTCATGGCGTAGTCGATGAGACCTGGCGACGGTTCGGCCGCCTGGATCGACGCCGTCACGATGATCGACGCACCCGGCTCCATCGACGGGTACGCCGCCCGCGCCGAGTACATGAGCCCGGCGAGGTTCGTGTCGAACACGCGGCGCATGTCCTCGGTCTTCAGATTCGCGAAACCGCCGACGTCGTGCTGGTAGGCGGCGTTGAGCACCAGCACGTCGAGGCCGCCGAGTGCACGACGGGCCTCGACCACGGCATCCGTCGCGAATTGCTCGTCGCGGACGTCACCGGACAGGCTCAGCCCCTTCCGGCCGGCGTCGCGGACGAGTCCGAGGGTGTCATCGGCGTCCTCCTGCTCCTCCGGCATGTGCACGATCGCGACGTCCGCGCCTTCGCGGGCGAACGCGATGGCGACGGCACGGCCGATGCCCGAGTCACCGCCCGTGATGAGGGCACGGCGTCCGGCCAGCCGGCCGTGACCGACGTAGCTCTGCTCGCCGTGATCGGGGGTGGGCCGGGTGGCATCCGTCTGTCCTGGCTGCTCCTCCTGCGACTGCGGGGGGAACGGTCCATCGGTGTGCGCGTAGCGGGGGTCTTCGGCAATACGGGTCATCATCATCCTCGCTCTGGGGAAACGTCAGGAAGGTCGTTACCGACCCTCCCTCTCCGCGCCGCGAAGAACCAGGGGGTTGACACTGGCCGCACGGACATTCTTCGCGTGCGTGGGCGCTCGCGCGCGATCTGTCAACGGGGCTGACCGCCCCGGCGCCGATGGGCGACGGTGGGAATCCATCAACCGAAGGAGTCAGCCATGTCAGGTACGCGAGCCATTCCCGAGGACGAACTGCCGTTCCCTCCCGACCGCCTCGAACAGCGGGATGTCGAGAACACCGATCCAGCGGATGCCGAGGCCGTGCCCGAGGAGGAGACCGCCGACGATCGGGCGGACGAGGAGGACCAGCCCGAGACGCAGGGCGACGAGCCGCTCGAGGCCGACCTCGGCGAGGACGGCCAGGGCGACCTGGCCCCGGAGGATGAACCGGATGTCCTCGCGGCCGACGAGGCCCGCTCGGATGCGGCGCCCACCGATCTCCGCGAGGAGGCGCCGTGAGCGGCGTCGGCGATCAGGGTCTGCGCCCTGAGCACGTCCAGCCGCAGCCACCGGACGACGAGCAGTTCGCGGCCGAGGAGGAAGCCGAGCAGCAGGACGACCGTCCGCGGCGTCCGGATGAGCCGCCTATCGAGCCGGCCGGACCGGGCGCGACCGACCCAGATCAGGAGCGGAGCGACCCCGACCCCGACCGGCGCAGCCAGCGGAATCCGTAACCCTCCAGGTCGAGCACGAGCCGACCGTCCGTCGGCTCGATCGGCGTGTTGGAGAGCAGATCGGCGACCGATGCGTCGCCGTCGAGATCGGGAAGCTCGATCTCCACGCGGCGTGCGTCCTCGGCGAAGTTGTGCACCGCGATGAACAGGACGCCGTCGGCGCGGCAAGCGTGCGCCAGCACGGCCGGGTCGCCAGTGTCCACGATCGACAGCTCGCCCCACGCGATCTCCGGCGCGGATCTGTAGCGGGCGATCAGCAGCCGGACGAACGACAGCAGCGAATCTGGGTCGCGCAGCTGATCGTGCACGTTGACGTGCTCCGGGGCGTAGCCATCGGTCGGCATGTCGGGCACCCGAGACGCCCTCGCCGTGGAGAATCCGCCGGCAGGTCCCGGGTCCCATTGCATCGGCGTGCGGATGGCTGCGCGGTCCGGCATCGCGGGCAGCTCCCCCATGCCGATCTCCTCGCCGTACAGCAGCATCGGCGCGCCGGGGAGCGAGAACAGCAGGCTGTACGCCTGCCGGATGCGGCGGGGGTCGCCGCGCAGCATCGGTGCCAGGCGACGGACGATGCCTCGCCCGTAGACGCGCTGGCGTTCGTCCGGAGCCAGCTCGTCGAACACGTCCTGGCGCCCCTGCTCGTCCAGTTGCTCGAGCGTGAGTTCGTCGTGGTTGCGCAGGAACATCGCCCACCCCAGACGACGATCCACGACGGGCCGCTTCCCCAGCACCTCGGCCACCGGGCCCGCGTCATGTCTGACGAGGGAGAGGAACACGGCCTGCATGGTCTCGAAGTCGAACTGGAGCTCCAGCTCGGTGCCGGATGAGCCGAAGTACTCGAGCTGGTCCTTGTGCGGCAACCCGACCTCACCCAGAAGCGCTGCTCCCCCGCGACGACGACCGACGAACCGGTGCAGTTCCCGCAGGAACTCGTGCGGGTCGGTCTCGTCCGCCGCACCGGGTGGGGAGATCAGGAACGGGACGGCGTCGAGGCGGAAGCCGTCGACGCCGAGCTCGGTCCAGAAACCGACCACGCGCGCGATCGCCGCGCGCACCTCGGGTTCGGCGAGGTTCAGATCCGGCTGATGCCGGTAGAAGCTGTGCAGGTAGTACTGATCGGTGCGCTCGTCGTGCTCCCAGACGCCGTCCTCCTCCCCGGGGAACACCGTCTTCTGCGACGTCCGCGGCGGTCGGTCGCGCCACACGTAGTAGTTGCGATGCTTCGACGTGCGCGATCGCCGGGCGGAGCGGAACCACGGATGCCGGTCCGAGGTGTGGTTCACCACGAGATCCATGATGACCCTGATGCCCCGACCGTGCGCGATCCGCAGCAGCTCGACGGAGCCGCCGAGGTCGCCGAGCCGAGGATCGACGCCGGTGAAATCCGTGATGTCGTACCCGTCATCGAGGTCGCGCGTCGGCTGGAACGGCATGAGCCAGAGACAGGTCACGCCCAACTCGGACAGATAGTCGATACGGTCGCAGAGCCCCTCGATGTCGCCGACGCCGTCTCCGTCGGAGTCCTGGAAGGTCTCGATGTCGAGGCAGTAGATCACCGCCGTCCGCCACCACAGATCACTCGTGTCGGCCGGCCTCACAGCAGCCTCCTCAGCATCGGGAGCAACTCGCTCTCGCAGCGGGCGAGGAATGCCGTCTGATCGACGCCGACGTGATGCAGGTAGACGCGGTCGTACCCGAGCGCGACCTGGGCGATCTGCTCGGCGAGCGCCGTCGCCGAGCCCGAGATCAGCACGGCGGAACGCAGCTTCTCCTCGGTCGGGTCGGCGAGCGCCTCGAAATCCTCCGGCTGCTCGAGGTCCCACGTCCGCTCGGCGGGTGCTGTCGCGTGCGACCACTGGTCACGGGCGAGCGCGAGAGCCTCGGCATCCGTTCCGGCCAGGCTCACGTGAATCTGCACGGCCAGCGGTCCCCCGCCGCCCGCATCCCGATAGGCCTCGCGCGTCTGCGCCGTCGCCGCCGGGTCGCTCCCGACGGTGATCAGTCCGTCCGCCCAGGACGTCACCTCGGCGGCCGTCTCCGGGCTGACCGCCGCCGCCAGCAGTTCGGGCGGGGCCGTCGGTCTGCTCCAGATGCGCGCCTCGTGCACCCGCACCTCCCCGTCGTGATCGACGCGTTCGCCGCCGATGAGCGCACGGATCACCGCCGCGCTCTCGCGCAGACGACGATCGCGCCGCTCCTTGTCCGGCCATTCAGCGCCGGTGACGTGCTCGTTGAGGGCCTCACCGCTGCCCAACGCGGCCCAGAAGCGGCCGGGGAACATCGTGGCGAGCGTCGCCGCGGCCTGGGCGGTGATCACCGGATGATAGCGCTGCCCCGGGGCGGTGACGAGGCCGATCGGGAACCGCGTCAAGGCGAGTGCGGCGCCGATCCAGCTCCAGGCGTATCCCGATTCCCCCTGCGCGCGCGTCCACGGCGCGAGGTGATCGGAGCACATCGCCCCGTCGAAGCCGACGCTCTCCGCATCTCGTACGGCCTGCAGCAGTTTCGCGGGGTCGACCTGCTCGTGCGAGGCGTGGAAACCGATCTGGACCATGGGCGCACCCGCTCAGAAGGCGAGGTCAGGGTCGGCGACGACCCTGCTCCCCCCGCCACCGCCCTCCAGGAACTCCTTGAAGCGCTTGAGGTCGGAGGCAGCAGCTCGCTCGTCGAGATTGAGGAGCGCCCCTGCCTTCTCCGTGACCGTCTCCGGCACCCAGCCCATCTCCAACTCGACGCGCGTGCGCTCGGCGTCGATGGGCGTGAACTGCACCGCACCGGTGTGAATTTTCTCGCCGTCGCTCACCCAGGCGATGCGCTGGTTCGGCACGGCCTCGGTCACGATCGCGTCGAACTCGCGCTCGACTCCGCCGACGTTGACGACCCAGTGCGTGCGGTCCGGGCTCAGGCGCTCGATGCTCTTCACCATCGACATGTAGTACGGCATGTCCTCCAGCCGCGCCCACTGCTCGTACACCGCGCTCGCCGGCGCTTCGACCTCGATCTCGGCTCTGATCACTTCGGTCATTCGGCTCATCTCCTTCGTCGGGTGGTCTCGGACGGCTCACCCTATGGACGCCGTGTCCGAGGCCGTTTCGGGGTTGACCTGGTCGGCTCCTGCGCGTACCTTGCCGTCCCGCCGCGGCAGATCCCGCGTCGCCGGTCCCTCGATCACGCGGCCGTCCGGTGCGAAGCGCGACCCGTGCAGCGGACAGTCCCAGCTGCGCTCCGCCGTGTTCCAGCGGAGCACGCCGCCCAGGTGCGTGCAGACGGCGGAGACCGCGCAGATGCGGCCGTCGACATCGGATTCCGCGACCGGTTCGAGTCCGCGTCGCATCACTCGCGCGCGCTCCGTGCCCTCGGCGTGGGACTGCTCGGGCCGGGCCCACCCTCGCGCGGCTTCGGCCGCGACGGCGGCGGTGCTGCGCACCATCGTGGCCGCTCCATGCGCGCCGACCCGCGCGTGCGCGAAGTGCTCGGCCCACTCCGCAGGCGCGTCGTCCACGATGCCGGTGAGCGCCAGCGCGCCGGCGACGGCATTGGTCATGCCCCACTTGGCGAAGCCCGTCGCGGCGAGGATCCGACCCCGCGTCCCCGGAAGGATGCCGAAGAACGGCCGATCTCCGGCCATCCGATAGTCCTGAGCTGCCCACCACCGATCGCGCACAGCGCCGGAGAACGCCTGCGCGGTCCACCGGTCGATCGCCTGCAGGCGCTGCCGCGTGTCCGGATCCGTTCCCGTCCGGTACGAACTGCCCCCGACGACGAGCAGTGCACGGCCCTGCTCGTCCCGCCCCGATCTGAGCGATCGGGTGACCTCGTCGACGCAGAGGAACATCCCGTCCGGGATCATGGCCGCATCGGGAAGCCGGTACGCCGCGACCATCTGCCTCGTGGGGGTGAGCTTCGCGAAGAAGCCCCGACGATCCACCACGGGGAAGCCCGTCGTCACCAGCAGTCGCTGCGCGGAGATCGTGCCGCTGCTCGTGCGGACGCGCACGCCGTCGCCGCTCGCCTCCGCGCCGGTGAGCCGGCATCCTCCGATGAAGTGCACGCCGAGCGCACGGGCGCGGCCGGCGAGCGCGTCGAGCGCCCGCATCGGATGCAGCTGCGACTGGTCCTCCAGGACGAGGGCGCTGGACACCGGGAACGGCAGCCCCGCCTGTCCGGAGCGCCGTTCGACCTCGATCCCCACCGTCCGGCACGCGGTCGCCTCGGCACGGACGTTCGCGTCGCCGTCCGCCGTCATCGCGTAGGTGATCGCGACACGGCGCTCCTCGGCATCCGGCGCGTCGGCGAGTTCGCCGCGCAACCAGGACTGCCCGTCGCGCTGCGCGTGCGCGTACGCGCGCAGGACGTGCTCGCCGGCGCTGCGGAGGATGCCGGAGTGGACCGTGCCCTGCAGCAGGCTGAGCTTCGCGGTCGAACCCCCTGTGGTGCGCGCGCCGATCTCGGCGGCGTCGAACACGACCACGCGATGCCCCGAGCGCGCGAGCATCACGGCGGCGGACAGCCCCGTGAGCCCGGCACCGGCGATCACGATCTCGGCGTCGTCCACAGCACGCGTCTCCAGGTGAATGTCCGGTGCGGTGTCGCGCCACAGCGAATGAGGTCGGTCTGTCGTGGTCACTCCGACTCCTCTCGTCTCCCCCGATCCGATACCGCCACCGCGTTCCGAGGACAGGGCCTTGACACGATCGGCTCGCTAACCGCTGTGCGCCCTGCCGTCAATCCCCTGCGCCGCCCGAGCCGCGACTCGTACTGTGCCGACATGAGCGATGTCACGGTTTTCGCGCCGTCTCCGACGCTGACCATCACCGTCGAGGACCACCCTCAGGGCTCCGAGATCCACGTGCATGCCGGCGGACAGGGGGTCTGGCAGGCGAGAATGCTCCGGCGCCTGGGCTGCGAGGTGACGATGTGCTGCGTGCTCACGGGCGAGATCGGCGGCGCCCTCGGCCATCTGCTCGAGGATGAGGGCCTGCGGGTCGTCGCCGTCGAGCGTGCCGGACGCGGCTCCGCCTACGTCCACGACCGCCGCGAGGGAAAACGCGTCGCGATCGCCGAGGAGCAGGGCGACCCGCTCGGACGTCACGAGCTCGACGACCTCTACACACGGATGCTGGATGCCGCGTCGCATTCACGCATCTCGATCCTCAGCGGCCCGGCCGGCGACGAGACTGTACCGCCGGACATGTACCGCCGCCTGGCCGCGGATCTGCGCGGCGACGAACGCCGGGTCGTGGCGGATCTCGCCGGCGACCGGATGCGGGCCGTCGTCTCTGGCGGGGTCGATGTGCTCAAGGTGAGCCACGAGGAGCTCAGGGACGATGGGCTCATCGAAGCGGATTCGACCGACGCCATCCGCGCCGCTATGCGCACCCTGCGCGATGCGGGCGCGCGGGCGGTCATCGTGACGCGCTCCTCGGATCCGCTGCTGCTGATGGACGAGCACGGGACCGTCGAGGTCTCCCTGCCGGCGTTCGCCGAGGCGGAGACGCGAGGAGCAGGTGATTCGCTCACCGCCGGCGTCGTGGCCGGGCTCGTGCACGGCGAACCGCTGCGGCGCGCGATCTCGCTCGGGGCCGCAGCCGGAGCGCTCAACGTCACCAGGCACGGTCTGGGCACCGGAGACGGATCAGCCATCCGGGGACTGCGCGATCGAGTCCGTCAGCGCATGATCGACACCGATGAGGCACCGATCGCCGAAGAGCGCACCAGCCCGGAAGGGCTCGCCGCGCGCGCTGCTCTTGAGGAGGACTCATGACCCGGGTGCTCGTCACGAACGACGACGGCATCGATGCCCCTGGGCTGCATGCGCTCGCCGCGGCAGCCGTCTCGGCCGGCTTCGACGTGATCGTCGCGGCGCCGGCGAAGCAGTCCAGCGGTTCGAGCGCCTCGATCCTGGCGGAAGAGGCGGACGGCCGCATCCGCATCGAGAAGCGCGAGCTCGACGGCCTCGAGGGCGTCCGCGCCCACGCTGTGCACGGCGGTCCGGGTCTCATCGCCCTGATCGCGTCGCGCGGCGCCTTCGGCTCCCCCGCGGACCTGGTGCTCTCCGGGGTCAACCATGGCGCGAACGTCGGCCGTGCGATCCTGCACTCCGGCACCGTCGGCGCCGCGCTGACCGGCGGCCTCGGCGGCACGTGGGGAATGGCGGTCTCCCTGGACGTCGGCATCGAACCGGAGACGTGCCACTGGGACGTCGGAGCGGATGCCGCGCTGCGATTGGTGCCGTTGCTGTTCACCCGCCCACGGGGCGCGGTCGTGAACGTGAATGTGCCGAACGCTCCGGAGGCGCGCGGCTTCGTTGAGGCCCCGCTCGCGCCGTTCGGCATCGTCCAGACCACGCTCACGGAGGCGGACGAGCACTACGTGCGTCTCGCCGTGGAGGACTTGCCGCTCCTTCCGGCGGAGGACAGCGACGCGGCGCTGCTCGCCGACGGCTGGGTGACCGTGACGGGGATCGACCCGGTCAGCAGCTGCGCGTTCCCGCTCCCGCCTGAGCTTTCGGATCAGAGCGCGGGATTCTCCGCCGTGACCGGTTCGCCGCCGTCCGCCGGTTCCGGCACGAGGTAGAGCCCGCCGGGAGAGTTCGCGGTGAAGGCCAGGGCCTCGATCCACGCGCGATTGATCGCCGGCGATCGGCTGCCGTAGTACTTGAACACGAGCGCACTGGACGCGTGCACCCACACGGTCGTCCGGCCGCCTCCGACGCTGGCGTCTTCACGCCACGAGAACGGGAACGGCTCTCCTCGTCGCAGCTTCGCGCTGATGACCAGTTGGATGTGAGTGAGAGCGCGGTCCTCGATCTCGACCTTGACGCCGCCATCGTAGATGAACTTGCCCATGCGACACCCTCTCGTTCGTGGAGCCCGATCGGGCTCTCCGTCGTAGCTGTTCCCCTGCCGACAGCGTAGTGTCAACCCCCGTCGCGGGTCCGGTAGGCGCTCGTATCGTGTCCCCCATGCACAGGAGAGGAGCAACATCATGACCTTGGTCAGCGACATCATGACGCCAGGCGCTCGATGCATCGGCGAGAACGACTCGCTGCACATCGCCGCGACCGTGATGGCGGAGCTGGATGTCGGAGCCCTGCCCATCTGCGGGGAGGACAGCAGGCTGAAGGGGATGCTGACGGATCGCGACATCGTCGTCAAGGCGGTAGCGAACGGCATGGACCCCGAAACCACCCGTACAGGGGTACTGGCGATGGGCAAGCCGATCACCGTCACGGCGTCGGACGACATCTCGGTCGCGCTCGCGCGCATGCAGGAGCATCAGGTCCGCCGGCTTCCGGTGATCGATGACCACCTGCTGGTCGGCATCGTCAGCCAGGCGGACATCGCCCGTGCGATGCCGGCGGAGGACACCGGCCAGACCGTCGAACGCATCTCGCTCTGAAGGAGGACAGCACATGCCACGCGATCAGCGATCTCGCCTGAAGGATCCGGAGCTGTACGAGGAGCTTCGCGAGGACGGCGCATCGAAGGAGAAAGCAGCGCGGATCTCGAACGCCACGGGCGGCACGAAGAAAGGCCGATCGGACGTCGGACGGCGCGGCGGCGAATCAGGCAGCTACGAGGATTGGACGGTCCCGGAGCTCAAGGAACGCGCGAAGGAGCTCGGCCTGCACGGTTACTCCGGCAAGCGCAAGAGCGAACTCATCACGGCGCTGCGGAATCACTGAGCGCTCCTGGCGCGGTCGCACCGCGCCAGGAGTGCCGTGTCAGGGTCGGCCCCGGCTCACCGCGGAACGAGGCCGATCCGCAGCGGGGCGCCCGGTGCGGCCGCCGCCTCGAGCGCGGCCTCGGCATCCGAGAGCTGGTGCACTGCCCCGACCACGTCGGCGAACGGGTACGCCCTGCCCCGCCCCGCGAGGAACCCGACAGCAGCCAGGAGGTCCGACCCCGCGTAGTTGTGCACACCGGTGATCGTGATGAGGCGCCGGACGATGTCCTCGGCATCCAGCGCGATCGGGTCGGCGGGGAACACGCTGCCCACCAGCACGACCGTCCCGCCGACATCGACCGCGTCGATCGCGTCGGCGACCGCGTGCCCTGAGGCCTCGATCACCACCTTCGGGCTGCCGAGGTCGGCGCCGGATTCGGCCCCGAAGCGCTCGGCGAGTGCGCGCCGCTCCGCGGACGGATCCACGACGCTCACGCGTGCGCCGAGGTCTGCCGCGATGGCCGCCGCCGAAAGGCCGACCAGGCCCGCACCGTAGACCCGCACCGCGACGCCGTCGAGATCCCGTCCGGAGCGCGCGACGGCGGCCCAAGCGGTCGCCGTCGCGCACGACGCGGGTGCGAGCGCCGCTGCGGGGAGCGACTCCGGTACCCGCACGATCGCCGTCCCGCGACGCAGATGAACGTGAGAGGCGAACCCGCCGGTGAGCTCCCAGCGCGGCTCGATCCGCTCATGCCCGTACTTCGCGAGCGACCGGCATTTCTGGGAGATCCCGCTCGCGCATCGGTCGCATGCGCCGCACGACACCGTGACCGACCACACCACGCGATCGCCGACGCGGAGCTCCCCGCCCTCGACCGTGTGCGCGCCGCCTTCCCCGATCGCGATCACACGACCGACGCTCTCGTGCCCGAGCACGACGGGCGCGGGCGAGGGACGGTCACCGCGCACCGTGTGCACGTCGGAGCCGCAGATCGTCGACAGTTCGACGGCCACCAGCGCATCCCCGGCCGCCAGCGCGACCCCGGGCACCGCGACCGTCTCCAGCGGCGCCCCCGCACCGAGCCATACCCGCGCGGTCGCCGCGGGGCGCAGCACGACATCTCGCAGTTCGGCGTGGGGCAGCAGCGTGCGCACGTCAGCCCACCAGCACCGGCGCGGTGACGAGACCGCGCACGATCAGTGCGGACACGACGGCACAAGGAAGGGCGGCGGAATGGCGGTACTGCATGGCGGCCTTTCGAGTGTGCACGGCGGAGATCCGCCTGTCACTCTGGCACCTTGCGCAACACGATCCCGGTCGCCCCGGCAAGAGTTCAGGATCCGTTCACCTGTGCGACGGGAATGCACACCATCGCCGGAAACAGAAGATCGCGAGCGCGGATCGGTTTGGAAGCCTTGGACCCTGCGCTCGCGATCACGGCGCTGGGGACGCCGTACTCTGGGGAGCCTTCAGGATACGTTCGTGAATCCACGTCCGAACAGTGTCGAAGGTCGATACCCTCTACGACTTTCGGACAGATTCCACTGCAGCATCGGGTCGCCGAGCGATCGGCAGACGCGCCATGACGACCCACCGGTCACCGACCTCGCCGGCGCTGAACTCTCCGCTGCCTCCGAGCACGCGCTCGGCCATGCGCTCGAGCCCCGTACGGCTGGAGGAGAGGCTGCGCCGCGCCGTCGCCGACATCGGACTGCCGATCGTCAGCATCGCCGTCTCATCGGTGACACTCAGCTGCATCTCGATCGCACCGGCACCGGCGTACTTCAGGATGTTGGTCGCGGATTCGCGAGCGACCCGCGCGAGGATGATCTCGGCCGACCGCGGGATGCGCTCATCACGAGGATCTCCCTGGAAGGCGACCGCGTGGCCAGCCGCCTCGAGCTCTTCGCGTGCTTCGGCCAGAGCTGCCGCCAGGTCGCCGATCTGGACCTCCGCGCCACGAGGGCCGTCCTCGGCGAGATCGATCACGAAGCGCAGGTCGGTCATCGCCTTGCGGGCCGCGACGCGGATCGCCTCCTGCGAGTCCGGGCGAGCCTGTTCGTCATCGAGCATCTGGACGTGCAGGGAGACGATGGTCAGATGATGCGCGATGCTGTCGTGCAGCTCTCCGGCGATCCACCGACGCTCCGCGAGCACCGCCTGGCGCTCCTGTTCGGCGCTGGCGGCGAGCTGCTGTTCGAGTCGGTGACCGCGGGCGAAGGCCATCCGCAGTGCGAAGCCCACGCCGCCGGAGACGGTCGCTGCGATGAGGTAGATGCCGACGTTGACGGGGGCGACCGTGTCGCCGTACGCGATGACGGCCGTGGCCACGAGGAAGCCTGCCGTGTACGACAGGATCAGCGATGTGCGCCCGAGACGCATGACGAGCGCGGCGGCCACGGCAGCGGTCGTCAACACCAGGGTCTGAGCGTCGACGATGAACGACACCGCGAAGGCGAGGCCGAGAGCGCATGTCGCCACCAGGGGCGAGACGACGAAGAGTGCGAGAGTCGCGGTGGCCAGAATGCTCACCGCGGAGCGGAGAAGATCGGCGTCCGGCGTGGAGAGCATGCCGAAGACGTCGAGAAGGATGACACCGGAGACGATGGCCAGAAGGAAGATGCGCTCGACGACGGTGAGCTTCTCTCCGCGTCCCAGTCGAAGGATGTCGGAGGCGCTCCGCGCCGACCGGTCCAAAGCCATAGTTCAGTATGTCCTATCCGCCAGCTATGGTTAGCGGTAGAGGCCGATCCAGCGTCCGAACTGATCCCAGAAAGTCATGGTCATTCACCTCCGAAGTTGGTCGTTTGTCCAGCAATGACTACATCTTCTCGACGTTCTCCCGCGAGCACATCCGACTCACTGGCAGACTTGTTTGGCCAAAGGTCTAGACGCTCATGGACACTCTGCTCAGCCGTTAGGCTTCCTGCATGCCGGAGATCCGTGTGCTCATCGTCGACGACGACCCTCTCGTGCGCACCGCGCTCGCGCACTTCGTGTCCCGTGACCCCGATATCGACGTGATCGGCCAGGCCGAGGACGGCCGCCAGGCGCTCGAGGCCATCGCGCACGACCGACCGGATGTCGTGATGATGGACGTTCAGATGCCCGAGATGAACGGCATCGAAGCGACCGCCGCGATCACCCAGCGCTGGCCGGATGTGCGGGTGGTAGCCGTGACGACACTCGACGGCAGCGACACCGTGCTGCCGATGCTCAGCGCCGGAGCCGCCGGATACCTGCTCAAGGACTCCAGCGCCGAGAGCATCGTCACCGGCATCCGCGAGGTGCACGGCGGCGCGAGCTCGCTGTCGCCCCGCGTCGCGTCGATGCTCATCCGTCACGTGCGCGAGGCATCCTCCGGTGCGCAGGGTGCGGCGGACCTCGAGCCGCTCACCGAACGCGAAACGGAGGTCCTCGATCGCCTGGCCGCCGGGATGTCGAACGCCGAGATCGCCGGTGCCCTCATCGTCTCGGAGGGCACCGTGAAGGCGCACCTCGGGCGCATCATGGCCAAGTGGCATCTGCGCGACCGCGTGCAGATCCTGGTCACCGCCGCGCGGGCGGGGCTGATCGATTTCCGCTGAGCGAGGCGGCAGCCACTCGCTATGCTCTTCGCCATGAGCATCGGCACCGTCCAGCAGCAGTTGTCCACGCCAGAAGGATTCGCCAAGGCGGTGACGCCGAGAAGCGCAATGTACGTCGGCGGACTCACCAGCCTCATCGCCGGCCTGTTCGGCATCGCGATGAACATCTTCCAACTCGGCTCGGCGAGCGACTGGAACTGGCGACTGATCTTCCGCTACTTCTTCGACGCGCAGGCCGTCGAATTCACCGGCGGCCGCTCCGGCCGCGCCGAGATGTGGCGCTTCCTGTACGTGTATGGACCGATCATCCTGATCCCGCTCGGCGTGATCCTGCTCATCGTCCACTTCTCCACCCGCCGGAAGAACGGCGCGACGCTGTTCGCCGACTTCCGGTCGCGCGGCTGGGTGGGGCGCCAGCGCTTCACCGGTCTCAAAGTGAAGAACGGCAATGCCACGGTCGACGTCGTCTACGTGTCGCACCCGAGCATCCCCGACGAGAACTTCGATGCGATCGTGCAGCAGCACGCGACCCAGATCGCGGCGCTCGACAAGAAGGGCGCCAAGGCCGCCTCGGCCGCGGCGATCAAAGCCGGCATCCTCAAAGGCGGCATCAGCGCAGCGGCCCTCACCCCCGGCCTCCCGCCGGAGATCGTCGCCGCCCCTGTTCAGGGCAAGGGCGAGTTCGTCGCCGTCGTCCCTCCCGCACCGGGCGCGACCGGCAAGTACCAGGTGCTGCCGATCAAGGAGTGATGCGTACGCGGAACGGGGCGGAGCCGAATCGGCTCCGCCCCGTTCTCGTGTCACACCAGTCGTGTCCGGCGGATCCGTGCGATCAGCATCCCGAGCAGACCCAGCGCGATCAGCAGGATCGCCCAGCCGAGTCCGGTCACGATGCCGCCGGTCACGGCCAGTTCGGGAAGATCGACCGTCACCGAATCGGATGCCGAGATCGTCGCCGTCCCGCTGATCGCCGTCACGGTCGCCGCGTTGGTGACGGCGTGCGCCTTCGCCTCGTCCGCGGTGATCGTATAGAGGACGGGGCCGCACGTGAACGACTCTCCCGGTGCGAGATCCGGAGCTTCGCACGCCACCGGACCGCCGAGCTTCGGATCGTCGATCACGACATCGGTCACGGTCACCGCCCCGGTGTTCGTCACCGTGAACCGGAACTGCACCGTGTCGCCGGCGCTGACCTTCGCGTCGCCGTTCGCATCCGCGTAGTCTCCACCGGTCTTCTCCACCGAGATCGCCGGCTGCGCATCGATCGGCGTGGTCACGCTCGACTCGGCGGTGATCTCGGCTCCACCGGCACCGGTCGCCGTCGCCGTCGCCGTGTTCACGACCTCACCGGCGTCGATGTCCGCCTGCGTGAGCGCGACGGTCACCGGCCCGCACAGGACCATCTCGCCCGGAGCGACCGACGTCGCCTCGCACGCGATCCCGCCCTCCGCGCGCGCATCCGCGATCGACAGGTCCGACGCCGTGGTCGTACCGGTGTTCGTCACTGCGAACGTGTAGTCGATCGTGTCGCCGGCATCCGTCACGCCGTTGTCGTTCGCGTCCGCGATCGCGGCAGCCGACTTCACCAGAGCGATGCCGTCGACACCGGTGACCGTGACGTCCTCGGTCGCGGCGGCGTCGACGGATCCGATCCCGCTGCCGGTGACGGTCGCCTCATTGTGCACGGACTGCTCGTCGACGTCCTCTTGCGTGAGGAGGTAGACGACAGGTCCGCACTCGATCGCATCTCCTGGCGCGAGTTCCGCGCCGTCCAGGACGGCGCAATCGACGACTCCCCCGAGCAGCGGGTCCTCGATCGCGAGATCGCGGAGCACCGTCGTGCCGGTGTTGCGCACGGTGAACGTGTAGGCGATCTCGTCGCCGGCGCCGATGCGACCGTCGCCGGTCGTGTCGACCGGAGCCGAGCCGACCTTGTCCAGTGCGATGCCGTCCGAGCCGCCGATGATCACGTCGACGCTCGCATCATCGGCCATCTCGCCCGCCGTCACCGTCGCCTCGTTGTGCACGGTCTGCGCGTCGATATCTTCCTGCGTGAGCGTATATGTGTACGGGCCGCAGTCGATCACCTCGCCGGGGGCGATCGACACGCCGGCGAGCGCCTCGCACTCGAGCACACCGCCGAGCAGCGGATCCTCGATCTCGGCATCCGTCACCGTCGTGGTGCCGATGTTGGCGACGGTGAGCGTGAACGAGACCTCGTCACCCGCACCGATCTGCCCGTCGCCGGTCGTGTCGGCCAAGGCACCTGCGGTCTTGACGAGTTCGATCGCCGCTGTGGCGTCGATCGTCGTCTCGGCAACGGCGGTGTCCTCGACGTCGCCGGTCGGCGCTTCGGCGGTCGCCGTCGCCGTGTTGCGGACGACCCCGCCGTCGACGTCGTCCTGGGTGAGCGTGTACACGACCGGTCCGCAATCGATGCTTCCGCCCGGGGCGAGCGCGGGGCCGTCCAGCCCCGCGCACTCGATCACGCCGCCGAGCATGGGATCGGACACGACGATGCCGGAGAGCGTCGTCGTCCCGGTGTTCGTGATCGTGAACGTGTACGCCACCGTGTCACCGGCGCCCAGGGCGCCGTCGCCGTCGACGTCCGTCGGAGCGCCGGCGGTCTTGCCCAGGCTGATGCCGTTCGAGGCCGTGATGGCGACCGTCGCCGCCGCATCGTCCGCGACGGGTCCGCCGGATGCGGCTGCCGTCGCCGTCGCGGTGTTCCGCACCACGCCCGCATCGATGTCGGCCTGCGTGAGCGTGTAGGCGATCGGTCCGCAGCCAACCTCATCGCCGGGGGCGAGAGCTGCGCCGGCGAGGTCCACGCACTCGAGCACCCCACCGAGCAGAGCATCGTCGATCGCGGCATCCGTCACCGTGGTCGTTCCCGTGTTCCTCACGGTGAACGAGTAAGCGACGGTGTCGCCGGCGCCGATACGTCCGTCGCCGTCCGCATCGACCGGAGCACCCGCCGTCTTGACCAGTGCGATGGCATCCGTGCCGACCACGGCGACATCGGCCGACGCGGCGTCGCCGACCTCACCGGACGGCGACTGCGCCGTGACGGTCGCGTCGTTGTGCACGGTGCCGGCGTCGACATCGGCCTGCGTCAGGACGTAGGTCACGGGTCCGCACTCGGCATCCGCACCCGGCGCGAGTTCGCCGGAGAGGGCGGGGCACTCCAGCGCGCCGCCGAGCAGCGGATCGTCGATCGCGGCATCCGTCAGCGTCGATGTTCCGGTGTTCGTGACGGTGAACGAGTAGGAGATCTCGTCTCCGGCACCGATCCGCCCGTCACCATCGGCATCCGTCGGCGTTCCCGCCGTCTTGATGAGCGAGACCGCCGGCATGCCGGCGATCATGACCTGCGCCGAAGCGTCGTCCTGCACCGGCTCGCGTCCATCGCCCTCGACGGTCGCGGTGTTGTCCACGACCCCTGCGTCGATGTCCGCCTGGGTGAGGACGTAATCCACAGGGCCGCAGCTGTGCGCCTCGCCGGGGGCGAGACTGACCGGGCCGTCGGTGAAGCACTCGACATCGCCACCGAGCTTGTCGTCGGTGAGCGTATCGAGCGTGATGGTCGTCGTACCGACGTTGGTCGCCTCGAAGGAGTACTCGATCTCGTCACCGGCGCCGTACCGGCCGTCGCCGTCGACGTCGGTGACCGCGCCGGTGGTCTTGTGCAGCTCGATCGCGTCCGTGCCGTCGATGTCGGCATCCGTTTCGGCCGAGTCCGTGACCGTGCCGGCCGGCGACAGCGCCGTGACCGTGGCGGTGTTGTGGACCGAGCCGGCATCGATGTCGTCCTGAGCGAGCGTGTATGTCACCGGCCCGCAGTCGATCGACGCGCCTGGCGCGAGCGTGCCGTCCGGAGTCTGGGCGCATTCGATGAATCCGCCCAGGAGCGGGTCCACGACGGCGATGCCGTACAGCGTCGTGGTGCCTGTGTTGGTCACGGTGAAGCCGTATTCGATGGTGTCGCCTTCACCGAGCGCTCCGTCGCCGTCCGCGTCCGTCGGCCGCCCGGCGGACTTCTCCAGGCTCACACCGTTCGCAGCCGGGGTGATGGCGTTCACGCTGTCCTGGTTGGACAGATCTCCACGCGGAGAGGATGCCGTCGCAGTGGCCGTGTTGGTCACGCCGCCGCGATCGATGTCGGCCTGGGTGAGGACGTACGGGATCGGGCCGCACGACACCTCTTCTTCCGGGGCGAGGGTCAGGTCGGCGAACGCCGGGCAATCGAGGGCACCGCCGAGCAGCGGGTCGTCGATCGCCAGGCCCGTGACCGTGGTGAGACCGGCGTTGCGGACCACGAAACTGAAGGCGACCTCGTCACCGGCGTCGATGCGGCCGTCGCCGTCGGTATCGGTGGCCGCGGCCGCGGACTTGGTCAGTTCGATCGCTCCGCTGCCGGTGATCGGCGTCGTCGTCGAATCGGTGTTGTTCGCCGTATTCGGGTCCGCGGTCGCAGAGCCGACCGTGACCGTGTTCGTGACCGACGTGGACGGAGTCGCGGGGTCGACCGTCGCGGTGTACTGGAGTTCGCCTCCGGAGCCGGCAGGGAAGGAGTCGACGACGCAGCGGAACTCGTTGCCCGTGATCGTGCACCCGGGGGTGGTCGTGGTGACATCGATCAGTTCGGCCGGAAGCGGGTCGGAGATCACCATGTCGACGGCGGCGTTCGGTCCCGCGTTCTGGACGACGAGCGTGTAGGTGATCTGTCCGTTGACCGAGACGGGATCGGGTGATGCCGTCTTCACCACCGAGAGGTCGGCCGACGCGGCGACCGTGACATCGACGGCGCTGACCAGGTCTCCGCTGTCCGGATCCGGTGTCTCCGCTGACGCCGTGGCCGTGTTCGTGAAGGTGCCCTCCCCGGTGGCGACGGCGGCCACGGTGATCGTCTCCTCCGCTCCAGGAGCGAGGTCACCGACGGCCCAGCCGTCGACGGACCAGGTGCCTGTCGTGGTCTCGGCGGAGACGAGGGCGATGCCGTCCTCGACGACGTCGGACACGAACACACCCGTCGCTGTGGAGGGACCCTCGTTGCGCACCGTGATCGTGTAGGCGACGTCGCCGTCGAGCGCCACATTCGGCGTGGAGGTCGTCTTCGTCACCGAGACGTCGGCAGACGGAGCGAGGGGGACTTCGACAGTCGAGGAGTAATTGTCGCCGTTCGGGTCCGGCGTGGCCGACGATGCCGTCGCGGTGTTCGTGAGGGTTCCCGTCGCGTCAGGGGCGATGGTGCCCGTGATCGTGACGGAAGCGGATGCGTCGGGGGCCAGGTCGCCCACACTGCAGCTGAAGATGCGTGTGAAGAGGACGCACTCCTCGGACGCGGGGTCGAGCAATGCCTCCGGGAGGAAGTCGGCGATCGAGACCCCGCGGGCCGTCGACGGTCCGTCGTTCGTCACCGTGATCGTGAACGACTGCTCGGTGCCGGGAACGCCGGTCGCGGGCGTCGCCGTCTTCGCGATGCCCACATCGGCGCTCTGCTCCACCGTGACGGTCGCGGACGCCGAGTTGTTCGCCGTCTCCGCGTCATCCGACGGCGACGCGATCGATGCCGTGTTGATCAGGGTCCCGGCCGGAGCGTCCGGCGCGACCTGCACCGTCACGTCGATCGTGGCCGTCTCGTCCTCGAGCAGCGTCGCCCAGTCGCACCGCACGCTCGCGGCGTCGAAGACGCACTCCGCGCCGGTGGATGCGGAGAGGCTCTGCACCGTCATGCCCTCGGGAACGGTGTCGGTGAGAACGGCGTTCTGCGCGATCGACGGGCCGATGTTCTCGACCCCGATCGTGTAGGTGAACTCGTCACCAGCGGTCACCGTCGACGCCGACGCCGTCTTGGTCACGGCGAGATCGGCGATGATCGTCGGATCGAAGCTGGCGGAGCTGGCGTTGTTCGTCGCGTCGGCATCGGACGTCGACGTCGTGATCGTGGCCGTGTTCTGGACCGCCGCATCGGCATCCGGTGCGAGCGTCACCGTGACGGTCGCTGTGACCGTCGCGCCGGGCGCCAGCGTCCCGATGTCGCACGATACGACTGAGTCGTCCAGGGCGCAGGTGCCGGCATCCACCGTGGCGCTGACGAACGTCGTCTCCGGGTCCAGCGGGTCGGTGAGCACGACGTCCTGGGCCGCCGAAGGGCCCGCATTCGTCGCGGTGATCGTGTAGACGACCTGGTCGCCGGCGACCGGTGTCTCCGGCGCGAACGTCTTCTCGATCGCCACGTCGGCGGTCGAGGTGACGGTGTCCGACGCCGTCGAGGTGTTGTTCGACTGGTCGGGATCCGTGGTGGCGGACTCGACCTGCGCGGTGTTCACGACCGCGGAGCCGGCCGACGCATCGGCCGAGAGCGTTCCGGTGATCGTGATCTCGGCCGAATCGCCGACCGCGAGCGCACCACCGGTGCAGTTCACGCTTCCGGTGACGACGCAGGAGCCGTTCGTCGACTGCGCCTGCGCACCTGTCACCGTGGCGGGGATCGGATCGTAGACCTCGAAGTCATCGACCGGCTGCGGACCGTTGTTGGTGACGGTCAGCGTGTAGGAGATCGGTCCACCGGCGACCAGCGGCGACGTGTCGAGCGTCTTGACGATCTCGAGGTCGGCCGCGTCTCCCACCGGAGTCTCCGTCGTCTGCGACGTCGAGACGCGATCCTGCGCGACGACGTCGTCACGGAACGCGACCTGCGCCTCGTTGACGATGGTCATGTCGGCGCCGTCGACGTTGACGCGCGCGTCGAAGGAGTACGTCGTGGTGACGTCGGCGAGGATCGCACCTCCTGCCGTGGCGGTCGCGAGGTCCCCGAGTCTGACGCGAACAGTCCGGTCGCCCGACGCGTATTCGCCGAGGTCGTCGCCTGCGGCATCCGTCAGGGCTCCGGTCCCGGGCCCATTCACGATCTGCAGCGAGCCGGGCACGAAGTCGAGGCCGGGGTCGAGGACGTCGGTCGAGACCGACTGGCGCGCCGGGTTTCCGCCGTCGTTGCGGGTCGTCACGGTGTAGCGCAGGATGTCGCCGACCTCGGCATCCGTCCCGCCGCTCGAGATGTTCTCGACGGTCTTGTCTGTGATGAGGCAGGGGCCGGTGCCGAACGTGATGTTGTCGAGCAGATTGCCCAGGGCTGCGTTGCCCCCCGCCGAACTCACTGCTTCGAAGGCGAAACGAGTGGTGGTCTGCCCCGCCGGCACCGTGTAGGTGCCGGTGTGCGTTCCCCAGGCGAGGCCGTCGCTGAGGTTCGCACCGTTCTGCACCGGGGCGGTGGGCGGGCCGATCAGCACGCGCATGACGTCCGTGCCCTGGCGTCCTCGGTGGTTCAGCGACCAGGACAACGTCTGACCGGGGGTCGTCGGAACATCCTGATACAGCCGGCTGGCACTGTACGCATTGAGCTCGGCGAACTGCTTGCCCTCAGCCGACGCGACGCCGTTGAACCCGCTGCTCCAGATCTCGATCTTGTTCTGCGTATCGGTCGTGAACCATCCGGGGACAGCGGACTCGTCCAGCAATGAGTACTTGCCCGCGGGAACCGTCGGCTGCTCGAAACCGCCATTGACGAGAGCTACGGAGTCCTGACAGACAGTCGGGTCCTGCGCTGCGAGCGCCGGAGTCGGTGCGGCCGCATCGACGACGATGCCCAGCATCGACGCCAGCAGCACGGCGCTGACGGCCAAAGCCGTTCCTCGGAAGGTCCTGCTTCGGATCTCTGCGGGCACGTCGTAGTCCTTTCGCGGGCTAGGGGCCATGCTAGCCCGCGGGGTCAACCGGGAGAACCGGACATAATACGATCGGGGTGATGTCCGTGCCCGGAAGGACCACCATGCCCGTCTCGCCCACCGCCCTCTCCCACGCCGACGATCTCGCGGACTTCGTCGCCGCCTCACCGTCGAGTTACCACGCGGCCGAAGAGGTCGCACGCCGGCTCGAGGAGGTCGGATTCGTCCGGCTGGACGAGGAGCAGGCATGGCCGACGCAGGCCGGCGGACGGTTCGTCGTGGTGCGCGATGGCGCGACGATCGCGTGGGCTGTTCCGACCGACGCGTCGCCCACGACCCCGTCGCACATCTTCGGTGCGCACACCGACTCCCCCGGGTTCAAGCTCAAGCCGAAACCGACCACCGGAGCGCGCGGCTGGCTGCAGGCCGGCGTCGAGGTCTATGGCGGACCGCTGCTGAACTCGTGGCTCGATCGGGAGCTTCGCCTGGCCGGACGTCTGGCTCTCGCCGACGGCCGCGTCGTGCTCGCCGGCACCGGCCCGCTTCTGCGACTTCCCCAACTCGCCATCCATCTGGACCGCGAGGCCAACAGCGGCCTCACCCTGGACAAGCAGTTCCAGACCCAGCCCGTGTGGGGCCTCGGCGACCCCACGGAAGAGGACCTGCTCGGCGAACTCGCGGCATCCGCCGGAGTGGATGCCGCGGACATCCGAGGCTTCGACGCCGTCGTCGCCGACGCGGCGCGCGGCGCGGTCTTCGGCAAGGACGACGCGTTCTTCGCGTCGGGTCGGCTGGACGATCTCGCGTCCGTGCACGCCGGTGTCGTGGCGCTCGGCGCACTCGCGTCCGATGCGCTCGCGAGCGGCGCGATCCCCGTCCTCGCCGCCTTCGATCATGAGGAGCTCGGCTCCGGGTCCCGCTCCGGAGCCGCAGGTCCCTTCCTCGAGGATGTTCTCGTGCGCGTCTACGCCGGTCTCGGTGCGGATTCTTCCGAGCAACGCCGTGCGTTCGCGGCATCCTGGTGCGTGTCCAGCGACGTCGGCCACTCCGTGCATCCGAACTATGCCCACAAGCACGACCCTGTGGTGCAGCCGCTGCTCGGCTCAGGGCCCATCCTCAAGGTCAACGCGAACCAGCGCTACGCCACGGATGCTGTGGGTGCCGCCGCTTGGGCCGCCTGGTGCGAGACGGCCGGCGTGGCATCGCAGGAGTTCGTCTCGAACAACGGTGTGCCGTGCGGGTCCACGATCGGACCGATCACCGCGACCCGTCTCGGGATCCGCACCGTGGATGTCGGCATCCCCATCCTGTCGATGCACTCCGCCCGTGAGCTCGCGGGTGTCAGCGATCTGCACGACCTCGCTCGCGTCGCCGAGACGTTCTTCTCGGCCTGAGCCCGGATCGCGGGCGGATTCGCCGGCCGGTATGTCGAGATTCCCAGTGGCTCGATATATTGGTGCCGACCTCCGCCCTCGATCGGGAGAAGCCCCATGTCGCGCACGAGCACCGTCCGATTCGAACGCCGACGGGGTCGAACCGTCCTGCTCGCTCTCCTGGCCACGGTGATGCTCGTGGCTCCGGCGGCCGGCGGTGCGCTTTCGGCATCCGCTGCCTCGACAGTGACGTGGGCGAGCTGGGCACCGCTGACGGGCGGACCCAACGACTACAGGACGGCGATCTCGTTCGTCGATCGCCCGGCGCTGAGCGCGAACGTCACGAGCGACTCCCGCGGCGGAGCCAGCGTGCCCACCGGCTCGACGCGGTGGCTGTCCGAAGGAACGCCCGTCGGTGCGAAGTACGGCAGCAGCAGGAACAACCCGTACCTGAACCTGCGTCCGAAGGCCGACAACGCGTCCTCGCCGTCGACCACGACCTATTCGTTCGATCGCCCCACCCCGGCATCCGGCTGGGCGTTCACGCTCGGCGACATCGACGCCGACGCCGTCCGCCTGTCCGCGGTCACTGCTTCCGGCGCGCGTGCGACCGCCGCCGACCTCGGGTTCCAGAGCGGATTCAACTACTGCGCACCCGGTGTCGCGGGCAAGCCGTCCTGCACCGGTGACGTGGACGACGTTCCGGAGTGGGATGCCGACGCCCTCACTCTCACCGGCAACGAACAGGCGCTCGACACCGAGGGCGCTGCCGGCTGGTTCGAGCCGACGGTCTCGCTCTCGTCGCTGACGATCGAGTTCACGCGCCGCTCCGGTTTCCCGGTCTATCAGACGTGGTTCTCGATCATCGCCCGCGACATCACCGGCACTGTGACCGACACGGACGCCGGTGCCGGCCTCGAGGGAGCGACCGTCACCCTCATCGACGCGAACGGCGACGTGCTCGGGACGACGACATCGGGCCCGGGCGGCTCGTACGTCTTCCCCGGCCAGATCGCCACCGACGGCTACACCGTCATCGTGACGCCTCCGGCGGGCAAGATCGCCGTCGTGGGGTCCGGTACCGCCGACCTGCGCACCACGGATGCCGTGGTCGACCTGTCGGTGCGCGACATCATCCCGGTAGCGGTATCCGGAACGGTGCGAGATGAGGAAGGCGATCCGGTTCCCGGCGCGATCGTCACGATCCCCACCGACGACGGGGACCTCACAGCGACGACGGGGCCGGATGGCACCTATCTGTTCGACGAGGTCCCGGTCGGGACCTGGCAGCCGACGGCGACCCCGCCGGCGGGGTACGCCCTGCTGACGCCGCCGCCCGCGATCACGATCCCTGCGGGCGACGAGACTCCGATCGAGAACGTCGATGCCGTGCTTGCCGAAAACCCTTCCCTTTCGGGGCGCGTGACGATCGCGGGTGAGGGCGTCGCCGGTGTCACCCTGCATCTCGACGGGCCGAGCGGCCCGCTGACCACCGTCACCGCTGCGGACGGCACATACTCCTTCCCCGGGTTGCCTCCTGGGGAGTACACGGTGTCGATCGACCAGGACGGCATCCCGACAGGGACGTACATCTACACGCGGTCGCGTACGCATCCGGTGAACGATGACGTGACGAACGCGGACTTCGCTCTCGGCCGGTTCGGAACCGTGATCGGTGCCGTCGTCGACGACGCCGGCACCCCTGTTCCCGGTGTGACTCTGAACGTCACCTCCGTCGGTGAGTCCTCCTCCGTCACCACCGCCGACGACGGCACCTACAGTGTGAACGACCTGCGAAACGGGCGGCACACGATCGAAGTGATTGCTCCGGAGGGTTACGAGATCGAAGGCTCGCCGACGATCACCGTGACCGTCACGGACGCGGGCGAGATCTTCATCGACCAGAACTTCACGCTCGTCACCGTCGGTCCCGGGGACCCGGATGCGGACGCCGACGCCGGTGTCGACGTGGACGCCGGAGTCGACGCGGATGCCGCGGTCGACGCGGACGCCGCGGTCGACGCGGACACTGCGGTCGACGCAGACGCCGCGGTCGACGCGGACGCCGCGGTCGATGCGGACTCCGCGGTCGACGCGGACGCTGCCGTCGATGCGGACTCCGCGGTCGACGCGGACGCTGCCGTCGATGCGGACTCCGCGGTCGACGCAGACGCTGCGGTTGACGCAGACGCCGCAGCAGACGCGGACGCTGCGGTCGATGCGGATGCCGGAGTGGACGCGGACGCTGCCGTCGACGCAGACGCCGCGGTTGAGGCCGGCGCCACCGCCACCACCGACACGGACGCAGCCGCGGCGGCCGACCCTGGCACGGCAGCAGAGACGGACACAGACGCCACGGCGGACGCCGACGCGACCGGTTCCGACGCGAACGCTGTCGGAGGAACCGTCGGCGCGAGCGCAGACGCCACCGCAGCAGGCACCGACCCGGCAGACTCCGGCACGTCCGGCGGCACGGGAGCCACCGGCGGAACGACCGGCAGCGATGCGGCCGACCCCGACGACCTCGCCACGACCGGCTCATCGTTCCCGTTCGCGCTGGTCGGTCTCGGTGTCGTGGCGATCGGCGCCGGCGCCTTCCTCGCGATCCGCACGGGGCGCGCCGGACGACGCTGACCCTGCGGGCGCCGCGCGGTGCCAGGATGAGTTCCAGCGGGCGGCTCAGCCAGCAGCCCCCGACTGGAGGCTGTCATGTCTGAGAAGATCGCCGCGGCACCGGCCCTGATCGAGCGCGCCGGCATCGAGATCATCCCCGAGTCCGAGCGCACCGCGAAACCCCGCGACCTGTTCTGGCCGTGGTTCGCCGCGAACGTGTCGGTCTTCGGGATGTCGTACGGGTCGTTCGTACTCGGCTTCGGCATCTCGTTCTGGCAGGCGACCATCGTCTCGGTCATCGGCATCGTGGTGTCGTTCCTGCTGTGCGGACTGATCGCCATCGCCGGCAAACGCGGATCGGCACCGACCATGGTCCTCTCGCGCGCCGCGTTCGGTGTGCAGGGGCAGAAGGTCCCCGGCATCGTGAGCTGGCTGACCTCGATCGGCTGGGAGACGTTCCTGGCGATCATGGCCGTGCTCGCGACCGCGACCGTCATCACCCAACTCGGCGGTGACGGCGACAGCGTGTGGCTGAAGATCGCCGCCACGGCGATCGTGGCGGCGCTCATCGTCGCGGCATCCGTGCTGGGGTATCACACCATCATGAAGCTGCAGTCGGTGCTGACCTGGGTCACGGGCGTCGTGACGATCCTGTACATCGTGCTGGCAGCCCCGCACATCGATCTGAACGCCGTCATGGCGCTGCCCGCCGGAAACGTCGGGCAGGTCACCGGCGCGCTCGTCATGGTGATGACCGGGTTCGGCCTCGGCTGGATCAACATCGCCGCCGACTGGTCGCGCTATCAGAAGCGCACCGCCTCGGACGGCGCGATCGTCGCCTGGAACACGATCGGCGGCTCGGTCGCTCCGGTGATCCTCGTGGTCTTCGGCATCCTGCTCGCAGGGTCGGATGCTGAGCTCAGCGCCGCCATCGCCGCCGACCCGATCGGGGCGCTGGCGAGCATCCTGCCGACCTGGGTGCTCGTGCCGTTCCTGCTGACCGCCGTCCTGGCCCTCGTCTCGGGCGCCGTGCTCGGCATCTACTCCTCCGGACTGACGCTGCTGAGCCTCGGCATCCGCATCCCGCGCCCGTCGGCCGCGGCGATCGACGGCGTGATCCTCACGATCGGAACAATCGTCGTGGTGTTCTTCGCGACCGACTTCCTCGGACCCTTCCAGAGCTTCCTCATCACGCTCGGCGTGCCGCTCGCGTCGTGGGCCGGCATCCTCATCGCCGACATCCTGCGGCGGAAGAAGGACTACGACGAGGCCGCCCTGTTCGACGGCGCCGGACGCTACGGCAACTGGGATTGGACGTCGATCGGCACCATGTTCGCGACGAGCCTGATCGGCTGGGGCCTGGTGGTGAACAACTTCGCCGAGGCAGCGCCGTGGAACAACTGGCAGGGCTATCTGCTGTTCCTCATCGGCGGTCGGGACGGCGAATGGGCGTATGCGAACCTCGGCGTCTTCTTCGCTCTGGTGCTGTCGTTCCTCGTGACCTGGTTCGCCCGCGCGGCGAAGATCCGGCGGCAGGAGCAGGCGTGAGCCGCGCGGACTGGCTGGTCGTCATCGATCCGCAGGCGATCTTCGCATCGACCGGCTCCGCCTGGGGCTCGCCGTTCTTCGGCCAGGCGATGCCGCGGATCCGGGACCTGGCTGGCGCCTTCGGCGAGAAGGTCCTCGTGACGCGCTGGATGCCGACCGCCGACCGCACCACGTCATGGGGCGACTACTTCGCGGCGTGGCCGTTCGCCGATCAGCCGCCGACCGACTCGCTGTTCGGCCTCGTCCCCGAAGCCGCCGACCTCTCGCCGCATCCGCCCCTGGATCTGCCCACGTTCGGAAAGTGGGGACCGGAGCTGGAGGCGATCGTCGGGCGCGGCGCGCGTGTGGTGCTGGCCGGGGTGTCGACGGACTGCTGCGTGGTCTCGACCGCGCTGGCCGCCGCGGATGCCGGGGCGCACGTGACGGTCGCCGCCGACGCCTGCGCGGGATCGACGGCGGAGAATCACGCCGCGGCGCTGCAGGTGATGGCGCTGTATCCCCCGCAGATCACGGTGAGCGATACCGCGACGGTGCTCGCCGCGCGCTGATGCGTCACGGGACGGATGTCGGGAGTTTTCCCGGTTGTCGGGAGAAACGCCGACTGATCGCCCGGCATCCGGGATTGGTCCTGACATCTGTACCCCGAACGACCCGGATCGGACCGGCGCGACCCGGATCAGACCAGCGGGACCGGATCAGGCCGCGCGCACGGCGGCGACGAGCTCTGCCAGGCTCCCATGCCACGGTGCACCGTGTCCTGGCAGCACCCAGGATGCCGAGATCTCCGCGAGCCGATCGAGAGACGTGTCCGCGACGGCGGGCTCATCGGTGAACGGCGCAGGCTGGGCTCCTTCGCGCCCTGTCAGCACGTGACGCGTGGTGAGCGCATCGCCGACGACCACGGCATCCGCTGCGGGAATGTGCACGGCGATGCTGCCGGGCGAGTGCCCCGGCATCCCGATGATGAGGGGAGAACCCGGGAGGTCCAGGACGTCGCCGTCCGCGATCTCGACGACATCCTGCACGTACTGCGTGCGCATGCCGTTCTTGCGCAGCCCGTACGCGAAGAAGGCGAGCGTCGGCCACAGGCGGGCCGGGCCCATCGGCGTCTTGGGCTTCTCACCGGTGCGCGCGCGATGTGCGTCGGCGGCGTGCACGAAGATCGGCGCGCCGGTCTCCTGGCGCAACCGCTCGGCGAACCCGATGTGGTCGCTGTCGCCGTGCGTGAGGATGAGCCCTCGGATGTCCGAAAGCGACCGTCCGATGAGCGCGAGCTCGTCCTGCAGGTCGGTCCAGTGCCCTGGCAGTCCCGCGTCGATGAGCGTGATCCCTTCGGGCAGATCGATGAGGTATGAGGCGACGATGTCGTTGCCGAGGCGGTGCAGGTGCGGCGCGAGCTTCATGTGCGGTCCTTCCAGATGACATGGCTACGATATGTAGCTATCATGGCTACTGACAATAGCTATGGAGGATCGAATGCCCACACCCGAACGCACCTCGTACGCGGAGATCATCGCCGCGGGGCGGGAGATCCTCGAGCGGTCAGGACCCGCCGGACTCACCATGCAGGCCGTGGCGGCGAGGGTCGGGGTCCGAGCGCCTTCGCTCTACAAGCGCGTGAGGGATCGGGACGCACTGCTCGCCGCCGTGACCGAGGCCGTCGTCGACGACCTCGCCGTGCACCTGGAATCCGTGGGCGGCGGCCTTCCCGAACTCGCGGTCGCCTACCGGACGCATGCGCACGAGCATCCCGAGGGGTTTCGACTGATGTTCACGGCGGCCGCTCCCCTGTCGTCATTGGACCGCGCGGCAGCCCCCGTCATTCGAGCGACGGCTGAACTGGTCGGCGCGGATGCCGCGCTGGACGCGGCACGGTTGTTCACGGCATGGGCGACCGGATTTCTGCAGATGGAACTCGCCAGCGCCTTCCGCCTGGGCGGCGATGTGGATCGCGCGTTCGAGTACGGTCTGGAGCGCATCATCGCCGGACTGCAGGATTAGAAGCCCCGACGTATCGCGGGTGATCGATCGCCCACGACCTCGGCTATCCCGCTGCGACGAGGGTGTTCTGACGACGCAGGATCCACCACCGGCCATCACGGCGCACGAAGGTGTAGTGGGCGTTCATCTCGGGAGACGCGCCTCGGCGGGCATCCTCGGCGGTCGACCAGGCGCTCTTGTGCGCGACGACCACGTCAGGGGCGATCAGCGCGATGTCGCTCAGGCGGTAGTGCGCCGTCGCCACGCTGAGCGGCCCGCGGGCGAGCCCCTCTCTCGTGGCGGACTCTACCGCGGCACGGCCGCGAAGGACGATCCCGACGGCGTTCACGATCACGGCATCCGGCGCGACATGACGCAGGAGGAGGTCGGCATCGTTCTCGTTGAACCCGCGCTCGACATCCGCTATCACGCGATGGATCGCCGCCGCATCCTCCGCACTCGGCGTCGGCCGGTCGAGGTCGTCTGCGGAATCCGGAGAAGGCATGGTGTGCTCGGTCATGCGATGAAGTCCACTTCATCAAGTGCACTTGAGGTCAAGCGCCGCGCCGGACGACATGCTTCCGCGCGGGGCGCGTCGCCTTCCGCCCCGCCTATCATCGGTCCTGTGATGATCGAACTCGACGCGGCGCAGTTGTCACGGGTGAGGTTCGCGGTGTCGCCGCTGTGGGAGGTCGGACTCGCCGCCCTGGTGCTGCGTCGCCCCGACCCCGGAGCGCTCTTCCGACGCTGGGCCGAGCAGTCCCGGCGACGGGTCGACGCGTCGGCGCTGGACCGCATGATCGCGTTGACCGCCGGTCACGACTTCGTGCCCGACATCTTCAGCGCCATGCCAGGGAGCGAGCAGCCGGATATCTCCGAAGCACCGGCTCATCTGCGTGCGCTGCCGGACGAGCTGCTGGATCGGGATCTCGCCCGGCTCGACCGAGCGCACCAGGGCCGGAGCAGGTGGATCCAGTCGCTGATGGAGGATCATGCCCGTGCGCGCGGGGAGATCGCGGATGTCGTCGCCGAGTTCTGGCACGGCGCGATCGCGCCGCATTGGGAGGCGTTCCGGAGGCTGGCACGCGCGGACATCGCCCGCCACGCGATCAACGCCGCAGACGGAGGGCAGGGCGCCATGCTCGACGGAATCCACCCCGGCGTCGTCTGGACCGGGTCGGCACTCGACATCCTCGGAGCGTGCGAGACCAGCTTCGGTCCCACACCGGCCGAGGACGGAGTTCTGCTGACTCCGTCGGCGTTCGCCTGGCCGCACGTGCACGTCATGTCGAACGCGCCGTTCCAGCCCGCCATCGCCTACGGAGTGCGGGGATTCGGCACGCTGTGGGAGACCGAGGGCGCGGATGCGCCGTCTCCCGCGGTGGAGAGGCTGGTCGGCTCCAGGCGAGCACGAGTGGCCGCAGCGATCGCGACACCGGCTACGACGACGGAACTCGCCCACGCGCTCGGCATCGCCCCCGCGACGGTGAGCGAGCATCTGCGTACGCTGACGGACGCCCGGCTCGCGAGCGCGCTGCGAGACGGCCGCTCCGTCATGTACACGTTGACCGATCTCGGACGCCGTGTGCTGTTCGCGGAGACGTTCTAGGCTGCGGACTCTGCGTGGATTCGGCGGTGGCCGAATCCACGCGTACCCCATCCGTCTGCGGCGAGAATGGGGCCGATCCCCGAGGAGGCCCCGCATGTCCACGCGTTCCCGTCAGCTCCATCTCATCCGCAGACCCCACGGCCTCCCCGAACCGCGGGACTTCGACATCGTCGAGGCCGCACTCGCGGATCCGGAAGCCGGCGAGGTTCTGGTCGAGAATCTCTGGGCCTCCGTCGATCCCTACCACCGCGAGGTCTTCGAAAGCGTCGAGCTCGGCACGGCGCTCGAGGGGCGCGCCCTGGGGCGCGTGCTCGCCTCGAGGAATCCCGAGATCGAGGTGGACGACCTGGTCATGCACCGGGACGGCCTGCGCACGCACACCGTCACGTCGCAGGCGCGGGTCATCCGCCCGCCGGCGGGAGTGCCACTCGAGGCCTATCTCGGCATCCTGGGCGGCACAGGCCTGAGCGCCTGGGTCGGTCTGACCACGATCGGCGGGCTCGAAGCCGGCGAGTCGGTTCTGATCACCGCCGCGGGCGGAGGAGTGGGCACCGCTGCGGGCCACATCGCCAAGGCTCTGGGCGCCGCTCCGGTCATCGGCGTGACCGGCAGCCGGGCCAAGGCGGACCGTCTCCTCGCCGGCCCGTTCGACGAAGTGATCGTCTACCGCGACACTGCACTGGCGGACCGACTCGCCGGTCGCGACATCCGGCTGGCCCTGGACGGCGTCGGTGGCGAGCAGCTGGAGGCGGTCATCGGCGGGATGGCCGACGGCGGGCGCATCGCCTGGGTCGGCGGCATCTCCGGCTACAACACGCCGACTCCGCCGAGCGCTCCGCGGAACCTCCTCGACCTGGTGCACCGCGAGATCGCGCTGCACGGCTTCCTCGTTCGCAATCACATGGACGAGCGCGACCGCTACGAGGCTTTCATGGCGCCCCTCGTCGCCGATGGAACGGTGCCCGTGGATCAGACCGTCGTCGACGGCCTCGATGCGGCACCCTCCGCACTCATCGGAGTACTCACCGGCTCCAACTTCGGCAAGCATCTCGTGCGTCTCGCCGGTCCCGACCTGCCACACTGAGCGCAGGGAGGTTCCATGACCACGCCGCCGGATGCCGAGACGACCGAGACCGAGACCGCGAAGCCGCGGCGACGCTGGCGGAAGACGAAGATCACTCTCGGCATCCTGGTCGCCGTCGTGCTCGTCGTCCTGGCCGTAACCTCGATCACGCCGTGGCCCAGTGCCATGGTCATCCGCGCCGTGTTCACCCAGGGCGGCGACGCCACGGCGGAGGAGATGGACGGGCACGTCCCCGACACGGCGCTCACCGAGACGCTCGACGTCGCGTACGCCGACGACGGCGCCGATACGACGATGGACGTGTTCACCCCGGCATCCGCCGACGGGCCACTGCCAACCATCGTGTGGATCCACGGCGGAGCGTGGATCTCGGGATCGAAGGAGAACGTCGACCCGTACCTGCGGATCCTCGCCGCCGAGGGGTACACGACGATCGCGGTGAATTACACGCTGGGCCCGGAAGGCGCCTACCCCACGGCAGTGGGCCAGCTCAACGAGGCGCTCGCTTACATCGACGAGCATGCCGACGAACTGAACGTGGACGCGTCGCAGATCGTGCTGGCGGGCGATTCGGCCGGCGCGCAGCTCGCGAGCCAGATGACCACCATCATGACGAGCCCGGACTACGCCAGGATCATGTCGATCACGCCGGCGCTGCAGGCCGACCAGATCATCGCGACCGTGCTGAACTGCGGCGTGTACGACCTCGCTGCTCTGGCGGCGCTGGACGGCATCGTCGGGTGGGGACTGAAGTCGTCGATGTGGGCGTACGCCGGCACCAAGAACTGGGCCGAGGACTCGTCCGGGGCGACCATGTCGACCGTGAACTGGGTGACCGCGGACTTCCCCACCACCTACATCTCAGGCGGCAACGGAGACGGGCTCACCTGGCTCCAGTCGATTCCGATGGCGGATCGCCTGACGGAGTTGGGCGTCGACGTCACGACGCAGTTCTGGCCGGCGGCGCACGAACCTGCACTGCCGCACGAGTACCAGTTCCATCTGGACATGCCGGACGCTCAGACCGCCCTGCAGAAGACGATCGATTTCCTGAACGCGCACACGACCCGCTGATCGCGTATTTCAGACCTGTGACGACCGTCACGCAAGTGATACTGTTCGGGAGTGAGCTCCGAACAGAACGAACGCGCCCTGGAAGACGGCATCGTCACCGATCTCCGTGACCGGATGACGTACGGCTCCTACCTCGAACTGGACACGCTGCTGTCGGCCCAGCATCCGGTCAGCCGTCCGGAGCATCACGACGAGATGCTGTTCATCATCCAGCACCAGACCACCGAACTGTGGCTCAAGCTCCTGCTGCACGAGTTGACCAGTGCGCGGGATCTGCTCGCGAGCGACGACCTGCGCGAAGCGCTCAAGCGCATCGCGCGCGTCAAGCGCATCCAGGACGTCATGACCCAGCAGTGGTCGGTGCTGGCGACCCTGACGCCGACCGAGTACGCCCAGTTCCGCGGCGCATTGGGCAATTCGTCCGGTTTCCAGTCGGTGCAGTACCGCGCGGTCGAGTTCGCCCTCGGCAACAAGAACGAACGGATGCTGTCGGTCTTCCGCGATCATCCGGAGAACCTCGCGCTGCTCACGACCGAGTACGAGCGCCCCACGCTGTACGACGAGTTCCTCCGTTTCGCCGCCCGTCGCGAGCTGCCGGTGCCGGCCGAGATCCTCGACCGCGACGTCCGGGAGGCCTACCGCCCGCACCCCGAGCTCGTACCGGCCATCCGCGAGATCTACCAGGACCCGCAGACCTACTGGGACCTCTACGAAGCGTGCGAGGACCTCGTCGATCTCGAGGACAACTTCCAGTTCTGGCGGTTCCGGCATCTGAAGACCGTGACGCGCACGATCGGCATGAAGCACGGCACCGGCGGGTCCAGTGGCGCGGCGTTCCTGCAGCGCGCGCTGGAGCTGACGTTCTTCCCCGAGCTGTACACCGTCCGAACCGAGATCGGCGGCTGATGCGCGCGGTCACGTGGCTCGATCGCCGCCGGCGATCGTGGCACGACGGGGTGGCGCGCGTGATCGACGGCCACGTCGTGGTGACGGACGAGACGCCGGCATCCGGCCTTCCTGGCCTGGACGGCGTCGTGACAGGCGCGCTCACCGACGCGCACGTGCACCTCGCACTGGTCGATCTCGCCCCGTTGGCGACGTCCGCCCTGGGCATGGTGCTCGACCTCGGATCCGCCCTGGGCAGCCTCGCTCCCGTCCCAGGCGTCACGATCCGCTTCGCGGGTGCGTTCTTCACTCCCCCGGGTGGCTATCCTTCCGATCGCGCATGGACGCCGACGGGTTCGTTCCGTGAGATCTCCGATGCGGAGGCCGCGGCATCCGCCGTCGCGGAGATGAAGGATGCCGGGGCAACCTGCATCAAGGTCGCCAGCAATCGAACCGCGGGCCCGGTGTTCTCGGACGAGCTGTTCGCCGAGATCGTCCGGATCGCCGCATCCGAAGGATTGACCGTCGTCGCCCATGCCGAAGGACCGGGCGAGGCACAGCGCGTGGCGCGACTGGGCGCGGGTGTACTGGCGCACGCGCCGTTCAGCGAGCGGCTCACGGATGCCGAGATCACCGCGCAGGTGGCATCCGTGCGGTGGATCTCCACCCTGGCGATCCACGAGGGCGAGACGTACGACATCGCGGTCGACAACGTGCGCCGATTCCATGCCGCCGGCGGGACGGTGCACTACGGCACGGACATGGGCAACGGGCCGACGCCCGTCGGGCTCAACCCGCGCGAAGTCGCGGCGCTGCGGGATGCCGGAATCGACGGCGCCGATCTGCTGAGCGCCCTCTCGCCGGGCGATCCGCTCGACGCGGCGACGCGGCTGCTGCTCTATCCCGGAGCCACGCCCGAGACCGCCGACCCGTTGCTCGCCCGTCCGCTCACCCCCGCCGATCTGGAGGCCTGACATGACCGACCTGCTCGCTCTCGCCCGCGACCTCGACGCCGCCGATCCGCTCGCGCAGCACGTGACCGCTTTCTCGGAGGCGCCCGGCGTCACCGCGTACCTCGACGGCAACTCGCTGGGACGCCCACTCGCCTCCACAGCCGATCGGATCGCCGAGTTCGTGCGAGACGACTGGGGCACCCGGCTGATCCGCTCGTGGGACGAGCAGTGGATGGACCTCCCGACCCGACTCGGCGACCGGATCGGCGGCGCGTGCCTCGGCGCCGCCGCCGGCCAGACGGTCGTGGCCGACTCCACGACGGTCCTGCTGTACAAGCTCATGCGCGCCGGTGTCGCCGGGCTGCCCGACCGCCGAGAACTCGTGATCGAGGAGGGGAACTTCCCCACCGATCGCTTCGTCGCCGAGGGCGTGGCAGCCGAGCACGGCCTCGAGCTGCGCTGGATCACGCCCGACCCGGTGCGCGGCGTGCAGGCCTCCGATGTCGCGGCCGTCGTCTCGGATCGGACCGCCATCGTCGTGCTCAGCCACGTCGACTACCGCTCCGGCGCGCTCGCGGACATGGCGGGCATCACCCGCATCGTCCACGATGCCGGCGCCCTGGTGCTGTGGGACCTGTGCCATTCGGTCGGCGTCGTCCCCATGCAGCTGGATGCGTGGAGCGTCGATCTCGCCGTCGGCTGCACGTACAAGTATCTGAACGGCGGGCCGGGGTCTCCTGCGTTCGCCTATGTGCGCCGTGGGCTGCAGGGTGTCCTCCGGCAGCCCATCCAGGGTTGGATGGGTGCCGCCGACGTGTTCGCCATGGGGTCGACCTACGCGCCGGACCCCGGCATCCGCCAGCTGATCAGCGGGACGCCGCCGGTCGTCGGGATGCTCGCGATGCAGGGGATGCTGGAGCACATCGAGGATGCCGGGATCGACGCGATCCGGGCGAAGTCGATCTCGCTCACCGAACTGGTGCTGCGGGCGTACGACGAGGAGCTGGCGCCGCGCGGCGTACGGCTGCTGAGTCCGCGGGATGCCGCGGTGCGCGGTAGCCACGTGTCGATCGGGCATCCGGATTTCCAGCGCGTGACGCAGGAGTTGTGGGCGGATGGCGTGATCCCGGACTTCCGGTTCCCCGATGGCATCCGCCTGGGCCTGTCGCCGCTGAGCACATCGCACGTCGAGGCGATCACCGGCGTGCTGGCGGTGCGGGACGCGCTGTGAGCGAGGCGGCTCTTGCCCCCGCAGAGGACGACTTCGACGCACGTCCTGGAAGCACGGCATCCCTCCTGCGGACCGTCATCGGCCTGTATCTGCGCCCGCTGGGCGGATGGATCTCGACGGCATCCCTGATCCGGCTCGCGGGTGACCTCGGCATCCCGGCGTCCCGAGCCCGCACCGGGATCGCCCGGCTGAAACAGCGCGGCTTGCTGACGGCAGAGCGGACGGAGGTCGCCGGCTACCGGCTCGACCCGGCCGCGCTGCCCATGCTCGAGCGGGGCGACCGGAGGATCTTCGACATCCGCACCATGTCGGATGGCGAACCGTGGTGCCTCGTCTCGTATTCGATCCCCGAGTCGCGCCGAGAGCTGCGCCACCGGCTGCGGCGCGGTCTGCAGTGGCTCGGCTCCGGGGCGGTCTCCCCCGCACTGTGGATCCTGCCAGGGCACCTGGAGGGCGAGGTCGAGGATCTGCTGCGCGCGCTCGATGTCCGCAATACCGCCGTGCTGTTCCGCACGGATGCGCCGCTCGTCGCCGGCTCGCTCGCTGACGCGGTGCGCGACTGGTGGGATCTGGCGGCGCTGCGCGCCGAGCACGAGCGGTTCCAGGCCGCGGTCTCCGGGCTTGCGGATGCCGTGACGGACCGCGACGCCTTTGCGGCCTACGTGCAACTGATCGATGCGTGGCGGACGCTGCCGTATCTGGATCCGGGGCTGCCGGCGCAGCTGCTGCCGGCGGACTGGCCCGGGAGCGCCAGTTTCGCCGTCTTCGCCGAGCTGTCGTCTGCGCTGGCGGAGCGGGCACTGCGGCACGTGTCGACATCGGCCGGCTAGATCGCGGGCGACCCGGTGAGGACGCACCGTAGGATGGGGCCGAACCCGAACCGGAGGAGCCGAATGCCCGCTGAGCGCACGCGCTTCCCCGCCGCCGTCTATCGCCACGGCACGGAGCCGGACCCGCGGTTCACGCTCGCGAACGAGCGGACCCTCCTGGCTTGGATCCGCACGGCTCTCGGCCTCATCGCCGGTGGCGTCGCGCTCGAGGTGCTGGGCCTGGATCTGCATCCGCAGCTGCGCCTGATCGCGTCGCTCGTGCTCATCGTCGCCGGCATCGCGACACCGCTGCTGGCATGGGTCGGCTGGATCCGCAGCGAGCGCGCCATGCGCCTGGCGGCACCGCTTCCCGGGTCGCTGCTCGCGCCGGTGGTCGCCGTCGCCGTGACCGTCGCCGGCATCCTGGTGCTCATCGCGGCCCTGCTGTGACACAGTACGACCCCGGGCTTCAGCCGGAGCGGACGCAGCTCGCCTGGCGCCGCACCGCACTGTCGATCGCGGTCGTGTCGCTGATCGCGGCCCGGGCGCTGCCGTTGATCCTCGGATCCGGTGTCTGGGTCATCCCCGGGGTCGTGGGTGTCGCGGTATCCGCCCTGTTCTGGGTCGCGGCGGCACGGCGGGCGCGGGCAGTCGACCAAGCCTTGTCCGCGCGCCATCCTGATCGGATGCCGGACGCGCGGCTGATCGCTGGCCTGGCGGCGTTCGTCATCGCCGCCGGCGTGCTCGCCCTCGGTGTGCTGCTCGTGGCTGTGCCGCGCTGACCCGGCACGGGCGTCGGAGGATCTCACCCCACGACCGGAGACGGGGCATCCAGATCGGCCGTCGAGCGCAGCGTGATCGAGGGCAGCAGGACCACGGCCACCAGAGCGACGAGCGATATCCCCGTCGCCACCAGGAACACCATCGAGGCCCCCTGCGCGTACAGCGCGGGCAGCGCCGCGGGTTCGACCGCCTCCGCGGAAGGGACGCGGCTCGCCACGATCGCACCGAAGACGGCCAGGCCGACCGTGGAACCGAGCGTCCGGCAGAAGATGATCGTGCCGCTGACCGCGCCGGTGTCTCTCAGCCGCGTGGCGTTCTGCGCCACCAGAACGAGGTTCGTCACCGTCATTCCCAGCCCGCCGCCCACCAGCGAGGAGGCGACCACCACCCACCACAGCGGGGTCGATGGCGTGAGCGGAATCATCGCCGCGTTGCCGAGCAGGATCAGGGCGACCCCGGTGAGCAGATAGCGACGGATCCGCCCTGATCGGGTGCTCAGCCGCCCGACCAGCAGGGCGCAGACGAATGTCGCGGCTGCCATCGGCATCAGTAGGATCCCCGCAGTCAGCGCATCGAGCCCGCGCCCGAGCTGGAGGTACTGGGTGACGAAGATGGTGCCCCCGAACAGGGAGACTCCGACGCACAGGCTCGCAACGGCGGCGAGCGCCGGCACGCGTCCGGCCAGCGCACGCAGCGGCACGATGGCATCCTGCGCGCGCCACTCCCACCATGCCGCAGCGGCGAGGACGAGCGCGCTGGCACCGATCCACAACAGCGAAGTCGGGGCGAGCAGGGGCAGCTCGTCTCCGACGAAAGAGATCCACCCGAGCAGACCGGTGAGGCCCACGACGAGCAGGATGGCGCCGAGGTGGTCGACCCTGCCGCGCGCCGGGGCGGTTGCGCTCGGCAGGACGATCTGGACGATGATCGCCGCCGTCACGGCGACCGGCACCCCGACGAGAAAGCACAGGCGCCAGCCGATGGTCGGGATGCCGACGAGCAGCGCCCCCGCGAGCGGACCCGAGACCGTCGCGACGATCTGCGAGACGGCCATCACGCCGTTCACCTGCGCGCGCTGCCTCGGAACGACCAGACGTGCCGCGAGTGCCTGCGTGAGCGCGATGTGCCCGCCGATGCCGATGCCCTGTATGACACGGGCCGCGATGAGCAGATCAGCGGTCGGAGCCAGTCCGCACAGCAGCGCACCCGCGGTGTAGAAACCGAGCGACCACTGCAGGACGACCTTCGCATCGAAGATGTCACCCAGCCGTCCCCACAACGGGGTCGTCACGGCCGAGGCGAGCGCTGTCGTGACGAACATCCAGGTGTAGTGCAGCGTCGTCCCATCGATCTCCTGCGTGATCGCCGGAAGCGCTGTGGCGATGATCGTGCCGCTCATCATCCCCACGAACTGCACGAGGATGAGCACCCCGATCTGCACCCACGTCCGGCGGTCGCGCAGACCGGGCGAGGCACGAGGCCGGGTCGACAGGCGGCCCGGCCTCGTGAATCCGGAGGGCACGTCAGACAGCGGCGGCCAGCGCCGCTGACCCCACGTTCGGACGCTGCAGCGGGAATCCGGGAACGCCGGTGACTTCGGTGCCCCACGACCGCTGCACATCCTCGACCATCGCGACCGTGCCGAAGAGGAACTCGATCGAGTACAGCGCATGCCAGTATCGGCTGGGCTCCGCCTCACCGGTGGCGTCGGCGACGACATAGGTGTCATACCCGCGAGCGTGCGCCTCCCGCGCGGTGGTCTCGACGCAGATGTTCGTCGTGACACCGCAGATCACCACGCTGCGGATCCCGAGGCCGACCAGCAGCGGTTCCAGTCGCGTGCCGTAGATCGCCCCGGGGCGCGATTTGTCGATGACGTATTCCTCATCGAGCGGCGCGAGCTCGTCGATGATCTGCACGTCCATGCTGTCTTCGTGCATCCGGCGAGCAGGCGCGGGCTTGTGCAATGCCCGTCCGCGTCGAGGCAGGGCATCACCGTGGTCGTAGAGGTTGGTGGCCCGCGTGTAGATCACGGGCACACCGGCTGCCCGCGCGGAGTCGACGAGTGCGACGCACCCGGGCACCGCCATCGCGAACGGGTCCTGCGTCGGAGCGATGCCCAACGAGTACTCCTCGCGGATGAAGCCGTTCTGCATGTCGATGACGATCAGGGCGACATCGTTCGCGGCGACGTCGACCGGCTCGCCGTCGGCGCCGTTCATCCAGCTGTCGAAGGTCTTCAAAGGTCTCTTCCTCTCTTGCAGGGGTCGTTCATCCATGGGGCCTCGCGCGTTCATGCCGTGACCTCTTCACGCCACGCGAGATCGGTGACGTTCTCGCCGCGCTTGAGTGGGTAACCGGGAACGCCGGTGACCGGTGCACCCCAGGACCGCTGCACGTCTTCGACCGTGGCGACGGTCCCGAAGATGAACTCGATCGTGTAGAGCGCGTGCCAATGTCTGCTGAGCTCCGCCTCGCCGACAGCATCCTCGATCACATACGTCCGGTACCCGCGTTGCGCGGCATCGCGGGCCGTCGTCTCGACGCAGATGTTGGTGGTGACCCCGCAGATCACGACGCTGCGGATGCCGCGGGCGGTGAGCAGCGGCTCCAGCCGTGTGCCGTAGAAGGCGCTCGGCCGGGACTTGTCGATCACGATGTCGCCCGCGATCGGGGCGAGTTCGTCCACGATCTCGATGTCCGCGGTGTCGGCCACCAGTCGTGGAGCGAGCGCGGTGCCCTCCGCGCGGCCCACGGGATCCAGCTGATCCTCGTTGCCGGGCAGATAGGCGTAGCGGGTGTAGATCACCGGGACTCCGGCGGCGTGTGCGGCCTCGACGAGCTTCATCGAACCGGGCAGCGCGGCGGCGAAGGGTTCCTGAGTCGGCGCGATGCCCAGGGAGTACTCCTCCTTGAGGAAGGCGTTCTGCATGTCGATCACGATCAGTGCCACGTCGGATGACGGGACATCGACCGGCGACGAGTACTCGCCGTTCAGCCAGCCGTCATAGGTCTTGCGAGCCATCGGGGGTTCCTTTCTGTCAGAAATCGGTGGTGATTCAGCGGGCGTCCGCGTCCTTCATGATGAAAAGGCCGTCGGGTCGTGGCTCCCACACCACTTCCGGGCTGACGCCGTATGCGGCATCCGGCGTGTAGAGAGGAGCCAGGTAGGAGCTGTCCTGGTTGCTCTGCCAGATCTGGGAGATCACGTCGAGCCGCGCGTCGTCGGCCACGGCCTTCTGATCCGCCACCAGCTGCTCGATCGCTGCGTCGTCGAAGTAGTTGGTCGCCTCCGGCGCGAACAGGAATCGCAGCGGGAGCCCGGCATCCAGAATGGACGGGCTGAACTGGCCGAGGTAGAGCCCCGTGAGACCGTGCTCACGCGTGGTGATGTCATAACTCGCGTTGTCTGTGCCCTCGAGCGACACCGTGATCCCGACTTCCTCGAGCTGCCCCGCGATGGCCTGAGCGATCTCGGCACCCATCGGGATCACGCCGTCCAGCGCGTACTGGAAAGCGACCTCTTCACCCCCGTATCCCGATGCGGCGAGCTCCGCCTCGGCAGCCGCCTGGTCGAACTCGACGGGGGCGAGGTCATCCGCGAATCCGACGACCGTGGGAGCGACGAGCTGGCTGTTCGTCTGCCCGTTGCCGTCGAGGATGGTCTCGACGATGGCGTCCCTGTCGATCGCGTACGACACGGCTCTGCGCAGCGCCGGGTCGGCGAGGGGGCCGCTTTCGGTGTTGAATCCGAGGAAGACGACCTGGTGGCTGGGGATGCTCACGACATCGGCGCTGCCGGTGTTGTCCACCGCGGCGATCTGCGCGGTCGGGATGGCCGCGATGTCGACCGTGCCGGACTGCACGCCGGTCACCCTGGCATCGTCCGACGGCACCGGAACGAACTCGACGGTATCGAGCTTCGGCGCCCCGCCGAAGTAGTCGTCGAACTTCGTCACCACGACCGACTGTCCACGCTGCCAGCTCTCGAACCGGAAGGGGCCGGAGCCCACCGGAGCCTCACTGAACGCATCGGCACCGACCTCCTCGTAGGCCGCCTGCGGCACGATCGAGATGAGTGTGGTCTGTCGCGGCCACTCGGAGAAGGGCGTCGACAGGGTGAAGCGCACGTGCGTGTCGTCGACCGCCTCGACCGCGACCATGTCGGTCAGCCAGAGCTGGCGGTTGCTGTCGGCGTCCGCAAGGACCTCTTCGAACGAGAACACCACATCGGATGCCGTCATCGGGGTGCCGTCGTGGAACACGATGTCATCCCGGAGCGTGAAATCCCAGACGGTGAAGTCCTCGTTCGAACTCCATTCGGAGGCGGCGCGCGGGACCACGCTGCCGTCGACGGCGATCTCGGCGAGCTGGTCGAAGAGGTTGAACTCGAGGCTGAGCGCCCCGAACGATCCCCCGACGACGGGATTGAGGTTCTCGGGATCCTGGGTGATCGCGACGGTGACGGTCTTGTCGGCACCGGCTCCGGTCGAGGCTGCGGGTGCGCTGGAGCACGCGGCCAGGAGGGCGACGGCAACGGTCGAGACGAAGGCGACAGAGGTGCGCCTGATACGAGTGCGGGTACGGGACATGGGACTCCAATCGGGGAAGTGCAGGAAGGTGCGAGGGCGGCGTTTCAGTGCACCCGACGTCGTGGGTCGGGGATCGGGATCGCGTCGAGGAGGGTTCGGGTGTACTCCTCTTGCGGTTCGTGGAAGATGCTGCGGGTGGGGCCCTGCTCGACGATGACGCCTCGACGCATCACGGCGACGCGGTGCGAGACGTGGCGGACGACGGAGAGATCGTGGGCCACGAACAGGTACGCCACGCCCAGTTCGTGCTGCAACTGGGCGAGTAGATTGATCACCTGCGCCTGGATGGAGACGTCCAGCGCCGAAACGGGCTCATCGAGGATCACCAGACGAGGGTGCAGCGCGAGAGCCCGCGCGATGCCGATGCGCTGCCGCTGCCCACCGGAGAAGGCGGATGCCTTGCGCGACGCGTATTCCCAGGGAAGCCCGACCCAGTCAAACAGTTCTCGCACGCGCTTCTCCGAATACTGCCGGTTCAACCAGAGCGGTTCGGCGACGATGCGCTTCGCCGTCATGCGCGGATCGAGCGAGGAGTACGGATCCTGGAACACCACCTGGGCGTTCGCTCTGGCACGTGCGCGTTCTTTCGCTCCCCAGGCGTTCACATCGGCGCCCATGACGCGCACCGTGCCGGAGGTCGGCTGGTGAAGTCCCAGAATGGTGCGGACGAGCGTGGACTTGCCGCATCCTGATTCGCCGACGAGTCCGACCGTCTCCCCTGCTGCGACGTGCAGAGAGACGCCGTCGACAGCACGGAAGGTCTCGGTCGCGAAGCCCACGCGTCTGGTGAAGTGCTTGCGTACGTCGACGATCTCGAGAGCGAGTTCCCCCGAGCCCGTGGCCGCCGGGGTCTCGGGAAGACGACGCAGGCGGCGCCGTTCGCTGAGCGTGGTCATGAGGCCCTGACCCCCTCCGTGATCGTGGCTGTTCGCGGGAAGCTGTCGACGACCGGCAGACGCCCATCGATGAGCGGGACATGGCATGCGATCGCCATGCCATCGGCGACCGCGAGCGAGGGCGCGATCGCACACTCCGGCCGATCGCGCCCGACCGCGCAGCGCGGCTGGAAGGCGCATCCCTCTCCGCGAGTCGCGGGTGTGGGCGGCTGACCGGGGATCGCGTAGGCCGCGGCATCGTCGTCTTCGAGGCTCAGAACGCTGGCGAGCAGGCCTGCCGTGTACGGATGCCGCGGAGACTCGAAGATGCCGTAGACGTCCTGCATCTCCACGATGCGTCCGCTGTACATCACGGCGACCCGGTCGGCGACCTGCGCCACGAGGCCGAGGTCGTGCGTGATGAGGATCATCGCAGAGCCTGCTTCCGTTCTGGCAGCGGCGAGGACCTTCATGACCTGCGCCTGGATCGTGACGTCCAGCGCTGTCGTCGGCTCGTCGGCGATGAGCATCGCGGGGTCGTGTGCCATCGCGCCCGCGATCAGCGCACGTTGACGCATCCCGCCCGACCACTGATGCGGATAGTCCTTGGCCTTCGTTGCCGGTTCGACGATCCCCACGCTGTCGAGCAGCTCGACGACCCGTCGTCGCGACGAGGAGCGGCTCGCGGTGCGGTCGTGCAGCCGAATCCCCTCAGCGAGCTGGCTCCCCACGCGACGGACCGGATTGAGCGTCGTCATCGGATCCTGGAAGACCATGGCCAACTGGCCGCCTCGGATGCTGTTGAACTCCCGCGCGGTCAGCGTCGTCAGCTCCGTGCCGTGGAACCGGATGGATCCGGAGTCGATCCAGGTCCCCGCGGGAAGGAGTCCCATAACGGCCAGCATGGTGATCGACTTGCCGGAGCCGGATTCCCCGACGATGCTGACGACCTCTCCTGCGGCCACATCGAGGCTCACGCCGTCGACCAGGGTGACATCGCCGGTGGGAGTCTCCGCTTTCACGACGAGATCGGTGATGCTCAGGACGGGGGCGGCGCTCATCGACGGCCTGCCTTTCTCTCTGCGGCGACGGATTCGGTGGTGAAGCGCTGGCTGAGGAACTGCATGCCCGCGACCAGCAGGAACAGGGCGATTCCGGGAAGGATCACGAGCATCGGATTGATCTGCAGGTACTTCTGTCCTTCGGTGATCATGGCGCCCCAGCTGGGCACCGGCGGCTGGACACCGAGGCCCAGGTAGTCGAGCGAGGACTCGATGCCCACGATCACGGCGATGTCGAATGAGGCGATGACGGCCATCTGCGGCAGAACCTGCGGCAGCACGTGCGCGAACACGGTGCGACCGTGCGAGCCCCCCTGTGTGAGAGGGGAGACGACGAAGTCGCGGTCTCTCAGCCCCATGGCCATCGCCCTGGCGACCCGGGCGTAGCCGACCCAGTAGGTGACCCCCAACGTGATGACCATCAGCTGCGTGCTCGGGCCGAACACGGCGGAGAGGGCGATCAACAGGATCACGACGGGCATGGCGAGCTGAATGTCGGAGATCGACCCGATGGCGGTGTCGAGCCATCCTCCTCGGTAGCCGGCGATGAGTCCGAGGGTGACGCCGATGATGAAGTTGAGCGCCACCACGATCGCGGCGATGCCGACCGACACCATGCCTGCCAAGGCCAGGCGAGACAGTACGTCGCGCCCCAGTGAGTCGGTGCCCAGTGGATGCGCGCTCGACGCGAACGGTGGGAGCATCGCGTCGGTCAAGCTCTGGCCGTAGGGATCGTAGAGCGGCAGGAACGGGACGACGATGATGAGCAGTGCGATGACCGACAACAATCCGATGCCGATGAACATGGGCACCGTGCCCGATGCGCGCCGGACTCGCGTTCGGGCGCGACGGGCTCGTACCGGGATCGCTCTGCGGGACAGCGCGACAGTCATGACAGCCTCACTCTCGGGTCGATGGTGGCAGTGACGAGATCGACGATCAGATTGACGGCCACGAAGAACGCCGCGACGATCACGAGTCCGCCGAGCACGACGGGGAAGTCCCGTCCGTTGACCGCTTGCAGCAGGACCTGCCCCATGCCTGGCCATGCGAAGACGGATTCGACGATGACTGTCCCTCCAAGGAGACCGCCGAGGTTGAGGCCGGCGATCGTGAGGACGGGGACCAGCGCATTCGGCGTCATCTGACGGACCACCACCATCGGATGCCCCTGTCCACGTGCATAGCTGGCCCTGACGTAGTCCTGTCCCTGCTGTTCGCCGAGCGCCGAGCCGATCAGACGCAGATACAACGCGAACTGTGCGGTCGCGAGGCAGACCACGGGAAGCACCAGGCTCTGCGGCCCTTGATTTCCGAGCGACGGCAGCAGGCCCAGCATCACGGAGAAGACGAAGGCCAGCAGCACACCGAACAGGAAATCCGGAACGGACTGACGAAGGCTCCCGAGCCAGAGCAGGCTCAGTCGGAGCCAATTCCATCGCGTAATGAAGATCAGCAGCGCCACGATGAATGCCGCCCCCAGGCCGATCACGAACGACGTGATCGCGAGTTGGAATGTGGCCGGGACGCGATCGATGAGGAGGTCCAGCGCCGGCACCTTCTGCCGGTAGGAGTCTCCGACCGTGCCACGGAACAGCCCAGCGAGGAACTCGCTGTACTGCACCAGCAACGGCTGGTTGAAGCCCAGGTTCTCGTTGACGGCGTCGATCTCGGCCTGGGTGGCGCCCTCCGGCAGGATCAGCGCGCCCGGCTTGCCGCTGAGCCTGCCGAGGAAGAAGCCGATCGTGAGCACGGCGAAAACTGTGATCACGGCCTGAGCGAGCCGGCGGGCGACGTAACTCGGCATGTCTCTCCTCTCGATGTTCGAAGGTGATCTCAGCTCGCCATCGAGCGGTGAAGTAAAACATCGGACATATTCCGATAAAGCCGATCTTGGGACATCAGGCAGGCATCGCGGGTTTCTGATCTGTAAATTCCCGCGCTCAAACGTGTTTCGCAGGCACGATCGCCAGCGGTGCGGCCCCGCAACGAAAAACATTGGACAATTGCATCCGCCAGTCGCTATCGTTCCCTTGTCACCCACCGCAAGGAGTTCGCATGCCCCTGGAGACGGATCTGGCCTTCGCCCGTATCCGGCCTGCCTATGATCAGGTCGCGAGCCAGCTGAAGCTGCTGATCTTGAACGGCTCGCTGGCCCCCGGGGAACGGCTACCGGTGGAATCGTCGTTGGCAGCGGCCTTCGGCGTATCGCGCAATACCGTGCGCGAGGCTCTGCGCATGCTGAGCTCGATGGGGCTCGTGCGCACCGAACGAGGCGTCAACGGAGGCACATTCGTCGCTCAGATCGAGCTCGATGATGTGAGTGAATTCCTCGAATCCCGACTCGGCTTGTTGGTCGGCAGCGACTCCATCACGCCGGAGGAACTCACCGAGGCGCGCATCATGCTCGAGGTCCCGTGCGCGAGGCAGGCCGCGTTGCGCCGAACGGACGATGACGTCGACGCGCTGCAGGCGCTCGTCGATGCCGAGCGCGAGGATCACACTGGCTGGACACGGGGCGAACACAGCCACGAGTTCCACCTGCGCCTGCTGCGCGCGACGGGCAATACCGTTCTCGAACTGATGCTCGCCCCCGTGCTGTCGATCTCCCGGCCGAACATGCTCCAACCCAAACCCGGAACGTGGGACGCGGCGAATGACGACCACACACGGATCCTGGACGCCGTGCGCCGCAGAGATTCCGACGCGGCCGCTCAACTCACTCTCGAGCATCTGCACCGAGTACGCGAGATCACCGACCCCTCGTACTCAGAGCCTCGAGACTGACCTCCCCCGACGACGGCGTCGGTCGCAGATTCCCCGAAAGAAAGGACGCACCACCATGACCGACATCAGCACCGCGACCGCCGTCGAGATCACCCCCGAACGCGCGCGCGCCTGGATGGACATCGCCCTCGCCGAGGCCCGTGCGGGCGACGAGGAGGGCGGTCAACCGATCGGTTCCGTGCTCGTCGGGCCGGACGGCGAGGTTCTCGGACTCGGCCGCAATCGCTTCGTTCAGCACGGAGATGTCTCCGCGCATGCCGAGACCGAGGCTTTCTCAGATGCTCCCTATCAGGAGTCCTACGCAGGCACCACGATGGTGACGACGGCGGAGCCGTGCTGGTACTGCTCCGGCCTCATCCGACAGTTCGGCATCAGCCGCGTCGTCATCGGCGCGGCGACCGGTACCGGCGGCGCTGCTTGGCTCGAAGAGCTCGGCCACCAGGTGCACCGCATCGACGACGCCACCTCACGCGAGTTTCTTCAGCAGTTGCGCGCGAGCCGGAAGAGCTAGCCTCACGCCGCCCGCCGCCGTTCGCGTCGACACACACGACCGTGCGACGCGAACGGCGACGGGATGATGACCTCAGCCGCGGATCTCGCGCACGAACGCCGCGACGTTCTCCTGCAGCTTCAGGATGCGCAGTTCGCGCGCCGTCTCACGGTCATAGCCCTCGTAGGCGAGCGGCGGCAGCATCCGGACGTTGCGGGAGCATCCGAACTCCGCGCACGCCAGGGTGCCGATCGTGTCGCCGTTGCGACCGCGCGGGCCGGCCAGGCGCGCCGCGTAGAACTGGACGTCGTTGCGCAGGGTGACGTCCTCGCACCAGGAGCACTGCGCGCGCGTCTGAACGCGCTGCTCGGCGCGCTGCAGCAGCGCGCCGGTGAGCACGCCGTCGACCTCGGTCACGATGCATGCACGACGCGGATGCTTCGCGTCGACCCACCCCAGATAGTCGAGGCGGTCGAAGTCGATGTCGGCGAAACCGGCCGGCATCGCGAGAGTGGCGGCTTCCTTGCGGGAGGCATTGATGAGGGAGGCGCGGATCTCGCGCTCGTCGATGGGACGCATGATGAGAGCTTTCGTACGGGGCCGTGACGGCCTGAAGAAGGATGTGAGGTCAGGCATCCGCTCAGAGGGATGCCGGGTACGACGCGTCACCGGGGACGGGAATTCCGCCTCCGGCTGTCGGTCAGCCTCTGCCGCCGGCGCGATGCGCGCCTGCGGCCACCTTCCGCGCCTCGAGGGCGCTCATCGTGAACAGCACCCGGCGAGTTTACACCGGCCGGATCCGAATGCGCCCAGGCATCAGGTGCACGATGACCGGCCGATCAGCGCACCGGCGCCAGCAGCGGAACGTCGTAGCGGCGCGGGGTTCCGAAACGGTGCGCCGTGATCGAGACGGCCTGCTCGCGCAGGAACGTCAGCAGCTCCACGCGGCCAGCCGACACGACCGGGTTCGCGTACAGCGCCAGGCTCGGAGAACCGTCGACGGCCTCGGCGGTCACCGAGGCATCCGCTCCGATCAGACGGACCCGATTATCGGATGCCGCGAGGCGACGCGCCCGCGCCGCCCACGCGGCGTCGTCCTCGGTGACGACCGTCACGTCGTGCGCGCCCAGCCAGGTGACCACGGCCGACGGCAGGGGCGACGCGACGCTCGCCGTCACGCGGGAACCGGCCCGTCGGCCGGCCGCCGCGACGCGGATCAGCTCGACGACGCGCGAACCTTCGAACCGGATCGTGACCGGCAGCGACTGATAGCGCAGCAGGTTCTGCTCGGTGACGAGTCCCGTCGCGTCGCGGACGACGCCGAACTCGGACGACCAGGCGTCGATGTCCGTCGCGAGAGCTCCGCGGAGCCAGGAGGCATCCGATCCCTCGACCAGAGCGAGGGCCGATGATGCCAGATCGTCCAGCGTCGTGTCGGAGCGCACCTCGGCATCCGACCACTCCGAGAGCCCGACCAGGTAGTTCGGTCCGCCGGCCTTGGACCCGGCGCCGACGGCGGCCTTCTTCCAGCCGCCGAACGGCTGACGCTGCACGATCGCACCCGTGGTCCCGCGGTTGACGTAGACGTTGCCGGCCTCGATCGCGGCCAGCCACTGCTGGATCTCGTCCTCGTCGAGCGAGTGGATGCCGCTGGTCAGCCCGTAATCGATCTCGTTCACGATGTCGATCGCCTCGTCGAGCGTGTCTGCGGTAATGATGCCGAGCACGGGCCCGAAGTACTCGACCCGGTGGAACTCGCTGCCTCGGGCCACGCCCTCCCGGATGCCGGGACGCCAGAGCTGCCCCGCTTCATCGAGCTTCTCCGGCTCGAGCAGCCAGGACTCGCCGCGATGCAGCGTGGTCAGGGCGTCCAGCAGCTTGCCGTCGGCCGGTCCGATCAGCGGGCCGATCCGGTTCGAGCCGTCCGTCGGCGAGCCGACGTCGTAGGCGCGCACGGCATCGACGAGTTGGCGGCGGAACCGCTCCGACTTCGCGGCCGAGCCGACCAGCACGACGAGCGAGGCGGCCGAGCACTTCTGACCGGCGTGGCCGAAGGCCGAGTACGCGACGTCCTTCGCAGCGAGATCCAGATCCGCCGACGGCGTGACGATGATGGCGTTCTTCCCGCTCGTCTCGGCGAGCAGCGGCAGATCCTTGCGGAAGCCGCGGAACAGCTCGGCCGTCTCGAAGCCGCCGGTGAGGATCACCCGTCCGACAGCCGGGTGACTGATGAGCTGCTGGCCCAGTTCGCGGCCGTCGAGCTGTACGTACTGCAGCACCTCGCGCGGGACGCCGGCTTCCCACAGCGCCTCGATCATCACGGCGCCGGAGCGCCGCGCCTGTCGGGCGGGCTTGATGATCACGGGCGAGCCGGTGGCGAGCGCCGACAGCGTTGAGCCGGCCGGGATGGCGACCGGGAAGTTCCACGGCGGGGTCACGACGGTGAGCTCGACGGGACGCATGGTCGCACCGTCGACGTCGGCGAGCGCCCGTGCGGACTCGGCGTAGTAGTGCGCGAAGTCGATCGCCTCGGAGACCTCGGGGTCGCCCTGTTCGATGACCTTGCCCGCTTCGGATCCCATGACCTCGAGCAGGTCGGCACGACGCGCTTCCAGCACATCTCCGGCACGGTGCAGGATCGTGGCGCGCCCCTCGGCACCGAGCGCGCGCCACGCCTCGCCCGCGGCGACGGCGTTCTCGATCACGGCGGTGACCTGCTCCGGCGTCGACAGCGTGTTGGCCGTGACCGTGTCGTTCCCCAGGACCGAGTCCGCCATGCGCGAGCGGATGCCGTCGGCCCACACCCGGTTGGCCGCGAGCGACGGGTCGGTGTCCGGGGTGTTCTCGAAACCGTCCGTCGGGGCGGGAACTGCGGGCTGCTGCCGGTCCTGGATCCGGTTCGGGCCGGGGACGCCGGCCGGAATCGACGAGACGGATGCCAGGAAGCGCTGCTTCTCACGCTCGAACAGCGCCGGGTCCTCGTCGAGGTCGAACACGGCCGACATGAAGTTCTCGGGGGACGCGCCCTCCTCCAGTCGGCGGATCAGGTACGCGATCGCGACGTCGAACTCGTCCGGGTGCACCACGGGCGTGTACAGCAGCAGCGAACCGACGGTGCGCTTGATGACCTGCGCCTGCGAGCTGGCCATGCCGAGCAGCATCTCGAACTCGATGCCGTCGGTGACGCCTCGGCGCTCTGCGAGCAGCCAGGCCAGGGCGATGTCGAACAGGTTGTGGCCGGCGACGCCGATGCGGACGTTCCCGACGTGCTCCGCGCGCAGCGCGTATTCGAGGACCGCCTTGTAGGAGGCATCCGATTCCTGCTTGGTCGACCACGTGGCGAGCGGCCAGCCGTGCGTCTCGGCATCCACCGTCTCCATCGGAAGGTTGGCGCCCTTGACGACGCGCACCTTGATGGGTGCGCCGCCGGACGCGGTGCGGGCGGCGGCCCACTCCTGCAGGCGCATCATCGCGCCGAGGGCGTCCGGAAGGTACGCCTGCAGCACGATGCCGGCTTCGAGCTCGTGGAACTCGGGCCGGTCCAGGATGCCGGTGAACACCGCGATCGTCAGGTCGAGGTCCTTGTACTCCTCCATGTCGAGGTTGATGAAGGTGTCATCCTTCGCGGCGAGTTCGTACAGCGGGTGCAGCGCCTCTGCTGCGTGCGCGACGGCCTCGTCGAACGCCCACGGGCTGTGCGGGGCGACCGTGGACGAGACCTTGATGGACACGTAGTCGACGTCGTCGCGCTCGATCAGCCGACGCGTGCCCTCGAGTCGGCGGGATGCCTCGTCGCGGCCGAGGATCGCCTCGCCGAGCAGGTTGACGTTGAGCTTCACGCCCTGCGACTCGCGGATGTGCGTGATCGCGGCGCCGAGCTTCTCGTCGCGCGCGTCGACGATGAGATGGCGCACCATCTGACGCAGCACGGCGCGGGCCGCGGGGACGACGATGCCCGGGAGCATCGTGGAGGTGGCGCCGCCGAGGCCGATCGCCGCGCGCATCGGTGCAGGCAGGAAGCCGGGTGTCAGCGGCACGAGCTCCTTGAGCCTTCGGGCGGCGACCTTCGTGTCCTCCGGACGGACCACGCCGTCCACGAAGCCGACGGTGAAGTCCAGGCCGTTCTCGTCGCGCAGGACGCCGGCGAGACGCTCGCCCGCGGCATCCACCGGCACCTCCCGGCTCTCGACGAGCCACTGCCTGACCAGCGCGACGGCGTCGTCGGCGAGGTCTGCGAGGTCGGAGACGGATGCTTCGGCGGAGGACGCGACAGAGCTCATGGTCTCAGTGTGCGCTCGATCATCGGCCAGGAAAAGCGCACGTTTACGATGGATACTGTTCGTATTAGTCGATGATTATGAGGGGCTGCCGTGTTCGAGCTGAGACGCCTGCGGCTGCTGCATGAACTGGCGTTGCGGGGCACGATCGCCGAGGTCGCGACGTCGCTGGGGTACAGCGCGTCGACGGTGTCGCAGCAACTCGCCCAGCTCGAGCGCGAGGCCGGAGTCGCGCTCCTCGAACCCGACGGGCGGCGCGTCCGGCTGACCGCGCAGGGCAGGGTGCTCGCCGCGCACGCCGCGCGGGCCCTCGAACTGGACGAAGCGGCGCGCGCTGAGCTGTCGACTTCGCAGAACACCCCGGCACGCGTGCGCATCGCGGTCATGCCGACGGCTGCAGAGGCTCTCGTTCCGGCCGCCCTCACGATCCTGTCGAAGCGGATGCCGGAGCTGCGGGTCGAGATGCGCGAGCTGGCGCCCGAGACCGCCCTCTTCGAACTGCAGGCGCGCGCATTCGACCTCGTGGTGGCCGAGCAGTACCCCGGTCACACGCGCCCGGTGAGCGAGGGGATCGAGCGGACGCTGCTCGGCCGCGATCCGATCCGGCTGGCCGTGTCGCGCGGTGATGCGGCCGTCGAGCTGGCGGACCTGCGCGATCGCGCCTGGGTGCTCGAGCCGCAGGGCGCGGCCGTGCGGCGGTGGGCCGTGCAGCAATGCCGCGCGGCGGGATTCGAGCCGGATGTGCGGTTCGAGGCGACCGACCTGATCGCTCACGCCCGACTGGTCGCCGCGGGGCATGCGGTCGCGATGCTGCCCGACCTCGTGTGGACAGGCGGACGCGCCAGTGTGCGGCTGCTCGAGCTGCCCGGCTCGCCCGTGCGCGAGATCTTCGCGGCGACCAGGGCGTCGTCGCGAGAAAGCGCCGCCGTCGTGGCGGTGCGCGATGCGCTGGCCGAGGCTCTGGAGGCCCACACGCCGCACTGAGCCGGTTTGTTTCGGCGCGTGTCGGGACCGCTTCCGTCAACAGCGACCCCGTCTTACTCTTGCTGGAACATCCCGACCGTCAGGAGATCATCGTGTCCAGCTCGCAGCCCGCCTTCTCGCCCCTTCAGGTGCGTGAGCGTGCGGCGTGCATGTGCGACCACGGTGACGTCTGCTCCTCGTTCGCGCCGGGGCATGCTCTGCATCTGATCCAGGCCCGGCTCGCGTCGGCGACGCCGACCGAGTGGGTCGACGGGATCGTCGAAGCAGCGGATGCCGTGGCCGGCACCCTGGTCGTGCGCGATCTCGATGGCGCGGCACACACCCTGTGGAACGGTTCCGGTGCCGCGCTCGAAGCCGGCGTCGGCACGCCGGTGGCACTGCACCGCCGCTACCACGTGCTCGCCGTCGGACGCACGCAGTTCAACGTCGCGACGGCCTGACGCGTCGGCGAGCGGACTTCAGGCCGCCGCCATCATCATGTTCTTCATGGCCATGCACGCGTCCATGCAGGCCTGGCACGACTGAGCGCACATCTTGCAGACCTCGCTGTGCTCGGCGTGCTGCATGCAGGCTTCCATGCACATCCGGCACATGGCGATGCAGGCGTCGAGCATCGCCTCCATGCTCGCCACGGTCATGCCCTGCATGCGCATCATGGAGCGCATCATCGTGTTGCACATGTCGGCGCAGTTCATGCACGCCGTCGAGCAGTCCATCATCTGCGTCGAACAGACCGTGCAGGCCTGCTCGCAGGCCGAACAGGCATCCATGCACGCCTGCATGACGGCCATGTCCATCGTCGGCATGCCTGGCATCGACATCATGTCCTCGGACATGGCGCCCATCATCATCGAATCCATCTCGCACCTCGCTCGTCGTTGCGGCTCTCGCCGGTGAGAAGCGGGCAGGGGACCCGCCTGACGCCAGAGTAGACCCGGAGGCGGTGCGGAGTCGATGGGGAATCCGAGGGATGCCCCGGTCTCCTGTGATCGGTAGTTCTGCCGCGGTGGCATCCTGGTCGCTCAGACCTCGACCGAGGGAGCGACGATGCACTCCGATACTCCGCAGACCGTGTGGCCGGGCGATCCGTCGACAGTGTGGGCACGGGCCGCTGCGACCCGCCTGCCGGTTTTCGTGCGGCCGGGGAGAGCGCCGCGCCCTGAATCCATCGACGAGGTCGCCCGTTGGGAGGATCCGAGCGGCTTCGATCGGATCGAGTTCTACTACGCGCCGACCTTCTGGGTATGCCTGCCCCTCGCCGCCCTCGGTGTCATGATCCACGGGGCGATCACGAATCCGACGGGCATCGGCTGGGGCGGCACGGTCTTCGGAGAGAGCGTCCAAGCCGGCCCGTGGAGCTACTGGATCGCCTGGGTGGGAATCGTCATCTGGTTGCTCGTCTCCGTCGCCGTGCTCGCCTTCCGCGTCCGGGTCGCCGCTCCGGAGGCCCGCAAGGATGCCGAGTGGATCCACACGCACGGGATCGCGCACTCGATCCATCCATCGCCGTACAAGACGTCTGACGGCGAGGGCGGCACGTGGCCGACCTTCATCGCGATCGACCATCGGCTTCCGGAGGAGCAGGCGGCCATGATCTTCCGCGCGCTGGATGCCTGGCTGTCTCAGCCCGACGTCCAGGGCGAGCTGGAGTTCGGATCGTTGCAGGTGCGCGCACCGATCACGTCAGCGGAGCTGTTCGGGCCGCGAGGTGCCGGTGGCCTGTACCTCGGTTCGATTCCGGGCTTCGATTCTGTCGGAGACTTCCTCGAGCACGAGTGGGTCCTCGTCTCCGATCCTCGCGATCCGGACGACGACGGCGCGGGCGGGAAGCATGTCACGACCGTCCCGACGGAACCCGAACTGCGGAGGATCCGCGCTCGGCTGCGCAGGAGGGCCGAGCGCAGGAGCGCGCGGTGAGATCCGCAGTGCAGCGGCGGGAGTCCGGACCGCGACGGTCACGGGTCGCTCGATCGTCAACGCCGAACCGGAAGGGGACAGCGAAGTGCCGACCTACGAGCTCGGCTATCACTGCGTGCACGACGCGCCGGGCCCCGGATCCGATCTCCTGCTCCGCCGGTTCGCGAACGACGGATGGTCCCACGAACCGCCTCCGTGTCCCCTGCCGGGCGTAGTCTCGGCGTGTGACCTCGGCATCCCTCTCCGGCACGCAGCGATTGGTGATCTCCATCGCCGTGCTGGCCTCGTTCGTGACCTTCCTCGACGGCACCGTCGTGACGGTCGCACTGCCGGCGATCAGCGAGGAGCTCGGCGGCGGCATCACCACGCAGCAGTGGGCCGTCGACGCCTACCTCATCACGTTGAGTGCGCTGATCCTGCTGGCCGGCTCCGTGTCGGATGCCTATGGTCGCGTGTTCGTGATGCGCATCGGACTCATCGCGTTCGGCATCTCATCGGTCGCCGTCGGACTCGCGTTCGACCCTGTCATGCTCATCATCGCCCGTGCGGCGCAGGGCGCCGCCGGAGCCCTGCTGGTCCCCAGCTCGCTCGCCCTCATCACCGCGACGATGCGCGGCGAAGTGCAGGCCAGAGGGATCGGTGTGTGGACGGCGTTCACGACCTCTGCCCAGCTGATCGGCCCCCTGCTGGGCGGACTGTTCGTGGACTTCCTGTCCTGGCGGTTCGTGTTCCTCATCAACGTGATCCCCATAGCCGTCACGCTGGTCCTGCTCACACGGCTCCGGCTGCCGGAGCATCCCCGCGACATCCGCGTGGACTGGCTCAGCGGCGCGCTGTGCGCGGCAGGCCTCGCCGGGGTCGTCTTCGCCCTCATCGAGCAGCCGAACCTCGGCTGGACCTCGCCCGCGATCTGGATTCCCGCTGTCCTCGGCATCCTGTTCCTCGGAGCGTTCCTGCTGCGCCAGCGCACCGAGAAGTCGATGATGCCGCTGTCGCTGTTCCGCATCCGCAACTTCGGCTGGGGCAACCTGGCGACACTCTTCGTCTACGCCGCACTGTCGCTGAACGGCTTCGTGATCGGGGTGTATCTGCAGCAGGGTGCCGGCCTCAGCGCCACCGCCGCGGGACTCGCCAGCCTGCCCATCACCATCCTCATGATCCTCTTGAGTGCCCGCGCCGGCGCCTGGGCGGGACGCTGGGGTCCCCGCATCTTCATGACCCTCGGTCCGCTGGTCATGGCCGTCGGGGCTCTGCTGCTGTTGACGGTGTCCGCCGACTTCGACTACTGGTGGCAGGTGCTGCCCGCCATGATCGTGCTCGGCATCGGGCTCTCGCTCACCGTCGCGCCGCTCACCGCTGCGATCCTCGGCGCGATCGACGAACGCCGCAGCGGCATCGCCTCGGCGATCAACAACGCGATCTCGCGCGTGGCCGGTCTGCTCGTCGTGGCCATGCTGTCGACGATCGTCGGCGGAGCGCTCGATCTGAACGGCTTTCACAATGCGGCGTGGGTCACGGCCGCCCTGTTCGCGATCGGCGGCGTCGTGTCGTGGATCGGGATCCGCCGCCCCGTGGCCGAGCCGGCGGATCCGGCGGCACCGCTCAGGCCATGAACGGGCGCAGGTCCGGATAGCCCGTCGTCGCCCATGCTCCGTCCACGACGATGTTCTCGCCGTTCACGTATGACGCATCCGGCGATGCGAGGAAGAGCGCGACGCCGGCGATCTCGTCCGGGCCGGCCGGCCGCTTCGCGGGGATCCGGTCGAGGTAGGCATCCATCACGCCGTCGAGCCCCAGCAGTCCGCCCGTGAGCGGCGTCGAGACGAGCCCCGGGGAAACCGCGTTGACGCGGATGCCCTTCTCCCCCAGCTCGAGCGCCGCATTCTTCGTGAGCATCACGACGCCGGCTTTGGCGGTCGAGTACCCCGCACCGAAGTGCATGGGGACCTGGGAGTTGAGCGAGGCGATGTTGACGATCGCCCCCGCTTTGCCCTCGGCCAGGAACTGCTTCGCTCCGAGCTTCGTGCCGAGGAAGGCTCCGTACAGGTTGAGCTTGATGTTGAAGTCCCAGGTCGCCAGATCCATGTCCACGATCGCACCGGGCTTCGATCCGCCCGCGACGTTGTAGACCGCATCGATCGTCCCGAACCGCTCGACGGCGGCGGCGAAGAGCGCCTCCATCGACGACTCATCGGTGACATCGGTGCGGTGACCTGCGACGTTCGGCCCGAACGTTTCGGTTGCCGCCGCGACGGCATCCGCATTGATGTCCGCCACGAGCACCTGGGCACCACGGTCCACGAGGCGCTGGGTGATGGCCGCGCCGATGCCGGACACTCCGCCCGTGACCACGGCGACGCTGTTCTCGAATGCACTCATTGTTCCCTCTCCGCGACCCGACTCCGGCGCCGCTTGCACCTTCGAGGCTACGCCTTTATCTGACACATGTAGCATATAATGGAGACATGGACGCACGGTCGCGACGCTCGCAGGAGAAGCTGCGCGCAGCCGTCCTCACCCTTGCTGCACTGATCCCGGTCACCGAGATCAGCGTCGCCGCGATCTGTCGTGAGGCCGGCATCACCCGGGACACCTTCTACCGTCACGCGACGGATCCCGTCGCGCTGCTCTCCGACGCGCTCGCTGCGGAGCTGGATGCCGTGGTCACGCAGCTGCCGGAACGAGACGGCATCGGCGAAGCGGAACGAGCGCTCCTGGCGCACGTTCAGCAGTATGCCGATGTCTACCGCGCCGCCATGCATCCGGTACTGGCCGCGCCTGTCCGCAGCATGCTGGAGCGCGCGATCCGCGAGGGCCTGGAGACCTGGGTGCGCTTGCACCCGCACATCGTGCCGTCCCGCATCGCCGGCGATCCCGCCGGCGTGCGCATGGCGACCGCCTATGCGACCGCTGGCACGATCGGCGCGATCGAAGTCTGGCTGTCGTCCGGCGAGGACGACATCGACCGGGCCGTCGAGGTGATCCTCGCGGCCTCACCGGAGTGGTGGCTGCGCTGAAGCCGCCACGTGACAGAGAGAAGGAATCATGAAGGCAGCAGTGTTCCACGCGCAGGAGGATCTCCGCGTCGAGGAGGTCACTGAGCCGACCCCCGGCCCCGGCCAGGTCAAGCTGCGCAACGCATTCGCCGGCATCTGCGGGTCCGACCTGCACGTGTACTACTCCCCCGAGGCGGCCGGTCTCGACTTCGATCACCCCCATCCGGTGACCGGCTCGACCCTGCCGCAGATCCTCGGTCACGAGTTCTCCGGCACGGTGGTCGAGCGCGGCGAGGGCGTCACGGATGTGAAGGTCGGCGACCGCGCGGCGGTCTGGCCGATCTACTACTGCGGCGAGTGCCCGGCGTGCCGCAAAGGCCTGTTCAATGCGTGCCAGAAGATCGGCTTCCACGGGCTGAGCTCGAACGGCGGCGGCATGGCGGCGTTCACGACGGTGGATGCGTCGAAGCTGCACGTGCTCCCCGAGAACGTCGACCTGCGGATGGGAGCTCTCGTCGAGCCGATGTCCGTCGCCTGGCACGCCGTCTCCCGTGGACGCCTCGAGGCCGGGCAGACGGCGCTCATCGCCGGCGCCGGCCCCATCGGGATCGGCGTCTGGTTCGCCCTCAAGGCCCGCGGCGTCGAGCGCGTTCTCGTCTCAGAGCCCAGCGCCGAGCGTCGCGCCATCATCGCCGCGCTCGGTGCGACGGTCGTCGATCCGGTGAACGAGGACCTCTCCGCGGCCGTCGCCCGCCTCACGGATGGGGCGGGGGTGGACGCGGCTTTCGACGCCGCCGGTGCCGGCCCCGCGATCACCTCCGCACTGGCGAGCCTGACGCCGGGCGGCCGCGTGGTCGTCGTCGCCATCCATGAGCGCCCCATGGAATTCCTGCCCACGCAGCTGGTGATGGGCGAGACCGAGATCGCCGGGGCGCTGGCATACCTTCCCGAGGACTTCGACGCGGTCATCGACGCCATGTCCCGCGGCGTGTACGACACGACCGGCTGGGTGCAGGAAGTTCCCCTCGAGGGGGTCGTCGACGCGATCCACGCCCTGCGGGGCGGCGCCGGGGCGAAGATCCTGGTCCAGGCGGACTGATTCGCGCCGCCGGTCGGGCCTCAGAGCTCGACCGGCGGAGCCTCCGGCTCGTCGTCGGCGACCTCGGGGTGCCGTGCCAGGTTCACGATGGCCGCGACGAGACCGCCCCAGACCGTGAGCATGGCGATGATCATCATGATGATGGCCGTCGTGGTCATGCGCCCGCCCCCTTCGCCTGTGCGCCCAGATGCATGGCCGCGGTCTCCGGATTCGGTTCGTACCGCTCATCGGCGAGGAACGCGTCGTAATCGGGGTCGTCCTTGGCGTGCGAGCGCTTGCTCCACGGCACGACCGAGAGCAGGACGGCGAAGACCACGAGTGCGATCACCATCCCCCATCCGAAGACGCCGACGAACCAGACCGGGTACCCGCCATACGGTTCGGAGATCTTCTCGATGAGCCCGGTGACGAACAGATAGCCCAGGACGATCGGCGCGAGCGCGGCGACGAGCAGGCGCCACAGCAGGCCGACGCGGAAGCTCGAACGCGAGTTGAGGTGGTCCTGCAGGCGCGGCAGCTGATGCAGCACCCATGCCACCACGACGACCGCGACGAGCGCGACGGCCATGATCCCGAATGCGTTGACGAAGGCATCCGTCGTGTCGAGCACGATCAGGGCGGTCGTCGTGGAGAACAGCGCGATCGAGACGATCGCCAACGGGATCGACACCGTCAGCGTCGTCCGCACCCGCCTCCAGCCGAGCTTGTCCTGGAGCGCGGCGACGATCACCTCGATGACCGAGATCAGTGACGTCACCCCGGCGAAGGTCAGCGCGCCGAAGAAGAGGACGCCGATGATCGTCCCGCCGGCCGCCTGCGACACGATCGTCGGGAACGCCACGAAGGCGAGCCCGATCCCCGAGGCTGCGACGCCGGAGACTTCGACGCCCTGCGCCTGGGCCATGAAACCGAGCGCGGCGAACACGCCGATGCCCGCGAGGATCTCGAAGCCGGAGTTCGCGAAGGCGACGACGAGGCCGGATCCGGTGAGGTCCGTCTTGCGCTTGAGGTACGACGCGTAGGTCACCATGATGCCGAACGCCACCGACAATGAGAAGAAGATGTGCCCGTAGGCGGATGCCCAGACGGCCGGGTCGGCGAGCGCCTCCCAGTTCGGCGTGAAGAACGCGTTCAGCCCGTCGATCGCGCCGGGCAGGAAGAGCGACTGCACGACGAGAGCCGCGAACATCAGCGTCAGCAGCGGCATGAGAATCGTGTTCGCCGCGCCGATGCCGCGCTTGACGCCCAGCGCCATGATCACGATCACCACCACCCACACCACCGCGAGCGGGATGCCGACCTGCGGGACGAACGTCGTCGAGACGCCGACCTCGGCGACGTCCTCCGACTGCAGGAACTCCGCTCCGAAGAACGCCTCCTCGTTGCCCGCACCCCAGCTCAGCTGCGCCGAGAACCAGGTGTACATGGCGGCCCACGCGATGATGACGGCGTAGTACAGCGCGATGACGACGCTGATGAGCACCTGCCACCACCCGAGCGGCTCGGCCGCACGGTGCATCCGGCGGAACGCCAGCGGCGCCGACCCGCGGAAGCGGTGCCCGATCGCGTAGTCGAAGAACAGCAGCGGGATGCCGGCGGTCAGCAGCGCGCACAGATACGGGATGAGGAATGCCCCGCCGCCGCCCTCGTACGCGACGTACGGGAATCGCCAGATGTTGCCGAGTCCGACCGCCGAGCCGATGGCGGAGAGGATGAACACGTTGCGCGAACCGAATGCTTCGCGCTTCGGACTTTGGGAGAGCGTCGTCGCGGCTGCCATGTCCCCGACGATATCTCACCGGGTTCCGCGCGTGAGGATCAGTTCGGGTCCGCCACCGCGGCGGAGCTCCGGCGCTCCGGCACCGCGAATCCGCGCTCGGCCAGCCAGGCGTCGTCGTACAGCTTGTCGAGATATCCGCGGCCATGGTCCGGCAGGAGGACGACGACGACGTCGTCCTCGCTCAGGGATGCCGCGGCCCGCAGCGCCGCGACGACGGCCATGCCGCTCGATCCGCCGACGAGCAGCCCCTCTTCGGCTGCGAGCCGACGGGTCATCGCGAACGACTCGGCATCCGACACGCGCTCGTAGGAGTCGACGACCGATCCGTCGAAGGTCTCGGGCAGGAAGTCCTCGCCGACGCCCTCGACCAGGTAGCCGTGGATCGGTCCGCCCGAGTAGATCGATCCTTCCGGGTCGGCGCCGATGACCTGCACCCGCCCTGCGCTCGCGCGCTTGAGGTAGCGGCCGGTGCCGCTGATGGTGCCGCCCGTGCCGATTCCGGCGACGAAGTGGGTGACCTTCCCGTCGGTGTCGGCCCAGATCTCGGGGCCGGTCGTCTCGAAGTGCCCCTGCGGCCCGTTCTGGTTCGCAAACTGGTTCGGGTTGAACGCGCCGGGGATCTCGGCGGCGAGCCGTGCGGCCACGCTGTAGTACGACCGCGGATCGCTCGGCTCGACGCTCGTCGGAGTGACGACGACCTCGGCGCCGTATGCGCGCAGAGTCGCGACCTTGGGCCCATCGAACTTGTCCGGCACGACGAACACCATCCGGTATCCGCGCTGCAGTGCGATCAGAGCGAGCCCGACCCCGGTGTTGCCGCTCGTGGCCTCGACGATGGTTCCGCCGGGCCTCAGATGTCCGTCGCGTTCGGCCGCGTTGATGATGGATGCCGCGATGCGATCCTTCGCGGATCCGCCGGGGTTGAAGTACTCGACCTTCGCGAGCACGGTGGCGCTGGTGCCGGCCGCCACCGAGTTCAGGCGGACGAGCGGGGTGTAGCCGACGAGCTCGGCGATGTGGTTGGCGTAACGCACGGGTGGTTTCCTGACGGGAGTGCGCGCAGAGCGGCGCTGGTTGATCTGGGGTCGATGAAGGAGAGCGGAAGGCTCAGCGACAACAACGACAGGTCAGGGACACATCGTGAGAGTAACCCGGATGCCTCGGCATCCACAACTCACCGCGTCACGGTGCGCTCAGACCGCGAGCACGGCTTCCGCCTCGCGTGCCTCCTGCTCGCGCAGCGCGCGCTCGACGCGGTCGACGTCGCGGACCGCGCCCTTGTCGGCCGACAGCGCCATCGCGGCGTACGCGCGCAGCGCCGGCGACACCACGCGCTCACGGTCGCGGGGCCGGTAGCCGCCGGCGTCGATCAGTCGACGGCGACGCGATTCCAGCTCCTCCTCCGACACCTCGAGCGTGATGCCTCGGGTGGGGATGTCGATCGTGATGATGTCGCCGTCCTCGACGAGGGCGATGACCCCGCCGGACGCCGCCTCCGGTGAGACGTGTCCGATCGACAGCCCCGACGTGCCGCCGGAGAAGCGGCCGTCGGTGATCAGCGCGCACTTCTTGCCGAGGCCGCGGCCCTTCAGGAACGACGTCGGGTAGAGCATCTCCTGCATGCCTGGCCCGCCCTTCGGGCCCTCGTAGCGGATGACGACGACGTCGCCCTCGGCGACCTCCTTGGCGAGGATCTTCGCCACGGCCTCGTCCTGCGATTCGCACACCACGGCGGGGCCGGAGAAGGTCCAGATCGACGGGTCGACGCCGGCGGTCTTCACCACGGCACCGTCCACGGCGATGTTGCCTCGGAGAACCGCCAGGCCGCCGTCCTGCGAGTACGCGTGCTCGACGGAGCGGATGCAGCCACCAGCGGCGTCCAGATCCAGCTCCTCCCAGCGCGAGGACTGCGAGAACGCCTTCGACGAGCGGATGCCGGCAGGAGCCGCGTGCCACAACTCGAACGCCTCATCGGTCGTGGACCCGCTGCGGATGTCCCAGGAGTCCAGCCACTCCCCCATGGTCGCGGAGTGCACGGTGTGCACGTTCTCGTCGAGCAGGCCACCGCGGCGCAGTTCGCCGAGGATCGCGGGGACGCCGCCGGCGCGGTGGACGTCCTCCATGTAATAGGTCTTGCCGCCGCCCGCGACGTTGGGCGCGACCTTGGCCAGGCACGGCACGCGGCGCGACACGGCGTCGATCTCGTCGAGTCCGAACTGCACGCCCGCCTCGTGTGCTGCGGCGAGCAGGTGCAGGATCGTGTTGGTCGATCCGCCCATCGCGATGTCCAGCGCCATGGCGTTGCCGAACGCCTCTGGTGTGGCGATGCTGCGCGGCAGCACCGACGCGTCGTCCTCGTCGTAGTACTTGCGCGTGATGTCGACGACCAGCGATCCGGCGTCCTCGTACAGCGCCTTGCGCGCGGTGTGGGTGGCGAGCACCGAGCCGTTGCCGGGGAGCGACAGTCCGATGGCCTCCGTGAGGCAGTTCATCGAGTTGGCGGTGAACATGCCGGAGCACGACCCGCAGGTCGGGCATGCTTCCTCTTCGATGCGCTGGATATCGGCATCCGAGATGTTCTCGTTCACGGCATCCGAGATCGCGTCGACGAGGTCGAGCGTGCGGATCGAGCCGTCGACCAGGGTCGCGCGACCGGACTCCATCGGCCCGCCCGAGACGAACACGGTCGGGATGTTCAGGCGCAGGGCGGCCATGAGCATGCCGGGGGTGATCTTGTCGCAGTTCGAGATGCAGACCAGCGCGTCGGCGCAGTGCGCGTTGACCATGTACTCGACCGAGTCGGCGATCAGGTCGCGCGACGGCAGCGAGTACAGCATCCCGCCGTGACCCATGGCGATGCCGTCGTCGACGGCGATCGTGTTGAACTCGCGCGGGATGCCCCCGGCTGCCGAGATCGCGTCCGAGACGATGCGGCCGACCGGCTGGAGGTGCGTGTGGCCGGGGACGAACTCGGTGAAGCTGTTGGCGACGGCGATGATCGGCTTGCGGCCGAGGTCGGCGCCGTTCACGCCGGCGGCGCGCAGCAGTGCGCGGGCGCCGGCCATGTTGCGGCCGTGGGTGATGGTGCGAGAGCGGAGTGCGGGCATGGAACCATTCCGCCACAGGTTCGCCCCGTCCGCCAGACGGCGGTGATACTAGTAGTGGTACTACCACCCGAAGGAGACCGCATTGGATGCCGAGCGTCGACGCCGCGAGGAGCTCGCCGCCTTCCTGCGCGACCGACGCGCCCGTGCCGATCGCACGGCGCTCGGACTCCCTGATGCTCCGCGCGGACGGCTGCAGGGACTGCGCCGTGAGGAGGTCGCCACCCTCGCCGGCCTCAGCGTCACCTGGTACACCTGGCTCGAACAGGCACGCGAGATCAATCCGTCCCGACAGGTGCTCGAGGCACTGGGACGGCTGTTCGGCCTTCGGCCGGTGGAGATGACGTACCTGCTCACGCTCGGCGGGCACGGCGAGATCAGTGCGCCGGCCGCCGCGACCGTGCGCGCCCCTGAGCGCCTGCGGCGGCTGCTGGAGTCGTTCGCGTTCCCGGCCTTCCTGCTGGCTGCGGACTGGACGATCATCGGCTGGAACATCGCCTACGCGCACCTGTACCCGCGGATCGAGAGCCTGGATGCCGAGGATCGCAACCTCCTCTGGTTGCTGTTCACCGATCAGGAGCTCCGGCGGCTGCTGCCGGACTGGGAGCAGCAGAGCCGTCGCTTCGTCGGGGAGTTCCGAGCCGACGCGCGGCGCTGGATCAGCGCCCCGCGCGAGGACGGCATCGTCGCACGGGTGAGTGCCGCCTCGCCCGAGTTCGCGCGGATCTGGCAGGAGCGCGATGTCGAAGGATTCGTGTCGCGCGAGCGGTCGTTCCAGCATCCGCTCGCCGGACTCATGACCTACGAGCAGCACGGCGTCGCGCCGAGCGAGTTCCCCGATCTCGAACTCGTCCTGTACGTGCCGATCACGACCTGACCCTCTTTCGTCGACGGGTCATCCGGAGCATGCTGGTGCTCAGATCCGCATTCGCCACACCTGCAGGAGGGCTCGTCATGGTCACATACAAGGTCGGCTACTTCGTCGGAAGCCTGTCGAAAGAATCCATCAACCGCACGCTGTCGAAGGCGCTCATCCGTCTGGCGCCTGACGACCTGGAGTTCTCCGAGATCCCGATCGGCGACCTTCCGCTCTACAACCGCGATCTCGACGAGGACTACCCGACGTCAGCGCTCGCGCTGAAGGATGCCATCGCCGCATCGGATGCCGTGCTGTTCGTCACCCCGGAGTACAACCGCTCGATCCCCGGCGCGCTCAAGAACGCGATCGACTGGGCGTCGCGGCCGTGGGGCCAGAACTCGTTCGACCACATCCCGGCCGGTGTCATCGGCGCCTCGATCGGCACGATCGGCACCGCCCTGGCGCAGCAGAGCCTGCGGGCCGTGCTGAGCTTCTGCAACGCCCGTCAGATGACGTCACCCGAGGCGTACATCCACTTCTCGCCCGAGATCTTCAGCGACGACGGCGATGTGCTGGTCGACAGCACGAAGGAATTCCTGAAGAATTATATGCAGGAGTTCCGCGACCACGTCGAGCGCGTGCTGACGGTCCTGCCGCGCGCTTGAGGCGTCAGCCGCCGAGCGCGTTGAGCAGGTCGGCGAAGTGGTCGAGGTCCGCTGCTGTCCAGGAGCGCAGCCGCTCGCCGATGCGCTCCTCGTAGCGGGCGCGGGCCACGGCGATGCGCTCCTGCGCGAGGTCCGTCGCGACGAGCACCCGCGCCCGCCGGTCGGCCGGTGACGGTACGCTCTCGACGAGCCCGAGCTCCTCGAGCTGGCGCACCTGTCTGCTCACCGCCGATTTGTCGGTCTGCAGGCGCTCGATGATCTCACCCGCCGAAGTCGCCTTGCCGCTCGCGATCGACGTCAGCACCTGGTAGCCCAGCGGCTGGAGGTCCGGATGCACGGTCACCGCCGCCTCGCGCCAGCTGACGCGGATGCGGGCGAACAGCCGGCCCAGCTCGTGCTCGACGCGGGCGACCGCCTGGTCGAGTTCGGGGCCCGCGGCGGGCAGATCACTCATACAGGCCAGTGTACGAGCGTGCGCCGAGGCCGCCCGCCACGCGAAAGGGCAATAACGCACAGTTGCGCGCGTGTGCACTGTGCGTTATTGCCCTTTCGCCCATCGGATGCCGCGGTCACGCCTCCGCGAGGAGACGGAACACCTTCGACGCCGTACGGATCTCGTCCTGCGTCAACCCGGTGATGCTCGTCCGCAGGCGCTGCGCGTGATCGCCGCGGACATCGGCGAGAGCGGCGCATGCGGTCGGCGTCGCGGTCAGCACGCGCAGCCGCCCGTCGTTCTCGTCGGGTCGTGACTCGATGAGATCGAGCTCCTCCAGCATCCGCACCTGGCGGCTGACGACGGACTTGTCCATCTCAAACTGCTCGGCGAGTTGATGCGCGTTGGTGCTGCCCGCCCTGGCGATGGAGGCCAGCAGCTTGTACCCCGCCGGCTGCAGCTCCGGGTGAATCCGGGCCGCGGATTCCTTCCAGAGCGAGCGCGCCCTCGCGAAGATCAGGTTCAGGTGCCCCTGGAACTCCGCGAGCGCGTCGTCCGTGTCGACCTGTGCTGCGGTGTCGGCGGCGGCCATGTCAGCGCCTCCGCTCCTCGTCTTCGCGCTCGATCACTGCCACGGAACCGGTCGAAGGCTGCGTTCCGTCGATCCGGATGGCTCCGGTCGTGTTGAGGGATGCGGCCACCTCGGCCTCGGCGATCTCGATCACCGATTCCTCCGCCTGCTCGCGCAACTGCTCGGCGGCGGTCTTCGTGGACAGCGGCTTGTTCTTGATGAACGCGATCGCGATGACGCCGAGGACGGCGAGCGGGATGGCGATCATGAAGGCATCCGCGATGCCCAGACCGTACGCGGACTCGACGATCGTGCGGATCGTGTCCGGGAGCTCGTTCATCTTCGGGACGTCACCCGAGGCGAGGTGCGTGAGCGCGTCGATCTCCTCCTGCGAGGTCGGCGTGAAGCCCTTGAGATCGTCGGCGATGTAATCGCCGACGCTGGTCGACAGGATCGAGCCCATGATCGTGACGCCGATGGTGCCCGCGATCGTGCGGAAGAAGTTGACGTTGGAGGACGCCGCGCCGAGCTGTGTCGGCGGAGTGTCGTTCTGCACGATCAGGGTGAGGTTCTGCATGACCATGCCGAGGCCTGCGCCCAGGACGAACATGTAGATCGCGACGAGCGTGAACGGGGTGTCGTAGCGCAGCGTCGACATCAGGCTGACGCCGATCACCGACAGGATGGAGCCGAAGACCATCCAGGCCTTCCACTTGCCGAAGCGGCTCACGAGCTGGCCGATGATGATCGATGCGCCCATCTGCCCGACGATCATCGGGATGGTCATCAGGCCGGACTCGGTCGGCGTCGCGCCGCGCGCGAGCTGGAAGTACTGCGCAAGGAACACCGAGGTGGCGAACATCGAGACGCCGATGGCGATCGAGGCGAGAACCGACAGCGTGAAGGTGCGGTTGCGGAACAGCGACATCGGCACGATCGGTTCCTTGACGAAGAACTCGACCGCGATGAAGGCGGCGAGCGCGACGCCGGCACCGACGATCAGCGCGATGCTCGTGGCGGAGTCCCACTCGAACTGGCTGCCGCCCATCGAGACCCAGATCAGCAGGGTCGAGACGCCGACGGCGAGCAGGACGATGCCGAAGTAGTCGATCGAGACCTTGGCCTTCGCCGGCTTCGGCAGGTGCAGCGTGAACTGCAGCAGGATGAGCGCGATGATCGCGAACGGGACGCCGACGAAGAAGTTGGAGCGCCATCCCCACGCGTCGGTGAGGAGTCCTCCGAGCAGCGGGCCGCCGATCGTGCCGAGTGCCATGATGCCGCCGACGACGCCCATGTACTTGCCGCGTTCGCGCGGCGAGATGATGAGGGCGACCGCGATCATGACGAGCGACATCAGACCGCCGACGCCGATGCCCTGGACCACACGGACTGCGATGAGCATGTTGGTGTCGGTCGAGAAGCCGGCGATCACGGTGCCGACCGTGAACAGGATGAGCGCGATCTGGACGAGGATCTTGCGATCCATGAGGTCGGCGAGCTTGCCCCAGATCGGGGTGGACACCGCGGTGGCCAGCAGGCTCGCGGTGATGACCCAGGTGTACTGGGCCTGGGTACCGCCGAGGTCGGCGATGATGACGGGCATCGAGGTCGACACGACCGTGCCCGAGAGCACGGCGACGAACATTCCGACGACGAGGCCGGAGATCGCGGTGAAGACCTCGCGGGCCGAGCGCGTCTGCTCGGGCGGGGAGGAAGGTGTGGGGGTCACGGTGTCTGCTCCTGGATAGGAAAGTTGATCTGCGTCAACCATACACCTTTAGTTGCCAAACAGCAACCGTTGCCCTCGGTCAACTGCTGTATGCGATGTGCACCTTTCCGATCGTGCCCTCGAACGCGAACGGCATCCGGTCGGCGTAGGCCCGCGAGACCGCGCCGCCGTACGCGCGCCCGATGTCGAGACAGTCGTTCGCCGAGAACAACAGCGGTGCACTGATCGGGACGATGCCAGAACTCACCTCTGCCCCGTCGACACGCAGCGTCACCGACAGCGGGCCACCTGGTCGCGGCTCGACGTACGTCGTGTCGACCTCGATCGTCACGTCGCCGGCCGGCAGCGGGTCGGGCGATGCGATCGTCGTGCGCTGCACCAGGAACAGGTTGTACTCGTACGTGAGCACCCCGTCGACGAGGAAGCAGGTGAGCCCGCCGCCGGCGCCGCCGAGCTTGTACAGCACGCCGTTCGCCCGCTCCGGGAGCGTCGCGTGAAGCGTCACCGTGTTCGGTTTGTTGCCGAGCGCCGGGGCGCAGAACTCCGGCACCCGAACGGTGTCGCCGGTCATATCCCATTCGGTGTACGGCACCGAGATGCGATATTCGGGGTGGAAGACGACCACCCAGAGTCCGGCTCCGACCGGCAGCACGTCGTTCTTGGCCGCCTCGATCGCGAAGAGCTCCTTCATCCCGGCGAGTTTCTCGGGATGAAGGGATGCGAGGTCATGCGCCTGGCTCCAGTCCTCGTCGAGGTGGTACAGCTCCCACGGATCCTGGTCCGGCGTCCAGGTCGCGATTCCGGGAGGCGCACCAGGCACCCATGGCAGACGCGGACCGGTCGCCGAGGCGAGCCAGCCGTCCGCGTAGATCGAGCGGCTGCCCATGATCTCGAAGTACTGGGTCCGATGGCGTTCGTCGGCCGCGTCGTCGTCGATCGCGTAGACGAAGCTGGTCCCGTCGATGCGATCCTGCGGGATGCCGTTGACCGAGTCCGGCGCGGAGATGCCCAGGATCTCGTAGACCGTCGGCACGACATCGATCACGTGGTGGAACTGCGAACGCGGCTTCGGGTCGTGCGCGATGCGCTTCGGCCAGCTCACGAACATCGGATTGCGCGTGCCGCCGAGATGCGAAGCCATGAGCTTCATGCCCTGATAGGGCGTCGATCCGGCCCAGGCCCATCCCGCGTGGTACTGGTTGTCGGTCGCCGCCGTGCCCAGCGCGTCGAGACCGCCGAGCTCATTGAGCGCGGCGATGTGCTGTTCGATCGTGGTCGGGATCTGGTTCTGCGCGAGCAGCTCGCTGATCGTGCCGTTCTGCCCCTCCCCCGAGGAGCCGTTGTCGCCCCAGATGTACACGATGAGCGTGTTCTCGGCGTAGCCGAGCTCATCGAGCGCCTCCACCACGCGCCCGGCCTGGACGTCGGCGTGCTCGCCGAAACCGGCGCAGACCTCCATGAGACGAGCCTGGAAAGGCTTCTGGTCGTCCGGGATCTCGTCCCAGCCCTGCAGGTTGTCTGGGCGCGGTGTGAGCACGGCATCCTGCGGCACCCATCCGGCCGCCTTGGCGCCTTCCAGCGCCTGCTCGCGGTAGACGTCCCAGCCGTCATCGAAGCGACCCTGGTACTTGTCCGCCCATTCCTTCATGATGTGGTGCGGTCCGTGAATGGCGCCGGTCGCCCAGTACATGAAGAACGGCTTGTCCGGAGCTGTCGTCTTGTGGTCTCGCAGCCAGCCGATCGCGTCGTCCGCGATGTCCTCGCTGAGGTGATACCCCTCCTCCGGCGTCTTCGGTGGGAGAACCGTCGACGTGTTGCGCACGAGGTTCGGCTCGTACTGCGACGCCTCCCCCGCGAGGAAGCCGTAGAAGTACTCGAACCCGTATCCGGTCGGCCAGCGGTCGAACGGCCCGGTGGCGGTGGTCTCCTCGGCGGGCGTGTTGTGCCACTTGCCCCACGCGCCCGTCGAGTACCCGTAGTTGCGCAGAACCTCGGCCATCGTCGCGCTCGACTTCGGGATGTGCCCTGAGTAGCCGTCCCAGTCGTTCGCGAGTTCGGCGATCTGGCCGGCCCCCACGCGGTGATGATTGCGACCGGTGAGCAGCGACGCACGGGTCGGCGAGCACATCGCGGTGGTGTGGAACCGATTGAACCCGAGTCCTTCGTTGCGGATGCGTTCGAGGGTCGGTGTGTCGATCGCTCCGCCGAGGGGCGCAGGCAAGGCCGGCCCCGCATCATCGATGAGGATGACGAGGATGTTGGGGGCGTCGTCACCGAGATGGCGTTCGGGCGGCAGCGGAGCATACGTCGAGTCGGCGAGCGTGCGCCCGGCGAAGCTCCCTGACGCCTTCGGTGGGAATGGGAGTGTTCTGCTGGGCGGAAGCGGCGCTCCCGCGATCGTCCGGGTGTCCTCGGTCATGTCGTCTCCTTGCCTTGCTTCCTGTGCCGCGGCGGATCAGCCGAGCAGCTTCGCCTTGGCCGCCTCGAACTCGCCCTCACTGAGGACGCCCTGGGCCTTCAGCGTCGCCAGCTGCTGGAGCTGCGCGACGACATCGGTGCCGCCCGCGACCGGCGCGGGCGGTGCTGCGGCCGGCGCGGGCGGCGCCATCGCAGCAGCCTCCTGCTGCAGCTCGTACTGGTGCTGCTCGTTCTTGGCGTCGGCACGGCCCTGCTGGCGCCTGGCCACGTTTCCACTGACGGCGCTCGCGGTCCCGGCGACGACGGCTGTGCGCGCGGCCATCCCGATCAGGCCCGGTCGTCCCATTCGTCTCATGAGCGGCATATCCTCGTCCTTTCCTCAGACGCCGACGGCTTCGGCGACGACAGCGTTCACGATCGGCGCGGGGATGCGGACAGAGTCGACGACCCGCCCACCGGCCGCTACCACGGCGGAAGCGAGATGCTTCGCCCACAGCAGTTCGACGGCGAGCAGCAGTGCCGATCTTCCCGGCGGCAGCCCCTCGGCGAGCTCTTCGACGTCCTCGTGCGAAACGAGGCCCGACGCAGCGAGATCGATGCTGCCGAGCTCGATGCCGGCGTCGTCGACCTCGAGCCAGCGGACCGTGCCGTCCGCGTCGCGCGAGACATGCAGAAGATCGATGAGCCGTACTGTTCCCGCGTCGACGAGTTGCGCGATCGCCTCGATCACGAGCGGGTCGGGCATTTCGCCGGCGAAATCGGCGAGAACGAACTCGACGGGTCCGAATTCCAGATCATCCATGTCGTGTCTCCCTTCCGCTCAGGCGGCGAGCGCCTTGGCCTTCAGAGCGTCGAACTCGGACTGCGAGATCGCGCCGGACGACAGCAGCCCCTGTGCTCGCTCGATCTCGGCGGACGGCGACGTGGATGTCCCGGCCACGCTGCGGATGTAGTCCGCGTTCGCCTGGGCGGCCGCATGCATCTCGGTCGACTGGCGATGGGCCATCGCGCCACCCCGGGCGATCAGGTAGATCAGCGCGCCGAGGAAAGGCAGCACGATGAGCAGGATCACCCATCCCGCCTTGCCCCATCCGCTCAGCGTGCTGTCCCGGAACACGTCCATGAAGATCCAGATGAAGGTCCAGACGCAGAGGATGACGAGATAGATCCACAGCATCCACAGCAGGAAGTCGAAGAAACCCATGACGGTGCCCTTTCCGAGCGTTCAGCGGGACACCGAGCGGCGGCCCTGCGTCACGGTATCCACGCGGCGGAATCGGACGCATCATGCGAATCGTGTGATCAGGGCGAATCGTGCACCGGATCACACGATTCGCATGGTGCGCTGGGCAGTCGCTCGCGATGCACTGAGGGCAGCGGGTTTCGCTCACCAGCGGGTGAAGCCCCTGAGGAGGCTGATGTGGATGCCGTCGAAAGGCTGAGACGCCTGTGCATCGACGACCCGGTCGACGACGCAGCCGATGATCCCGGTTGGTCCGACGCTCTGGATGCGCACACCGTGTCGCTCGTGCGCATCGGAGCGCTGATCGCAACGGATGCTCCTGCTGCGTCGATGCGCTCCGTGATCGATGAGGCCGTCACCGCCGGTGCCTCGCTGCAGGAGATCGTCGCGGTGCTGGAGGGGCTGATCGGCGATGTCGGGTTGCCCCGGACCGTCGCCGCCGCCCCTCGGATCGCCGCTGCACTCGGTCATGGCGACGATCTCGTGACCGACGCGGAGATCTGAGCCGATCAGCGGCCGAGCAACCCGACCTCGTTCGCGCGGTCCACTGCCGCTCCGCGCGTCGTGACACCGAGCTTGCGGTAGATGGACCCCACCTCCGAGCTCACCGTGTTGCGGGAGATGAACAGCCGACGGCCGATCTCCGCGATCGTGAGGTGCGTCTGCAGATACGGCAGCAGACGGAGCTCGGCCGGCGTCAACGGCACGCTGCCGCCCGCCGCCGGCTCCGCGGCCAGTGAGCTCCTCAGCTTCTCGACCTGGGCAGACACCACACCGACATCAGGGCGGCGACGCAGCAGTTCGTCGATCTCGCGCATGAGATGCCGAGCCGCTGCCCGGTCGTCGACGGCGAGGTGCGCCAGGATCAGCTGCATCCGCGCCCGCACCGACACGTACGGCAGCAGACTCGTGCAGCCGATGCGCGCACGCATCGCGCGGGCGATCAGCCGCAACCCGCGTTCCCGATCGCCGTCGTGCACGGCGACGCGGGATGCCACCGCCAGCGCGAGCGCCGTCGTGGGGTATCCCTCCATGTGACTGGCATCGATCGCCGCGACGGCGCGATGCACATGGTCGCGCGCGGCGCCCCAATTCCGCTCGTCGATGGCGAACAGTGCGAGCTCAGGTGCGCTGAGGATGACCGTGTCGGCGTTTCCTGCTGCGATCGCGACATCGACGGCTTCTTCGAAAGCAGCCTCGGCCTTCGCCCGCTCATCGACGAGCAGGCACGCCGATCCCCAGAGATGCAGTGCCTGATCCCGCCACGGACTGGTCTCCGGCTCGTACTCGATCGCGAAGGCCGCCTCCGCGAGCACCTGCTCGGCCCCGTTGATGCACAGCGCCGCCCGGATCATCGATCTCGCGGACGCGAAAGCGGGTCGCTCGTGTGCCGGCAGCGTGCCGATGTCGAAGGCCTCCAGCACGCCCGACCAGCGCTCCCCGACCGGGACGTCGCCGAGGAGTATGCCACTCCAGGTCATCATGACGATCAGCGGCGGATAGCTGCGCACGACGTCGTCGCCGAGTTCCGCCAGCCACCGTTTGACGGTGGACACCTTCCCCAGCTGGTACATCGGCAGACTGAGTTCGGCGACGCGCTCCGCAGCGCGCTCGACCTCGCCTGCCTGCAGGAGGTGCTCGACGGCCTCGGCGGACGCGCCGCCGCGCTCGTGCCAGTCGGCCGCACGCGTGTGCAACCCGACGACTGCTGCAGCCCCCTCTGCGCGCTCGAGCTCTGTGATCAGGAACTCACGGAATAGCGGATGGAAACGGAACCAGCCCCGGTGCCGGTCCAGCCCGATCAGGAACAGGTTCGCCGCCTCGATCTCCGCGAGGCGCGCGCGGGAGTCCTCGATCCCGAGCACGGCGTTGCAGGATGCCGCCGACAGCTGCTCGAGCACCGAGCTGCGACGGAGAAACGCCTGCATGTCGGCGGGCAGTCGCGAAACGCATTCACGGTAGAGGTAGTCGGCGACGAACCGATCGTCCCCGGTCACGGCCGTCGGATCCCCACCGCTCCGGGCGACCAGTGCGCACAGGAACAGTCCGGTGGGCCACCCCTCGCAGTGCTCGACGATGGCGCCCAGGCGCTCGTCGGCGATATGCCCGGCACCGGCGCTGTCGAAGATCGCGCGCGCGCCGTCCTGCCCGAGCGACAGGTCGTCCACGCCGATCTCCCACGCGTCGCCGACGGCGCGCAGTCGGCAGACGAGGGCGGACTCGCGCCGACCGGCGATCACCACCTGAGAGCCGGGTGGCACACGAGCGAGCAGGATCTCCAATGCGTCCTGGCATTCGTCGGATTCGGCCCAGTGCAGGTCGTCGACGAACAGGACGAAATCCTCGGGCGCTGCGGCGAGCGCACCGGCCAGCAGAGGTGCAGAGCGTCCGAGCGCCGCAGTGCCGATCCCCCGCAGGTCGTCTGCGACACTCGCGATGGTCGGTGACAGCGCGGCGGATGCCGCAGCGATCACCGAGAGCAGCGCAGCGGGATCGACATCGGTGCGGTCGAGGGATGCCCACGCGACATGACGCCGTTCGGTGGCCGCCCATTCCGCGAGCAGCGTGGATTTGCCGTATCCCGCCGGTGCCGCGACGGACACCACGCGCGCGCCGCTCGCCCGAGCGCGCTCGATGAGCGTCCCCCTGCTGACTCCCGCCTCACGGACGGTCGGTACCTGTATCTTGCTGCCGAGCAGCGTTGTCAACACGTCAGCGTCTCCCCGCACTGGATCGTGATCTCCCCTTAGGCGAATAGTAGGGGTCGCTGACCCCGGCACGCCACAGCATGCGTACGAGGCCGTTATGCTTTCGGCGTGATGAGGACCGACGAGACTCCCGGTGCGGTGCGCCGGGCAGCCGCCGGATCCGGGCGCGCGCTCGCCTCACTGGGCTCTCCCCTCTGGGCGGCGATCCTTGTCGCAACCATCATCGCGGCCGTCTTCGTCGGCTTCGGCGGGCTGCGCCCGGCCTCCGCCTCCCCCACGGAGATCGGCGTCGATGAGGAGGCCCGCACCTCGCTGTACGCCGTCACGGTCCTGGATGCCGAGACCACGGACGTCGTGGAGGACCGGATGGAGGCCGACCCGGGCGAAACCCTCGTGGTCGCCACACTCCGCGTGGAGAATCTGTCCGACCGGCCGATCGACATCGGCGGATCGGTGGACCGCGTCGAAGCTCGGCTCGTGAACACCGCCGCCCCTCTGCTGGCCCTGGTCGATGCGGAGCCGACGGACTACGCCAGGTCCTGGCGCACCGACGGCTCGCCCGGCACCGTCGTGCTCCAGCCCGATGTGCCCGCCGAAGTGCAGATCGCCTGGCCGGTGCCGGAGGGCTCGCTCGCCGACGGCATCCTCCGGCTCGATGTCCACGAACCCGAGATCACCACCGGGAAGGTGATCCTCTCGTCCGACCACATCAGCTGGGACCGCGGCGATCTCGTGGCCCGGATCGTCGTTCCGCTGGAGTCGTCATGAGGCGAGGCGCCCCCTGGGCCATCGGCGCGGCCCTCGTAGTCGTCGCCGGGGTTGCGGTCGCGCTCACTCCCCCGGACATCGCACTGACGCAGGCCTTCTCCATCCGTGGCGGAGCGGGCGATGCCGCGACCGGCCGCACTCTGACCGCGCAGGTCCGTGATGCGGCCTTCGCCGAGCGCGTCAGCACCGGCGACTGGGAAGCCGACGGCAACTGGATCGTCGTGACCGTGGCGGCGTCCGCACCGCAGACCGAGGTGGACGCCGCGGTGATCATCGCGGCGCTCGAGGTCGGCGACCGCACCTTCCACGCGAGCGAGCGGATGCGGGACTCACTGCTGGGTGCCGGGCTCCGCGTCGGCACGGACACGGTCGGGATGCTCGCGTTCGAACTCCCCTCCGACGTGGACGCCGGAGATGCCGACCTGCGCCTGATCACCTCGTACTCGACACCGCAGCTGGACGATGTGGTCGTGCTGCCCCTATCGCTCGACGACCTGCCGTCCGAGGCCGAGATCGAGATCGTCGCGCCCGAGTGGGAGGGGTCCTGATGCGCTGGTCCGGGCGTCGTGCCTCACTGATCGCCCTGCTCGTGGCGGTCGTCGCCGTCGTCGCGGTGCACGTGTGGTTCGACGTCGTGCCGTCGATCGAATCGGACGAGGTGACCGTGGTGTCCGCCGATGAGGCGGTCGACGTCGCGGGTCAGCAGCTCGCTCCGCGCCGACGAGTTCGAGGCTCCGGAAGGTTCGCGCACGGTCAGCGTCCGGGTGCATTCGACCGGCGGAGCCGAGGCCACCGGGTGCCGGTCGTTGCTGCTCACCGCGCAGGACGACCGGCGCGTGTGGACGCCCGCGACGTCGGAACTCGACATCCCCTCGGATGGCGAGGAATCCCGCTGCCAGGCGGAATCGCCCCCGTACGACATCCTGGCGGTGTTCGTCGTCCCGGACGACGCGTCAGGGCCGTTCTGGTTCAACGTCACCGATGAGGATGGCCGCATCGTCCGCTTCCCCGTCGAGCTCTGACAGCACGTGGCCACCGGGCTCGCGCGGCTCCAGGCCGGACCCGGGACGCGCGATCACGCCGTCGTACGCCGTCGCGACGATCGCGACCCGCAACGGCTCCGCGATGGCGGCGACGCCGACCAGGATGAGCGGCAGGTAAGCCGCCCAGAAATCTGTGTCGTGTCCGCCGATCGCTTGGAGCACTCCACGCGTGCCGAGTTGTTCGGCGAGCGCCCAGAGGCAGTACGCCAGCGCGTAGCCGCCGAACAGCACGGGGCCGCTGCGCCAGATGACGGCCATCGCCGCCCAGAGGTCCTCGAATCGTCTGGTCAGGGTGCGGGCGAGGATCGCCGCCGATCCGCGTGACTCCGTCGCCGTGCGCAGCATCCGCGGCACGGCGCTCTCGAACGTCGTGCCGTAGATGACGCCGGCGACGAGCAGCCAGGCGGCCGGCACGATGACAGCGGCGATCAGGATGCCGAACACCCATGTGCCCGCTTCCCACACGACCGCGACCACCGCGATGTTCGCAGCGAACCAGTCGCCGATGCCGTCGAGCCACTGCGCGCCGGCCGTCGTGGTTGCCCAGTCGAGCGCGTCGCCCCACCACTGCCCGACGAGGGTGAACAGCATGAAGGTCCAGAGGACTTCGGCGTAGGTCGCGAGGATCAGCGTCCAGGTCGGCAGCCGCCCGCTGAACCGGGCGAAGGCGAACCGCGCGGCGAGCGCGACGACGAGCACTGTGATCGGAAGCACTCCGGCGGTGATGAGTCCGCCGCGATCGCCCAGCTGCGTCGCGTCGAGCGCGACCTCCTCGAGCGCGATGCGAGCGGCGATGTTCATGAACTCGATCTGGTCGGCGGTCAGCATCCCCCACGCGGCGTAGAACGCGAAGAACGGCAGAATCGCCGGCAGGATCGCCGCGCCGAACTCGCGCGGTCCGCTGTGCTCCGCGGCGGCGATGTGCGGCAGCGCCGGCCGCACCGACAGGTACATCGCGACGTACGAGGCCAGCCTCGCCGCCACCGCGAGCGGAAGCAGCAGGAGCCCGCCGAGCGTCGTATGGCCGCCGACGAACCCGGCGAGCTGCACGAGCAGTACATGCAGGGCTTCGCCGCCCAGATACCAGGCCACGAGCACGACCCCGTGCCGCGCGACGATGCGCCCGAACGTGCGGATGAGCTGCGGCATGACTCCCACGGTAGCGGGAGGGAACACCGAATCAGGAAGCGGTCGGCGCCCCGATCGACTCGCGCCAGACGATGCGCTGCAGGTCCGTCGCCGGCGGGGGAACCGGCTCGCGCCGCACCGTCGCGATGAGTCGGCGCATGGAGTTCTCACCCAGCGACTCGCGGTCCTGGATGACCGACGTCAGAGACGGAACCAGATACGCGCTCTGATCGGTGTCATCCCAGCCCGTCACGCTCATGCGCCCCGGGACCGACCATCCGCGCAGCGTCGCGGCGCGGATGGCGCCCGTCGCGACGAGGTCGTTGGAGGCGATGAGGGCGAACGGTGCGGTGTCGTCCGGCAGCGCCTCGATCGCATCGAAACCGGCAGCCGGAAGCCAGCTTCCCGTGATCACCCCCATGGACTCGAGGCCGAGACGCTCGATCGTGGCGAGGTAGGCGTCACGACGGGCGATCGCCGATGGATACGAGAGCTCGCCCGTGATGTGCAGGAAGCGGTGGTGTCCCAGCTCGACGAGGCGTTCCATCATCTCGACCACGGGCCGCGCATCGGTGAATTCTCCAGTGACGTGCATCTGCTCGTCGAACTCGCTCAACGACAGGACCACGGTCCGCGCCTGATCGATCGGCGGCACCGGTGCGTGCAGGGGAGTGAACGAGAGGATGCCTTCGAATTCCTCGGAGGCGACGATCTCGGCGAGCCGTTCGGCGCGTGCTTCCGGCTCACCGGGGACGTAGACGACTTCGACCGCATATCCGGCCTCGTTGGCGGCGTTCGTCACGCCGTGCAGAAGCGTCAGCGGATTCAGCGCCGACACGGTCATGGCGACCGCCAGACGCCCCGTCCGGTGCGTGCGCATGGACCGCGCCGCGAGGTTGGGCCGGTAGTGCAGTTCGGCCGCCGCCGCCATGACGCGCTTCCTCGTCGGCTCCGAGATGCCCTCCCGGCCCGTGAACACGAACGAGACGGTCGACTGCGACACTCCCGCCAATCGCGCGACATCGCGACTCGTCGCTCTCTTCTCCATGCTCGGCTCCCCTCTGGCCCGGCCGATCCGAGAAAACGGTTGACGCGGCATCCGTGCTTTGCCATAGTAGCCAATACGTCTTAGTACTACGTATTAATAGTACGTAGTAGAAGCGCACCGACATCAACGAAGATGGGGAGGAAGCATGAGCATCGCTGAATTGCGGAGCATGTCGCATGCCCGCACCGGCAGTAAGCGGACGAGGGAGGAGAGACGCGCCGCCGCGCCCGACAACAAGACGGCGGTGATCTTCCTCGCTCCGTTCATCCTCGGCGCGGCCGTCCTGACTCTCGGCCCGATCCTGATGTCGCTGTATCTGTCCTTCACGGACTTCAATCTGCTGCAGGATCCGAACTGGGTCGGCATCGACAATTACGTGCGCATGATCAGCGACTCACGACTGCATCAGTCGCTGCTGGTGACGTTCCTGTACGTGCTGATCGGCGTACCGCTGCAGCTCGGGGTCGCGCTCGGGCTGGCGATCCTGCTGGACAAGGGCATGCGCGGCCTGTCCTTCTATCGCTCGGCGTTCTACCTCCCGAGCCTTCTCGGAGCGTCTGTCGCCATCGCGATGCTGTGGCGACTGATCTTCGGCGCCGACGGTCTGCTCAACGCCCTGCTCGGAGCGATCGGAATCGAGTCGAACCAGAGCTGGATCGGAAGCCCCGAGACGTCGCTTTCGACGATCATCCTGCTGCACGTGTGGATGTTCGGCTCGCCCATGGTGATCTTCCTCGCCGGGCTCCGGCAGATCCCCGCCGAGCTCTACGAGGCTGCGGCCACCGACGGCGCTCCGGCGTGGTGGCGCTTCCGTGCGATCACCCTGCCGCTGCTCACGCCGATCATCTTCTTCAATCTCGTGCTCGCGGTGATCAACTCGTTCTCCGCCTTCACGCAGGCGTTCATCGTCTCCGGCGGCTCCGGCGGTCCGGCCGATTCGCTGCTCTTCTACACGCTGTACCTCTACCAGGAAGGCTTCGGCTCCTTCCGGATGGGCTACGCCTCGGCACTCGCGTGGCTGCTGCTCATCATCATCGGCGTCCTCACCGCCATCAACTTCTGGCTCTCCAAGTACTGGGTGCATTATGACGACTGAAGATCTGTCCACCAGGACCCTTGTCACACCGACTCGTCGGCGTGGTCCCCGCCCCTACCGTCAGCAGAGCCGTTCCCTCTGGGGACGCGCCCTGCGGCAGGCGGTGATGATCATCATGGTCGTCATCTCGCTCTACCCCGTGCTGTGGATGGTCGTGAGCTCTTTGCGACCAGAAGGCGAGATCTTCGCCAATCCCTCGTTGATCCTGACCGATTTCGAATGGGAGAACTACGTCTACGGATGGACCGCGCTCGGCACTCCATTCGGCCAGTATCTCCTCAACTCCGGCGTGATCGTGCTCGGCTCGATCATCGGGAACCTGTTCAGCTGCTCGCTCGCGGCCTACGCGTTCGCCCGGCTGCGGTTCCGCTTCCAGAGGCCGGCGTTCGCCTACATGCTCGTCACGCTGATGCTGCCGATCCACGTCGTGATCGTCCCGCAGTACATCCTGTGGGCGCAGCTGGGGTTGAACGACTCGTTCTGGCCCCTGATCGTGCCGAAGTTCCTCGCGACCGATGCGTTCTTCATCTTCCTGATGGTGCAGTTCATCAGGGGCCTGCCGAAGGAACTCGACGAGGCCGCCCGCATCGACGGCGCAGGTCACGGCCGCATCTTCCTCCAGATCCTGCTGCCGCTGATGACCCCCGCGCTCGCGACGACGACGATCTTCACCTTCATCTGGGTGTGGAACGACTTCTTCTCGCAGCTCATCTTCCTCACCAGCCCCGGCAACTACACCGTGCCGATCGCACTGCGCTCGTTCATCGACGCGCAATCGAGTTCATCCTTCGGGGCGATGTTCGCGATGAGCGTCGTGTCGATCGTCCCCCTCGTCCTCATCTTCGCCTTCGGACAAAAATTCCTCATCAAGGGCATCGCCACCACCGGCCTCAAGTAGGCACCGACCGACCACTCAGGTCTCGAACACAAGGAGCACCATGAAGCGCAACACCCTTCGCGCCGGAGCCGGCATCGTCGCCGCGACTCTCGCGCTCGGCCTCGCCGGCTGCGGCCTCGGTACCGGAGGCGGCGGCGGGGAGCCGGCCGAACTCAGCGACGAACCCGTCACCCTGCGGATGTACTGGTGGGGCGGCGACGCGCGGCACCAGCGCACCCAGGAAGTGATCGACCTCTTCGAGGAGAAGTACCCGAACATCACCGTCGAAGGTGAGTTCTCGGACTGGACGGCCTACTGGGAGAAGCTCGCCACCTCGACAGCCGGCAAGAACTCCCCCGACGTCATCCAGATGGACCAGCTCTACCTCGCCTCCTATGCCGACCGCGGCACCCTCGTCGACCTCACCGACTACGACATCAGCACGGAGGGGATGGAGGAGAGCGTTCTCGGCATGGGCGAATCGGATGGCGGGCTGTACGCCATCCCGATCTCGACGTCGGCGATGTCGACGATCGTCAACACCGATCTGCTCGATCAGCTCGGCGTGCCCCTTCCGGAGAACACCGACACCTGGACGTGGGAGGAGTACACGGCCTGGGCGAAATCCGTGACGGATGCCGCGCCGTCCGGCACGTACGGCGGATCGCTCGCTCAGAACGAGTTCATGCTGCAGCTGTTCGCCAGGCAGAACGATGACAGTCTGTTCGAGGACGGCGATGTCGCGATCGATCCGGAGACGATGACGGCGTTCTTCCAGACCGCGCTCGATTCGAGCTCGGGCGGTGCATCGGCGCCGGCATCCGCCTGGGTCGAGTCCTCGAGCCTCGCTCTCGATCAGACGCCGTTCGCCGTCGGAACCGTCGCGTCGAGCTTCATCACGGCGACGCAGGTGTCCGTCTTCTCGCAGGCGTCAGGGGCGAATCTCGAACTCCTGCCGATCCCGACGACCGACGGCGGCGTGGAGGAGTACGACTACTTCAAGGCCGGCATGTACTGGTCGGTCTCGTCGCAGTCCAAGCATCCTGCCGAGGCGGCGCTGCTCATCGACTTCTTCCTCAACGACCCCGAGGCCGTGAAGATCATCGGCAGCGAACGGGGCCTGCCCGCGATCTCCACGACGCTCGACGTGATCGGCGACGATCTCACTCCGGAGGAGGTCAAGGCCGTGGAGTACTCCGACTCGCGGGTTCCCTTCCTCGGAGAGGCGCCAGCGATCGTCCCCAACGGCGCCTCGGACGTGGACGCGGTGCTGCTGCGCTACATGCAGGATGTGCTGTTCGGGAACAAGACCCCGGAGGCCGCGGCGACCGGCTTCATCGCCGACCTCCAGAAATCCATCGACGCAGCCGGCTGAACCGGAGGGCGGTCCGAAAAGGGCCGCCCTCTCCACTGCGCTGCGCTGCGCACTCATCACCGGACCGACTGGTCCACCCGAAGGAAAGAGACATGCTCAGAATCGGAATCATCGGCACCGGCGGAATCGCGGATGCCCACATCAACGGTTATCTCGCATTCCGCGAGGACTGCGAGATCGTGGCGCTCGCGGATGTCGTCCCCGGCAAGGCCGCCCAGAAGGCCGAGGCCTTCGGTCTGACCGACGCGGTCGCGTACGACGACCCGTTCGCCATGGTCGCCGAGGCCGGGCTCGACCTGGTCAGCGTGGCGACGCCCCCGTCGACGCATGCGGCGCTGGCCGTCGCAGCGCTGGATGCCGGGGTGCACGTGCTCGTGGAGAAGCCGATGGCTCCGTCGCTCGAGGAGTGCGACGCGATGATCGCCGCGCAGCAGCGATCGGGAAGACTGCTCTCCGTCGTGGCGCAGAACCGCTTCCGCGACGACCTCGCCACGCTGAAGGCCGTCGTGGACTCCGGGCTGCTCGGCTCGATCTCGCACGTCCGCGTCGACTCCGCGTGGTGGCGAGGACTGCCGTACTACGACCTGTGGTGGCGAGGCACCTGGGAGAAGGAGGGCGGAGGATCGACCCTCAACCACGCGATCCACCACATCGACCTGCTGCTGTGGCTGCTCGGCCGACCGAGCGAGATCACGGCCATGCTCGCCAATGCGCAGCACGACAACGCGGAGGTCGAGGACCTCTCCGTCGCGGTGCTCCGCTACGGCCGAGGCCTCGCCCAGTTGACGAGCTCCGTCGTGCACCACGGCGAGGAGCAGGAGATCGTCGTCCAGGGCGAGAAGGCGCGCGTATCGCAGCCCTGGAAGGTCGTCGCCGAGCGGGCGCGGCCGGACGGATTCCCCGAGCGCGAACGCGACGCCGAGCTGGTCGCGCGGATAGAGCGCGTCGCCGCCGACCTCGAGCCGCTGGCCCATCACGGCCATGCCGGGCAGATCGGCGACATGCTCGATGCGATTCGCACCGGACGCGCGCCGATCGCCGACGCCCAGGACGGACGCAACGCCGTCGAGGTCGTCACAGCGATCTACAAGGCGGGCTTCGATCGCAGGGTCGTCTCCCTCCCCCTGTCCGAAGACGACCCGTACTACCGCGCGGGCCATCTCGTGTCGTCCGCACCTCACTTCTACGAGAAGCAGCGTTCCGTCGCCGAGGCGGTGCGGGTGTGAGCACCTTCCCCGGCGGCACATCGCTGACCGACCTGGAGGTGTATGCGGATGCCGCGCCGGATGGCATCTGCGGCGGCAGCCCGCATGTGCACCTGGTCTCGACCGAGGCGTACATCGTGGTCGCCGGGCACGGCGCCCTGCACACGATCGACGCTGACGGCTACCGCGAGACTCCGCTCGTGGCGGGCTCGGTCGTCTGGTTCACTCCGGGGACCGTGCACCGCGCGGTGAACCAGGGCGAGCTCCGCGTGATCGTGCTGATGAGCAACGACGGATTGCCCGAGGCCGGAGATGCCGTGCTCACGTTCCCGGTGGACGTGGTGGCGGATGCCGAAGCATACGAGTCGGCGACCTCGCTCGGTGACGTCTCCGGGCGCGCGGCACGGGCTTCACGCAGGCGCGATCTGGCCGTCTCCGGCTTCGAAGCGCTGCGCGACGCCGTGGTCGCGGGAGACCGCGGACCGCTCGATGCCTTCTATTCCGCGGCGGTCGAACGAGTGCGTTCGCGCGCGCAGACCTGGGGCGCCCTCGTCGAACAGGGCCCTCTCGCCCAGGCGGAACGGGAGCTCGAGCGGGCGACGGCCATCGCTGCCGGCTCCGCGTCGCACCTCGGCGAAGCGCGGGTGAGCCGCGCTGATCCCGCATCCGGCGAACCGGTCTTCGGCATGTGCGGTCGGCTGCGCACCTACGACGTCACCAACCGCACCCCCCACGCTCAGGAGAATCAGCAGTGAACCAACCGTACGTCTTCGACCCGCTGCCCGAGCCCGTCGTCGGGCCAGGCGACTTCGTGTTCTCCGCCGTCGGTCTCGCCCACGGACACGTGATCGGCATGACGCGGGGCCTGATCGATGCCGGCGCGACGCTGCGCTCGGTCTACGACGCCGACCCTGTCAAGGTGGCGGAATTCGTCGCGCATTTCCCCGGGGTGCGCGTCGCCGCGAGCGAGCGCGAGGTTCTGAGCGACCCGGACGTGCGTCTGGTCGCGAGTGCGGACATCGCATCCGAGCGCGCCGACCTGGGGCTGCGCGTCATCGACGCGGGGAAGGACTTCTTCGTGGACAAGGCGCCGCTGACGACCTTCGCCCAGCTCGACGCCGTTCGGGAGGCGACCGCCAGGACGGGACGGAAGTACGCCGTCTACTACGGCGAGCGCGTGCATTCCGAAGCTGCGATCCTCGCCGGACAGCTCGTGGCGCAGGGCGCCATCGGGACCGTCCTCCAGGTCACGGCCTTCGGCCCCCACCGTGTCGGCACCTCTCGCCCCGATTGGTTCTTCGAGGCCGATCGATACGGCGGCATCCTGTGCGACATCGGCAGTCACAACTTCGAGCAGATGCTGTTCTACGCCGGAGCGACCGACGGCGAGATCGTCAGCGCGACCGTCGCGAACTACGCGCACCGCGACACCCCTGGGCTGCAGGACTTCGGCGACGCGCACGTCGTCCTCGACAACGGGATGACCGGGTACGTCCGCGTGGACTGGTTCACTCCGGATGGGCTCGGTGTATTCGGGGACGGACGGACGATCCTGCTCGGCACGGACGGCTATATCGAGCTGCGCAAATACATCGACATCACGACGGACAACGGCGGCGGTCAGGTGCTCCTGGTCAACCAGGACGGCCAATATCGCTTCGAGGCCGACGGCAGGACAGGCTTCCCGTTCTTCGGACAGTTGATCCGCGACTGCCTCGAGCGGACCGAGGTCGCGATGACGCAGGCGCATGCGCTGAAGGCAGCCGAGCTGAGCCTGCAGGCTCAGACGTCGGCACGGGTCCTCGCCGGGTGAGTCCGAGGGTGCGGACCGACGGTCCGCACCCTCAGCTGAACAGCACGAGGACGTACGCCGCGAACATCACGAGATGCGCCGCGCCGTGCATAGCGGTCGCCTTCTTCGACGCGAACGTCGCGACCGACAGGACGAGGGTCGCCCCCAGCAGCAGCATGTCCGCCGGTGTCTCGGCCAGCACGACCGTCTGTCCCGTGAACATGCCGATGATCAAGACCGCCGGGATCGTGAGGCCGACCGTGGAGACGAGTGCACCGTGGCAGAGGTTGCTGACGCGCTGCGCCTCGCCGGCCAGTGCCGCACGCACCGACGTGATGGATTCGGGCAGGAACACGATCGCGGCGATGAGGACGCCGGCCAGGGCCGGCGGTGCGCCCAGCCGCCCGAGCCCGTCATCGAGCAGCGCCGCCATGTCGTGCGACAGCAGCACGATGGGCACCACGGTGAAGACGAGAAGTGCGAGGCGCGTGATGATCTCGCGGCGGTGCTCCCGCAGCACTTCCCCGATGGGCGTGTGCGTTCCGGCATCCACACGGGCGGATGCCGCAGCATCCGGCTCCGTGAAGTCGACGGCCCTCGGGCCCATCTGCTGGAAGAGGAAGAACACGTAGACGGCGAGGGTCAGCACCACGATCGGGATCTCCTGGCCGGTCGTGTACGCGCCGTCGGTGCCGATGGCCGCCGGAAGCCCGAAGGCGAGCACGCTGAGGACGATCAGCATCGTCAGGTAGGCGGTGGTGCCGACGCGGTTGTGCCGCAGTCCGCCGTGGCGGAGGCCTCCGACCAGCAGGCAGAGGCCGATCACGAGATTGAGGATGATCATCGACACGGCCATCACCGAGTCGCGCGCGATGGTCGTGTGATCACCGGGGCCGAGCATGACCGCGGCGATGAGGACCACCTCGATGAGGACGATCGAGAGCGTCAGCACCAGTGATCCATAGGGGTCGCCGAGCCGGTGCGCGAGGGCTTCGGCCTGCTTGACCACGCCGAACGCGCAGATGAGGACGACCGCGACGATCCCGGCCAGCGCCAGGATCAGTGTGACGGGCGGCGCCGGTGGGTCCAGGATCGGGTGGATCAGAAGCAGGACGACGAAGGCGCCCCATCCGAGCCCGATGCGGGTGATCTCCGCGGGGCCGACCAGTCGCGTAGGCATTGCTGTCTCCTTCGGGTGGGGCCGTCCCCCGAAAGAATGTCACGATCCGGGTCGTCCCGGTCGCGATGTCGCACCTCGATTCTACGCTGGGTCCTATGACAGACGGCTACGATCCCACCTTCCTGGATGCCGAGGTGCCGCTGCCTCAGCCGGCCGGTGAAACTCTCGCTCTCCCCTACCCGCGGTTCACTGTTCTCCTCGATCCCGAGCGGCGGCTCGCGGCCGTCACCGGCGTGAACATCGACGGCGCGCGGCTGCGCGCGGTGTCGAGGTCAGGAGACTGGCGGCTCGATCCGAGGGCGGATGCCGATCAGCAGGCCGGCCCCGACGTGTATGCGCGCAACGATCTCGACCGCGGGCATCTCGTGCGCCGGCGCGACCCGGGGTGGGGCGACCTCGACGAGGCGCGCGCGGCGACCGAGGCGACATTCTTCTATCCGAATGCCGCGCCGCAGGCCGCAGGGTTCAACCAGTCCAAGGAGCTCTGGCTCGGATTGGAGGACCACGTGCTGTCGTACGCCCAGGCGACGAACCAGCGGGTGTCGGTTTTCACCGCTCCGCTGCTGGCGGCCGAGGATCCGCCGTACCGCGGCATCCGGATCCCCCTGAAGTTCTGGAAGGTCGCCGCGTGGAACGGCCCGACCGGTCTCGCGGCCGCCGGCTTCCTGCTGGACCAGTCCGAGCTCGTCGACGTCCGCGAAGGGGTGCTGGCTGCGCCGCCGCTGGGGGCTTTCCGCACGTTCCAGGTGCCAATCGCCGACATCGCGGATGCCGCGGGTGTCGATCTCGGGATGCTGGTCGGAGCCGATGTGCTTGCGGCGCCGGCGGCCAGGCCCGGCGCGTGGCGCGAGCTCAATTCTCTGGAGGATGTGCGTCTGCGGTGACCCGTCAGGATCCTCTCGGCGGCGACGGCAGCAGCTCGGGGTGCGCCGTGCGTTCGTCGAGCCAGGAGCGCAGAACGCGATTGAAGAGTGCGGGATCCTCCGCGTTCCACGCATGGTGCATTCCGGGTGCGAGCCCGATCGTCGCGTCCGGACGAGCCGCGCGGATCACGTCGAGGCTGTCGTGGAAGTACCGCATCTCGCGCTCGCCCGCGATCGCCATGAGCGGGGCTGCGATGTCCTCCAGCCGTGTCACGCCTCCCGGGTAGACCTCGCGCAGCTGCTCGGTCAGCTTCGCACGTGAGATCGGGGGGCAGTTCGCCACGAACCACGTTGCATCCTCGCCCTCCATGCCGAACTGGCGGGCCATGCCCGCCCAGTAGAAGCGCCGGTACCAGAGCAGGAGCGCCACGCGATTCATCATGCGCATCGACCAGCGGTACGGAAGCACCGAGGCTCCGGTGACGAACACGCTCGCCACGTGCTGAGGATGGCGAGCGGCGAGGTGCAGCGCAGTGATCCCACCGAGAGACAGCCCGACGACGTCGACGGGCTCTCCCGCTTCCGCATCGATGTACGCCGCCACCCGGGCCGCGACGGCATCGAAATCGCCCCACGGTTCGTCCCGTCGCGACAGGTACCCGGGCAGATCGGGAGCGAGAGCGAGACGGTCGTGGAAGGCCGGCACCTGTTCGGCCCAGCTCCAGCCGCCGACCGAGCCTCCGTGGAGGAAGAGCACCGGGCGCGTCACGAGCCCTCCTCCGCTCCGAGACCTGTCCTGAGCGCGTCGAGCCATTCGAGATGCTCATCATGCTCACGGATCCCCTGGTCCAGAGTCATGGAGCGCAACCATCCCGCACGGTCCGAGCGCGGGTCCGGATGCGGAGTCTCGGCACGGACTGCGGCGAGCGCGTCCCGCGCCGTCGTCGCGTCCGTTGCACGGGCTTCGATCAGCGCCGAGATCTCATCATCGCCGAGCTCTCCGGCGAAGAACATCCGGGCGACGAAGGAGTCGCGGGGCGCCTGCGACTCCGGCCGGGCGACGAGCCATGCGTGCAGCGCTTCGCGTCCCCGGTCGGTGACGTGGTGGACGACGCGGTCCGGAGCATTCGTGCCCGGCACGACCTCGATGCGCGCGAGGTGCTCGTCGACGAGCTTCGCGAGCGTGCGGTATATCTGCGCCTTGTCGGCGCGCCAGAAGTACGCCGCGGAGGTTGCGAAGGCACGCATGAGGTCGTAACCGGTCATCGGCTGAACGACCAGGAAGCCGAGGATGATGCGGGACAGTGTCATGACGTCAGTGAAACACACCCTAGGAGACTAATCAACTAGGGGCGGCATCCGCGGCGGCGGGAGCACGGAGGGTGACACGGGGGCCGATCAGCGCCGTGTGGGACACACGCAGATTGTGGAGCGCGGGAGACGACGAAACCCCCGATTTCTCGGGGGTTTCTGTGGCGGTGACGGTGGGATTTGAACCCACGGTAGGGGGTTACCCTACACAACTTTTCGAGAGTTGCACCTTCGGCCGCTCGGACACGTCACCGCGGATTAGTTTACGTGAGACACGGCATCCGCGCGAATCGAGCGTTCGGCACCGCGTCAGATGGCTTCGACCTCGAGCACGAGCGCGGATGCCGGCGCGAGCAGCGGCACACGGACCCCGACCGCGCCGAGCAGCGATCCGGGCAGTTCGCAGCTCCCCTCGGCGATCCACGGAACCGGCTTCGCGTCCAGGAACCTCTTCGCCGACAGCGCCGGGACCACCCGCACGCGGTAGTCCGCCGCGGCGTCGAGCCCTGGCAGGCGCAGCGCCGGCGGCACCGCCCATTCCCCCGTCGCCTCGCGCGTCAGCCGGAACAGTCCGTGACGGCGGTCCGAGGACACCACGCCCGTCAGCACCTGCCCGTCGTCGTCCCCGTCGCCGTGGAGGAGCTCACCGGAGTGCATGAGCCCGCGCAGGCGCTTGTACTCGCCGATCCACGCCTTCACGTCCGCTCGCTCGTCTGCGGTGAGGTGGGTGATGTCTGTCTCGATGCCCCCGTGCGCGAACAGCGTCGTCGCGATCCGGAACCGGAGCTCGGTCGCCCGCTGGGTCGTGTGGGCCGTGGCGGGGCCGATATGACTGCCGATCAGCTCGGGCGGCAGCAGCAGTTCGGTCCAGCGCTGGATGCGCGAGCGCTCGAGCGGGTCGTTCGTGTCGGATGCCCAGACCCGATCAGTGTGCTCCAGGATGCCGAGGTCGACACGAGCCCCGCCGGACGAGCATGACTCGATCTCGACATCCGGGTGCCGGCGACGCAGCTCGTCCAGCAGCGCGTACACCGCCCGGGTCTGCGCGTCAATCCCCGCCCGCCCGGCATGCACCGCTTCCAGCACATCCCGGTTCTGATCCCACTTCAGGAACTCGATCGGGTACTCGGTCAGCAACGCCCCCAGCCGCTCGAGCAGGTAGTCCGCGACCTCGGGCTGGGCGACATCCAGCACGAACTGGTTGCGCCACGACCGCGTGGTCCGCCCCGGCATCCGAAGGAACCATTCCGGATGCTCAGCCGCGAGGGCCGAATCCGGACTGACCATCTCCGGCTCGACCCAGAGGCCGAATTCCATCCCGAGTGCTTGCACATGCTCGACGATCGGGTGGAGCCCGTCCGGCCAGACGGTTCCGTCCACGTGCCAATCCCCGAGCCCGGCCGTATCGCTGCGGCGACCGAGGAACCAGCCGTCGTCGAGCACGAACCGTTCGACGCCGACCTCGGCAGCCACGTCGGCGAGCGCGGTCAGCGGTTCGAGGGTGTGGTCGAAGTAGACCGCCTCCCAGGTGTTCAACACCACCGGACGCGGAGCCGACGGATGTGCAGTCCGTGCGCGAAGCGACTGATGCAGCCGCGCGGACAGCCCGTCCAGACCGGCGTCGCTCCACACGAAGACGGCGGTCGGCGCCGCGAACTCCTCGCCGCGCGCGAGAACGATCTCGTCCGGTCTCAGCAGTTCCCCCGCACCCAGCACGTTGCGCCCCTCCGGCAGCCGATCGGTGCGGTACACGGCGTCCGCGCTCCATGCGAGATGAACACCCCAGACTTCGCCGGAGCGGTCGCCGAAACCCGGCGTCCCCGCCACGAAGAGCGTCGGGGCGTCATGCCCCGTCCGGCCGCGCCGCGACTCGCGCAGATGCGTACCCATGGCGACCGGACGCCGCTGCGGCGAGCGCTCCCGCGTCCACCGTCCGGTGAAGTCGAGCATCTCGCGCGCTCGGGCGGCGACCGGCAGCGTCGCGTCGAGCGCGGCGATCGTCAGCGGCGCATCGCCGTCGTTGACCACGCGATGCTCTACCCGAAGCACACCGGCGTCGTCGAGGCGCAGCACGCTGTGCAGCGTCATCCCGTCCGCAGACGCGACGATCGAGAAGCCGTGCTCGTCGGCATCCAGGTCTGTGACCGACCAGTCAGGGTGCAACGGCGCACCGGCGACCGCGCCGGACAGAGCCGGACGCCCTTCCCACCCGTCCCGCTCCGTCGGCAGGATCGTCAGCGGCCACGCCACGTCGAGCGCGCTGGCCGAGATCTGCCGTGCGCTCGCTTCGTCGAGGGCGAGGAGCGCGGTGGCAGAGACGTCGCCGACGTCCTCTCCCCAGTGCAGGACTTCGGGCAGTCCGTGGTCGCGGAACGCGACGAGCAGTGCAGCGCCCGCGGCATGGAAGCGGCGAATGGTGGGCATGAAGGAACCTCCGTCGTGACGGCCGTGCGGCCCGCATAAGATTCCCGCACACCGACCTACTTTGTCAATATATGAAACAAAGAGGCTAGATGAGCATCCCTCGAATCGCGATTCCGGCACCAGCGCGAGCCCACTTCGAGAAGTCCCACGCTCGTACGTCCAGATCGACCTCAGCGGCGTCCTTGTCGAGTCGCTCGGCGAGCGCGGCGCGCATCGCGTCTCCCCCCAGCTCGTGCACCGCGATCCCGTCGCCCGTGACCACGACCTTCTTCGGGTCGACGAGGTTCACGACCGTGGCGATGAGCGCACCGAGCGCACGTCCGGCATCGGCGAACGCCGCCAGCGCGATCGGATCACCGTCGCGCGCGTCCTCGACGGACTGCTCGTACTCGCCCTCGGTCCGGCGCACGGCCTTGCTGATCGCCGCATTCACGAGCAGGCTCGATACGCACCCCCGGTGACCGAGCCCGCAGTAGGGTCCGGCCTCGTCGACGATCATGTGGCTCATCTGGCCGGCCCGGGCGTGCGCGCCTTCGACGACCTCGCCGTTGACGACCAGCCCGCACCCGATGCCGACGCCGACCGTGATCAGCGCCATGTCGTCGATGCCCGCCCCCGCACCGAACCAGTGCTCCGTCGCCGTCAGCGCCTGGACGTCGTTCTCGACAGAACACGGCAGTCCTGTGGCCTCCGCCACCAGGGTTCCGAGCGCCACGTCGGTCCAGTCCAGGAACGCGGAGCGCTCGACGATGGCGCCCTCGCGCCTCTGACGAGCGCGACCGGCCAATGCGATCCCGACGGCCGACAACTCATGCCCCGCCTCGGCGAACTCGCGGGCGACGGCGGCGATCTGCGCCACCACATCCGCGGGCTCCCGGGAATCGATCGGCTGTTCCGCAGCCGCGACGATGCGCGCGGACAGGTCGGTGACGACGGCGTAGAGCCGGTCGCCGGTGAGCTTGATCCCGAGGAAGTGCAGCGCCTCCGCGCGCACCGAGAGCATCTCGGACGGTCGGCCGGTCTGGCCGACCAGCCGCGTCTCGCCCTCGGTCAGGAAGCCCCCGTCGACGAGCTGTCTCGTGATGCGGGTCAGGCTCGCCCTGGACAGCAGGAGCCGCCGTGCGATCTCGGCGCGCGGCAGTTCGCCGTGGATGAGAACCTCCAGCAGAGCCGCGCGCATCGGTGCCGACATCTCGGCCATGTTTGTCACCTCAATGAACATAGTATGTTGCGCGGATCCCGCCGCTCTTGAAAGGATCTCATCACATCCGCCGCGAAGGAGCGCCGATTTCCATGACAACGGACCACCGCAGCATCCTCTGGGAGACCCCAGGCCTCTCCGTGCGCTTCGCCACCCCCGAGGACGGCCCCGTGTCGGTGCTCGCCATGCGCCCCGCAGGGTCACCAGCGCCGGACCCCGTCCTTCCAGACGGTCACGGCGAGCAGCCGCTCGTCGAGCTCTCCGCCTTCGGCCACGGTCGGTTCCCCGGAAGCTACCGCCACGTGGACACCATCATCGGCCGCGAGCTCCGCTTCGCATCCGAGACGCGCACCGAGCACGACGGCCGGCACGAGCTGCGCATCACCCAGGTCGACGCCGAACGCGGCATCCGCGTGACCAGCGTCTTCGAGGCCCACGGGTCGACGGCCGCCCTGCGCACCTGGACCGAGGTCACGGTCGCCGGCGACCTCGTGATCGATGCCGTCTCGAGCTTCGCGACCGGCTCCTTCCTCGCCGACGCGCGCGCGGAATCCGTCGACGCCCTGGTCCTCGCACACGCCGACAACGACTGGATCGCGGAGAGCCGGTGGCGGGTGGAACCGCTCCGCGCCGCCGGCCTCGTGGACGTCCTCCGGGAGGCGCATCACCACCAGCCGCCGCGCACCCGCATCGCGCTCGGGAACCGCGGCTCGTGGTCCAGCGGCGAAAAGGTCCCCGTCGCCGCAGTGGCCGCCGCAGATGCCGGATACGCACTGGCCTGGCAGATCGAGCACAACGGCCCGTGGCTGGCGGAACTCGGGGAGAACGGCCACGGCGCCTACCTGCTGCTGTCCGGCCCCACCGACCAGGAGCACCAGTGGAGCGTGCGGCTGCGCGACGGCGACACGTTCACCTCGATCCCCGTGTCGCTCGCGGTCGCGCTGGGCGATGCGACGGATGCCTTGCGCGCACTCACCGACCACCGCCGCGCGATCCGGCAGCCCCGCGCGGCTGACGATGCACTTCCGGTCGTGTTCAACGACTACATGAACACCCTCATGGGCGACCCGACCACCGAGCGGCTGCTCCCGCTCGTCGATGCCGCCGCAGCGGCGGGCGCCGACTACTTCTGCATCGACGCGGGCTGGTATGCCGACGGGCACTGGTGGGACGGCGTGGGAGCCTGGGAGCCGTCGACGGTCCGCTTCCCCGGCGGCATCGCCGAGGTGACGGCGCACATCCGCTCGCGCGGCATGACACCTGGGCTGTGGCTGGAGCCAGAGGTCATCGGCGTGCGCTCCCCGCTGGCCGAGACGCTGCCGGACGACGCGTTCTTCCAGCGCCGCGGGGTGCGCATCGCCGAGCATGGTCGGCACCTCCTCGATCTGCGCCACCCCGCCGCCCGTGCGCACCTGGATGCCGTGGTCGACCGCCTCGTGGACGACTACGGCATCGGCTTCCTCAAGATGGACGAGAACACCATGACCGGACCGGGGAGCGACCTCGGCGGACTCGCGCCCGGCCACGGGCACCTCCAGCACGCCAGGGCTCTGCTGGACTGGATCGACGCCGTCCAGGAGCGCCACCCGGACCTCATCATCGAGAACTGCTCCTCCGGTGCGATGCGGATGGACTACGCGCTGCTGTCGCGCCTGCACATGCAGTCGACCTCGGACCAGCAGGATCCCGTCGCGTACGCGTCGATCGCCGCGGCCGCCCCGGCGGCCATCCTGCCGGAGCAGGCCGGCAACTGGGCCTATCCGCAGACCGGGATGAGCGCGGAGGCGCGCACTTTCGCCCTCGTGAACGGCGTGCTCGGCCGCATGTACCTATCCGGATACCTCAACAGGATGACGCCCGTCGAGGTCGACGCCGTGCGCGCCGCCGTGGCCGCGCAGAAGACGATTCTCACCGACATCCGCGACCGCCACCCCGTCTGGCCGCTCGGCCTGCCCGCGTGGGAGGCCGGCTGGGTCTCCCTCGGCCTGCACGACGCCACGGCCGCGCAGGCCTACGTCTCGGTGTGGCGTCGCGCCGGCGACGCCACGGCATCCCTGCAACTGCCCTGGGCTCGCGGGCGAGAACTCGAGGTGACCCCGTTCTTCCCGGCGGATGCCGCCGGCTGGACCTGGACATGGGATGCCGAGGTCGGTGTCCTCGAGACGACTGCGCCGACAGCGGAGCCGAGCGCCCGCACGTTCGACGTGCGGGCGCTGTAACGCGGGGACGGACGGGGAGGGCGGCTCCCGAGAGCAGCCATCCCCGTCCGGTCAGCTCACGCCTGCCGGCGCCCGCGCACCCTCCCACTCACCGGTGAAGTGGTTGTAGCACGACGAGTTGTCCAGCTTCGAGCGATCGGGCGCCTTCTCGCCGCTCACGATCTTGCCGATGCGCTCCGGGTCGGGGGCGGCCATCGCGAGCAGCCTTGTGTAATCGTGGTGCGGGTCGAGGATCACGGCATCGGCCGGCCCTCGTTCGACGACGCGGCCCTTGTAGAGCACGAGGATCTCGTCCGAGAAGTGCCGCGCGGTCGCGAGGTCGTGCGTGATGTAGAGCACCGCCAGGTCGTCTTCGCGCTGCAGCCGGCCGAGCAGGTTCAGCACGCCGAGTCGGATCGAGACATCCAGCATCGACACCGGTTCGTCGGCCAGCACGACCTGCGCCCCCGGTGCGAGCGCCCGCGCGATCGCGACGCGCTGACGCTGGCCTCCGGAGAGCTCGTGCGGTCGCCGTTGCGCGAACGACTCGTCCAGGTTCACCCGCTCCAGCATCTCGATGACGCGCTCGTAGGTCTCGTGCGCCCCGCGCGTGCGCTTGTGGATCCGCAGGGGCCGCGCGATGTGGTGCTCGATCGAGTGGAACGGGTTGAGGGACGCGAACGGATCCTGGAAGACCATCTGCACGTGGCTGCGGTACTCGCGCCCCGATACGGCACGGCCGTCCGCCTGTGTGACCTCGATGCTCCCGGAGGTGGGCCGCTCGAGCTTGGACAGGATGCGGGCGATGGTCGACTTGCCCGATCCTGATTCCCCGACCAGCGCGACCGTCCGGCCGGGGACGAGGTCGAACGAGACACCGTCGACGGCACGGAACCGCTGATGGCGCAGCCCCTTGCGGATGCTGAACTCCTTGACCAGGTCGGTGACCTTCACATCGGTCATGCGGGCGTCTCCTCGGTGTCGGCACCGGCATCGACGTCGATGCCGGTGCGGATGAACGATCCCCTCGAGCCGCTCAGACTCGGGAACGAGCCCAGGAGCTTCCTGGTGTACTCGTGGTGCGGATCCCGGTACATCTCGTCGGCGGAACGCAGCTCGACGATCTCCCCCTGGAGCATCACCGCGATGCGGTCGCTGATCTCCAGCAGCAGCGGCAGGTCGTGGGTGATGAAGATCACGGCGAAGCCGAGCTCGTCGCGAAGACGCACGATCTCACGGAGGATGTCGCGCTGCACGACCACGTCAAGCGCCGTGGTCGGCTCGTCCATGATCATGATCTGCGGTTCGAGGATCATCGCCATCGCGATCATGACGCGCTGGCGCATACCGCCGGACAGCTCGTGCGGATACGAGGTCAGACGGGCCGGATCCACGCCGACGCGGGAGAGCACATCCGCCGCACGTGCGCGCCGCTCAGCGCGCGACAGCTGCGGACGATGGGCCTGCAGGACATCCTCCAGCTGCACGCGGATGCTGGTGACGGGGTTGAGCGCGTTCATCGCGCCCTGGAACACCATGGACAGCTCCGACCAGCGGAACGCCCGCAGTTTCTCCTCGCCGAGTTCGAGCAGATCGACGTCGCCCGCGCGGCCGTGGAAGACGATGCTGCCCGTCGTGATCCGCGCCGGCGGCTTGTGCAGCCGGTTGATCGCGTACGCGAGCGTCGTCTTGCCGCATCCGGATTCGCCGGCGAGGCCGAGGATCTCCCCAGCGGAGAGGTCGAACGACGCGTTGCGCACCGCGGTGACGGGGGTGTCGACCTCGTAGACCACTGTGAGATCGGAGACGGACAGCACCGGACGACGCTCTTCGATGACGGCACTCACGAGGCACGCTCCTTCATGCGCGATGCGCGGCGTTCACGACGCTCGGCGCGCGCGTGCACGCGCACGTTCTTGAGCTTGGGGTTGATGATCTCGTCGATGGAGAAGTTCACCAGCGACAGGCCCATGCCGAACAGGGCGATGATGAGCCCCGGCGGGATGAACCACCACCAGGCTCCGAGCGGCAGGGCGAAGCCGTTCTGCGCGTAGAACAGCATCGTGCCCAGGGTCGAGGCGTTCGACGCCCCGAGCCCGAGGAACGACAGTCCGGCCTCGCCGAGGATCGCGGCGATCACCGCGAAGACGAACTGGGATGCCAGCACGGGCAGCAGGTTCGGCAGGATCTCGACGACGATGACGCGCCACGCGCGTTCTCCGGCGACGCGGTTGGCGGCGACGTAGTCACGGCTGCGGATGGACAGCGTCTGCGCCCGCAGCACCCTGGCCGATCCGGCCCAGCTCGTGATCGCGAGGACCACGGCGATCGTCCAGAGCCCGCGCGCCTCGGCTGGCACGAATCCTGAGATGACGATGACGAGCGGAAGGCCGGGGATCACGAGGAAGACGTTCGACAGCAGCGAGAACGCCTCGTCGGCGAAGCCGCCGATGTAGGCACCCAGGATGCCGAAGAACGCTGACAGCACCGTAGCGAGGACGCCGACGATGATGCCGATCTCGAGCGAGCCACGGGTGGCGTATGCGAGCTGTGCGAAGACGTCCTGGCCGGTCTGGGTGGTTCCCATCAGGTGCTCGGCTGAGGGCGGGGTCAGGCCGATGTTGCTGATGGCAGCCGGGTCGCCGACGAACATCGGTCCGATCAGTCCGAACAGGGCGATGGCGCCGATGAGGATGAGCCCTGTGGCAAGCCACGGGGTCATCGTCGGCAGCATCTGCCGCAGTGCCGAACGCGATCGCCGGCGTGCGCCGTCGCGCTGCTGGCGGGTGATGATGAGCTCGGTGCCGTCGGCGACCGAGGTCTCCGTTTCCGGTGCGATGTTGGTCATGGCGATCAGCTCCGTGCCCGCGTGCGGGGATCGATGAGGCCGTAGAAGAGGTCGACGATGAAGTTCGCTCCGAGCACCGCCAGCGTGATGAACAGGAACAGGCCCTGCATGAGCGCGTAATCGTTGTTGGTCACCGCGGAGAGCAGCTTCGATCCGATGCCCGGGTAGGAGAACACCTGCTCGGTCACGACCGACCCGGACACGACGAAGCCGAGCGAGATGGCGAAGCCGGCGATCGAGGGGAGCACGGCGTTGCGCGCCGCGTATCCGCGCAAGATGGTTCCGTTCGCCAGTCCCTTCGCGTGCGCGGTGAGGATGTAGTCCTCGGACAACGTCGAGACCATCATGTTGCGCATCCCGAGCAGCCAGCCGCCCAGCGAGGCGATGACGATCGTCAGCGCGGGGAGGAACCCGTAGTAGAGGGCGGACTGGATGAACTCCCAGTTCCACCCGGGGTCGAGGATCACGTCGTAGCCGCCCTGCGAGGGGAACCAGCCCAGCTGCGTGGAAAGGAAGTAGACGAGGATCAGCGCCAGCCAGAAGTACGGCACCGCGGCCAGCAGAGTCGTCGCAGGCACCAGCGAATCCAGCCAGGTGCCCGGCTTCCATCCGACGAGCGCGCCGAGTGTGATGCCGATGATGAACGACAGCACCGTCGCGACCCCGATGAGCATGATGGTCCAGGGCAGTGAGGTCGCGATCACCTCCGACACCGGTGCCGGGAAGTAGGTCACGGACACTCCGAGGTCGCCCTTGAAGACGTTCACGAGGTAGTTCCAGTACTGCGCGATCAGGGGTTGCGAAGAGTCACCCCCGAGGAGGAGTTCGTAGGCCTGTCTGGTCTCGGCCGACACCTGGCCACCGCGCTGCTGGAGCTTGGCGAGCAGGATGTCGACCGGGTTGCCAGGCAGCAGCCGCGGAATCAGGAAGTTGAGCGTCAGCGCCGCCCAGAGGGCGACGATGTAGAAGCCCACCTTTCTCAGGTAATAGTTCACCGATCCGCGCCTTCCGTCTGTGCGAACTCCTCCTCGGTCACGGTCACTCGCCCGTGGGCTTCAGCGCCTTGAAGATCTGGGCGTTGTCCGGAGACGCCCAGATCGCCGGGAAGGCGTACAGGTCTTCCAGCGTCGGCCACCCCGTGAACTTCGCCGCGTTGAACTCGCTCGTGGTTCCGCCCGTGAGGATCGGGATGTACGGCATCTCCTCGACGATCGCCGCCTGGATGATGTCGAACTGCGCCTGACGTGCAGCGGTGTCCTCCGGGCTCGTGCGCTTGAGCACCGCGAGCGCCTCGTCGACCGCCGGGTCGCTGAACCGCGACACGTTCACCGGAGCGGTCTCGCCGACCTTCGCGGTGTTCGCGGTGGAGAAGTTGTTGTTGTAGAGGTAGTACGGATCGCTGGCGGCACCCTGTCCGAGCGAATCGATCGCGAGCTGGTAGTTGCCCTTGGTCTTCTTGTCGGTCCACTCGTTCCACGACGACTGCGCCGCGGTGACGTCGATGCCGGCGGCCTTCAGCTGCTGCGCCATCGTGTCGATCGCCGTGATGTAGTCGGTCCAGCCGGTGACGACCTCGATCGTGAGCTTGAGCGGCTCGCCGTCCTTGGCGTAGATGCCGTCGGAGTTTTTCGCGTAGCCCGCGCCGGTGAGCAGTTCGTCGACCTTGTCGAGATCCGGCTCGCTCGGCACCGTCGGCTCCTCGACCGCGGCGGAGATGTACCCCTCCTGCGCGGGGAGAAGCGCAAAGGTCGGGGACATGTCGCTCGCGGTGTCCTGGAAGGCGAGCGAGTTCACCTGCGGTCGGTCGATCGCGTAGTAGATGGCCTTGCGCACGGCGGGATCGGTCTGCGGACCCGTGCAGCCGAGGTCGGCGTTCGAGCAGGTCAGCAGCGCCATCTGGTTCATGCCGATCGTGATCGCCTCGTACCCGGGGTAGTTCTTCGAGACGTTCTCGATGTCGGGCACCGGCCCGGTCTGCCAGTCGATCGTTCCGGCCGCGAGCGCGTCCACACCGGCGGTGTTGCCGGACAGGGACAGGTAGCGGATGTTCTCGACCGCCGGCGCACCATCCCAGTAGTCCTCGTTCGCGGTGAGGGTGAAGGCCTGCGCCTTGAAGTTGTCCAGCACGTACGGACCGGTGCCCACGGGCTCGGCCAGCACGTCGGCCACGGGGTCGACGTCCTGCCAGATGTGCTCCGGCACCATGAAGGTCTTGCCCAGGATCTCGGGGCCGGTCACGAACGCCGGCTCCGGGAACGCGATGCTCACGTGCGTGTCATCGATCTTGGTGACGTCGCCCGTGAACCCGCCGGTATTGATCGCGGGTGTGTCCTTGATGAGCTGGAAGGTGAAGACGACATCGTCGGCGGTGAACGGCTCGCCGTCGGACCAGGTGACGCCCTCGCGCAGCGTGATGTCCAGCTGGGTGCCATCCGCGTTCCATGTGTACTCGGTACCCAGCAGCGGCGTGAAGTCCTCCGTGTTGACGTTCGTGACGAAGAACAGCGATTCGTAGATGGTGCCGAGGCCGCCGATCTTGGTCGGAGAGTACGGATTGAAGTTGATCTGGTAGTCGCCGGCCTGACCGGTGAAGCCGACCAGCGTGTTGGCGTCGCCGGAGGAGCCGTTCGCACCGGCGGCATCGCCGGCCGGGCTGCAACCGGTCAGTGCCAACCCGAGCGCAACCGCCCCGGCACCGAGAGCGAGCGTCGCGCGGCGTGCGCGCTGTGAGCCAAGAAGCATCGATGATCCTTTCCTCACGCCACGGCATCGTGACCGTCGGCGTCGACGAGCCCTGCGCAGTTGCAGGGGCGGAAGGTCAGCCTTCCGCCTGGTCATTGTTACGCAGTGAAACGAACTCTGTCAAGGATCTTTGTCCACAAATGAAACTAAGTGTCGATTCGTGACGCCGGAACGCACGAGTGCGCCCCGCGACCGAGGTCACGGGGCGCACTCGGGATCGACAGCCCTCAGCCCTGCAGGTCTCCCGCATGACGCAGTACGAGCGGCCCGAGGAAGACATCCGCCTCGACATCCGCCGGCGCACCGGTGACGACGAACTCATGGCTCTCACCGGCCAGCAGCGTCACGAGTCCGCTGTCGACGGCGGCATCCACGTGACCGCGGTCGGCCAGGATGAACACGTCACGGGCATACGATCGCGCCGTGATCCGCACGCGGACGTCATCGCCGGCACGGATCGCCTCCGAAGTGAAGGCATCCTTCTCCAGCCGCTGCTCGACCACCTCGGCGAAGTCATGGATGCCGCGCGCGAAGCCCACCGCATCCACCACCAGCACCTCGCCGCTCGCATCCTGCGGAGTGCTCAGTTCCTCCGGGATCGCGAGCGTCTGCACGCCGCGAGCCGACAGCTCCGCGGCGATCGAGGTCTCGGCCAGGACCGTGCCGTCGAAGGCCTGGCGGCGCACCACGACCTGCCCCGTCCACGTCTCCGCGTAATCGTTCAGCAGCACAGCCGCCAGCCCGCTGTCGCGCGGCTGGACGGTGACGAAGCGCGGCTCGTAGACCGCCTTGATGGCGTACCAGAGGGGCTTGCGGCGCTCCTCGAAGTCGACGGCAGCCCACGAGATGACCGGCCAGTCGTCGTTGAGCTGCCACACGATCGAGCCGGTGTTGTACGGCGCGAGCGAGCGGAAGTGCGAGATGCCGAACCGCACCGCCGCAGCCTGATTCAGCTGCGTCGCCCAGTGCCAGTCGTCGATCGTCGCCGGCTTCGGTAGGTGCGGTAGATATCCCCGCTCGAGCTTGAGATTGCCCTCGTGCGCCTTCTGGTGCACGAGCATCTGCTCACCGTACGGCTCGAGCGGACTGTCGTGCACGGCGTCCACGAGCGTGGTCCATGCCGGTGGCCCCTGGAAGCCGAACTCGGCGACGAAACGCGGCTTCCACTCGGCGTACGCGGTGTAGTCCTTCTGATTCCACACGTCCCAGATATGCACGGTTCCGTGGGTGTCCAGGTTGGGGCTCACGTACGACGAGAAGGAGTAGGGGCTGCCGGCCGAGTAGAAGCGGGTCGGATCGAGTTCGGCGATCAGTCGGGGGAACAACCGGCGGTAGTAGCCCTCGCCCCACGTCTTGCCCTCCAGACGCGGACGCCATCCCCAGTCCGTGTATCCGACGATGTTCTCGTTGTTGCCGTTCCAGATCGCCAGCGACGCGTGCCCGGAGAGGCGGGTGATGGCTTCGCGGGCCTCGGCTTCGACCTCGACGGCCAGCCACTCCTCCTCCGCATAGGCGGCGCACGCGAACAGGAAGTCCTGCTGCACCAGTACGCCCTGCTCGTCGCAGATCTCGTAGAAGTCGTCGGCCTCGTAGATCCCGCCGCCCCAGACGCGGAGCAGGTTCATGTTCGCCTCCGTGGCATCCGCGATGCGACGCGCATAGCGATCGCGGTCGACCTCGGTGGTGAACGCGTGGTCGGGGATCCAGTTGGCTCCTCTGATCTGCACGAGCTGATCGTTCACATGCACGGCGTACGGGCTGCCGTGCTCATCCGGGGCGATGTCGACCCGGATCGTGCGGAAGCCGACGCGCCCCGTCCAGACCTCCGTCGTCGAAGGGTCGCCCGCCCTCGCACGGACGATGACGTCGTACAGGGGCTGGGCACCGTGGCTGCGCGGCCACCACAGCTGCACGTCCGGCACGTCGACGCGCACGGACGCCGCGGACTCGCGGTCGGCGAGTTCGACCGTGGCCACCCGCCCGTCGACCTCGACCTCGATCGTGAGCGGTCCGGCTTTGAGGGCATCCGCGCGCTCGATGTCGACGTGCGTGTTCAGGATGCCGGTGGCGCCGTCGACATCGACCAGCGGGCGCACGGAGGCGATCCGCAGCGTCGACCAGCTCTCGATGCGGATCGGCTTCCAGATCCCGGATGCCGCGACATCGATCCCCCAGTCCCACCCGAAGCTGCTGGCCATCTTGCGGAGTGCGTTGTACGCGTGGTGGTTGGTGTGCGGGCGCGGACCGTGCTGCTCGGACCGCGCGAGGGCCGCCGGGACCGGAGCGGTGAAGTCGATGCGCAGCTCGTTGCGTCCGGCGACCAGCGCGGCCCCGATGTCGAATCGGTAGGAGCGGTGCTGATTCTGGGTGCGGCCGATCTCGACGCCGTTCAGCGTCAGCGTCGCGATCGTGTCGAGCCCCTCGGCTACCAGGTCACGGCGCTCGGTGCCGTCCTCGACCCAGTCGAAGCTCGTCTGGAACGACCAGTCGACATCGCCGATCCACTGCTGCCCTGTTTCGTTGGCACCGTCGAAGGGCTCCGCGATGAGACCCGCACGATGCAGGTCGAGGTGCACGGAACCGGGAACACGAGCCGGCACGGCGACTCCGGCGATCCCCTCGGGCGCCGGTCCTGCGACGGCGGTGACGGTCCAGTTCTCGGACAGTTCGATGACGGCCATACGGCTCCTTCGCCTTGAGGCACCCACCAGTCAGGTGCGTTACTTAGTTACACAATCTAACAAAGCAAGGACGCGAGCGAAACCCCGACGCGACTGACGTGGGCTGCAGGCGGGGCTCACCAGGCCGCCGCGACCTCCGTGTGCGTCCGGAGGAGCCCCTCCGTCGACCCAGCGGGAGCCCGCCCGATCCCGCACTCGGTGGCGACACCGAACGTCGGCGCGTATCGGGATGCCGCAGCGATCCGCCGCTCAGCCCCCTCCGTGCCGTCCTCCCGATGCACGAGTCCGATGTACAGCTCCTCCACCGGTTCCAAAGACGCGAGCGCCGCGAAGTACGCCTCATCATCGCGCTCGATCGGCACCGGAAGGTGAAGCCAGGTCAGCGATCGTGACGCCGCAGCCATCACGGCGTTCGCGTAGCGCACCAGGTTCCCGGCATCCGTCGGCTCGACGAAGTGCTTCTCCCCCGCGTCGCCGTAGCAGAGGTGCACGCCGACCTCGGCATCCGTCGGCACCGCATCGATCAGCGAGGCGAGCCGGGCGACCAGACCGTCGAACGGATCACCGGGCCACCAGGCCTCCATGACCTTGCCGTAGCCGGCCGCCCGCTCGATGATCCCCATCTCACTGGCGACGTCCCACTGCACGGCGAGGTCCTCGTGCGGGATCGCTTCGGCGATGCGCGCCAGCTCGTGCAGCATCGCCTCCGTGTAGACGGGCTCGATCGCCGCGCGATCCTCGCCTGCGAAGAACGACGAGACGACGGCGACGGGTGTCGGCAGCGACACCTGGAAGCGCACGCCCGAAGGCACGACTCCCTCCTCACGCAGGCGTGCGAAGATCGCGTAGGACTCGATCGCAGCCTCCGCGTAGCCGAGCGGCGGCATTTCGATCGCGGCAGCATCCACGCCGTCGGCGATGCGCAACGGGCGCGCGTCCAGCCCGGCGGGGAACGGGATCGGCTGATCGCCGACACGATCGATGCCCGGGGCCTGCCCGAGCACGTCGGGCTGGAACATGATCCAGTGGAATCGCTTGCCGACCTCGCCGTCGGGGATCCGCTTGAGCCGGTCGCCGAGCATCTCCGCGGCCACGCGCATCGTCTTCTCGGCATCGTCGAAATTCACACTGCCCACGAGAAGGGCACCCTGCGGCATCGTCATGCATCCAGGCTATCCGCGCGTTATGTCCGGCCAGCGCGTCCTGCATCCGGTCGGCCGGGAAGTTAGGATGGCCTAAACGGATGCTGAGCAGGAGGCGCACCATGAGCTTCGTCACCTCACCCGCACTCGACGAGACCGGGTACGTGGTCCTCGACCGCGACGACCGTGCCATCGACGCCGCCGAGTGGCAGGACCTCGAGTACATCGGCTGGCGCTCCTCCGGCATCACCCGCTTCGCCCCGCTCACCAGCTACGCCGGCGACGTCGACTGCAACGGGTTCTGGAACCACACGCCGCCGCGCACCGACAAGGACGGCGTCTGGATCGAGCCCCAGGTCGAACGAGCTCCGACCATCGTCGCGCGCGCCCAGGAGCCCGGTGCGAACATCGGCCGATGCCGTGTCATCGAGCTGCAGCCCAACACCTATGCCGACGCGATCTACAACCTGCACCAGGACGACAACAACCGGCTCAACGAGGACGGCACGGGCTGGGTGGTCCGCGGCATGCTCAACCTCACCGATGACCCCGACTCGCTGATGATCCTCCGCGAGGACCGCTTCGACCCGGCCACCGAGGTGCGCCTGCCGCTCCCGTCAGGATCCCGCGTCATCGTCGACACGCAGCGGTTCTGGCACGCGGTGTGGCACCGCGGCACCTCTCCGCGGTACTCGCTCATCACCTCGTGGACCTCGGGCCCCGAACTCGACGCCTACATCGCGGCAGGGCACGGCGATCCGAACCGTCAGGGCTTCGCGCTCGACCAGCAGCTCGTCGACGACGCGCAGGTCGAACTGCACCGGCGCATCGAAGAGCGACGCCGGGCCTTCGAGGCGGCGGGCATCACGATGGAGCCTCCGGCTTCGCTGTACGGCTGAGCCTCCGAGACGGATGCCGCGGCATCCGTTCACTCCACCAGAGCGGCCAGGTTGCTCAGCGTGGAGCGGAACCCGGCCAGATGGTCCTCCGCGGAGATGCCCTCCGGCACGTTCTCGGCTCGGAACCGCACGAGGCTCCGAGCGCCCTCGGCGCTCACCTCCCACGTCATCCGCATGACGCCGGAGTACGCGGCATCCTCGGAGGGGAACTCGATGTCCTGCACCAGCCTCACACCAGGGACCACCTCGACGAACGCACCCTCCACGATGTCCTCGTCCGTCGACGCCTTGCCGTGCGCTGCCTGCGGATCGTCGTAGGTCAGCACGACCCGATACGTTCCACCGGTGCGGGCGTCGAACCGGTCGACGCGGCCGGTCATTCCGGCGGGCGGCAGCCAGCGCACCACGGCATCGGGGTCCGTCATCGCGTTGTACACGCGCACGGGGGACGCGTCGATCAGTCGTTCGGCCTCATCCGTTCTCGCCATTCCTCCACGTTACGTCGGACGTCGGACGGACGACAGATCAGGCGGCCGTCCCAGCCAGTTCGCCGGCGAGCCGCAACCGGACCGTGCACTCTTCGGCTCGCTCCGGTGCGACGACGCAGTCCGCGACGAGCGGACCCCCGGCCTCGGTCAGGACGCCCTGCATCAGCCCCAGATGCACGGCGCACAGCACCGGACGGTGTTCCGGACGCCCGGCGGCGTGCGGACAGGGTGTGAGATCGACGGTGAGCGCAGCGTCGTCGACGACCGGCTCGAAGCCGCTCTCCTCCAGGTGCTCGACGAGAGCGTCGAGCTGGTGGGTCGCGTCGCGTGCGAGGCCGGGCGCCGTGGAGGGCAGCATCCGACGCAGCAGGTCACCGCGGCGCGCTGCGGCCGTGACCTTCTCGCGGGCCACGGGGCTGGAGGCCTCCGGTGCCCCCGTCGCCGCGCTGTACAGCGTCCTCGGGCGGCCGCGCGTGGTGCGGTGCTCGATCGACGCGATCACGTACCCGCCCTCGATGAGGCGCTGCAGATGCTCGCGGATCGTGTTGGCGTGCAGCCCCGTCGCCTCGTGCAGCTCCTGGATCGAACGCTCGGGTCGCGCCTGCACCAGACGCAGGATCTGCACCCGGGAGTAACTCGAGATCGGCCCGTATGAGGGTCTGGCGATGGCCATGTCTCCATTGTGTCCGACCCGTCTGACCGGATGCCGAGCAGCGGGCCGTGAATAACCGTCGGCGCGGACCGCTTCGCCGGTCGGGTTGTCGGATGCCGCGACTACCCTGAGTCCATGGCAAAAACCCGTCCCGCTCCCCCGGCCTTCGTCTGCACGGAGTGCGGGTGGACGGCCTCGAAGTGGGTGGGACGCTGCGGCGAATGCCAGCAGTGGGGCACGGTCGTCGAGCAGGCGACGTCGGTGGGGATCGCCCGCCCGCAGGTGACAGCGCTCGCACCGTCGGCAGATCGCGCCGCCCGGCCGATCACGCAGATCTCCACGGCGGAATCGCCTCGGCGCACGAGCGGTGTCGGCGAGTTCGACCGGGTGCTCGGCGGCGGCGTCGTGCCCGGTGCGGCGATCCTGCTCAGCGGCGAACCGGGCGTGGGCAAGTCGACGCTGCTGCTCGAGGTCGCCGCTCAGTCGGCGCGGGCGGGGCGCCGCGTCCTGTACGCCAGCGCCGAGGAATCGCCGGCCCAGGTGCGGCTGCGCGCCGAGCGCACCGGGGCGCTGCACGACGAGCTGTATCTCGCCAGCGAGACCGACCTCGCCACTATTCTCGGGCACATCGACGCGGTGCAGCCCGAGCTCGTGATCGTGGACTCCGTGCAGACCGTGGCATCGTCGCTGATCGACGGCGCCGCAGGTCAGCCGAGCCAGGTGCGCGAGGTCGCGGCGACGCTCATCCGCGTGGCGAAGGAGCGCAGCCTCCCGATCATCATCGTCGGCCACGTGACCAAAGACGGCCAGATCGCCGGCCCGCGAATGCTCGAGCATCTCGTGGACGTCGTGTGCCATTTCGAAGGCGACCGGCAGACTTCGCTGCGGTTCATCCGTGCGCTGAAGAACCGTTTCGGGCCGACCGACGAGGTGGGCTGCTTCGAGATGGCCGGGGACGGGATCCGCGAGGTTCCCGATCCGTCTGGACTGTTCCTGTCGCAGGGCGCTGCCGAACCAGGCACCTGCGTCGCGATCGCACTCGAGGGGCGTCGCGCGATGCCGGTCGAGGTGCAGGCGCTGACGATCAAGGCGTCCGGCCCGAACCCGCGTCGCGTCGTGCACGGGCTCGACGGGTCGCGCGTGGCGATGGTCCTCGCGATCCTGGAGCGGCGCGCACAGATACCGACCGGGCAGCTCGACGTGTACGTGTCCACGGTCGGCGGCGTGCGCTTCACTGAACCGGCGGCCGACCTCGCGATCGCCCTGGCCGTCGCCGGCTCCATCGAGCAGATCTCGGTGCCCCGCTCGATCGCCGCGGTCGGCGAGCTCAGCCTCGCCGGCGAAGTGCGCCCGGTGACTCAGGCCGCCCAGCGACGCAGCGAAGCGGCGCGACTGGGGTACGAACGGGTCGTCGACGAACGATCGCAGACGCTGCGCGCGGCGATCGACGATGTCCGTGCGCACGGCCGACGGCCGCGCCCCGTCGACGACATTCCGCCGTTCTGAGCTCTACGCGAGCGCCTTGAGCAGTTCCTGCGGTTCCGCCTGCATCGGATGCGGCCCGGCGATGTCGAGGAACACGGTCGTCACGGTGTCAGCGTGCTTCGCGAGGAACGCCCGCAGCCAGTCCGCAGAGTAGATGCCCACACCGGGCGGAAGGTTCGCCGGCTTGTTCTTCGCGTCGCTGAACAGCAGCAGCGCGACGTCGCCCGTGTTGGGGTCGCGGTACGTCCAGACCTCACCGCTGTCGAGCGGGTTGTCCCTGGCGCCGGGCTTGACCAGCGGCACGACGGTGATGCCATGCCGCAGTGCGAGAGCGACCGCGGCCACATCCTGCTTCTCGAGCGCAGCGGCGAGTGCCTCGGAGCGGAAGTCCTCGGGTGCGGGCTTCTTCGCGGTCTTCTTACGAGCCATGCATCCATCTTAAGGATGTGGGGCCCTCTCGAGTCCTCCATTGGGGACTGGGGTACTCGAAAGGGCCCTCGGACTCTCGATCGGTGAGTGTCGAAGCGCTGGGGACGCTGAATACGACGCCACTGGGGATGGCATGAACACCGAATCAGTTCCGAGAGTCATCTCTATGGTATCCCAAACACCCTGGGAAGTCAGCCCTGCACGTCGAAACGCTTCTCGCCCTCAGGCGGTCACTGCAGAATGATCTGGCGCGTGCCAGCGCTGTCGAACCCGCCGATCGAGACGGCCACGTGATACGACGCCCCGCCGGCAGGCGCACGCTGCCGGTTCTCGTCGTCGCAGGTCGTCGTGCTCGACCGCGTTCGGTCCCAGACCAGAGGCGTCGCGCTCGGCACGGTCTGGCCGGCCGTGAGCGTCACGATCATGCTGCTGGATTCGGCCTGACAGTCCGTGGATCGCCACCACAGGTCATTCCCGCTCGTGACCTCGAAGCGCTGCGTCGCGGTTCCGACGTCGATCGTGCAGTCCGTCGCTCCCTTGTTGGTCAGCGAGATCGACAACTGCGGAAGCTGGTCGGGTGCGTACGTCTCGGCATCCGTCACGGCGAGCACTTCGATGTCGGCGGCCTCGCAGGCGACGATGCCCGGGGTCTCGGATGCCGACGGCGTCGGCGTATCGACGGCGGTCGGCGACGGGCTCTCCGGCGTCGGCGTCTGGCTGGTCGTGGGGTCGGGGGTCGCCTCGGGCGCCTCCCACGGGCGCGCGATCAGCGCCCAGGCTCCTGCCGCGACCACGGCGATCACGAGCAGCAGGACGAGCACGACGGCCAGTCGTCGGCGGCGATACACCGCTGCGGTGCGCTTGGCCATCACAGTTCCTTCAGCATCCGGGTGTTCCCGAGCGTGTTCGGCTTGACGTGGGCGAGATCGAGGAACTCGGCCACGCCTTCGTCGGGGCTGCGCAGCAGCTGCGAGTAGACGTCCGGGTCGACGACCTGCTCGCCGATGGGCGCGAAGCCGCGGCGCGTGAAGAACTCGACCTCGAAGGTGAGGCAGAACAGGCGGGTCAACCCGAGCTGGACGGCCCGGTCCTCGAGGGCGCTGACGATCGCGCCTCCGACGCCGTGGTGCAGCCAGTCCTCGCGGACGAGCAGCGTGCGGATCTCGCCGAGGTCCTCCCACATCACGTGCAGCGCGCCGCAGCCGATCAGTTCCCCGTCGCGCTCCGCGACCACGAACTCCTGGGTTGCGCCGTAGAGGACCGCGAGGTCCTTGCCGAGCAGGATGCGTCGGTCCACCATCGGCTCCAGCAGGCGATGGATGCCGAGGATGTCGGCGCTGCGCGCGGGGCGGACGGTGTAGCTCACGGCATCCAGCCTAGAACCGGTTCCCTGGGGGTTCGGGTCGCATCGCCCGATCCAATTCAATTGCCTTAGGCAACTATCGGTCGTAGGCTGGCCCTATGGGATCACCCGAGTCGGAGCTGCTCGCCGCACTCACACACCTCGCCACGCACTGGTCGTCCGCGAGCACGCAGTCCGCCGTGGCCTCCGCCGCTGGTGTCGATGTCGACCCGATCGACATCCCGCCGCTCTACGTCCTCGGGCTCGAGGGCCCCGCGCGGGCGGGCGATCTCGCGACGGCGCTGCGCGTCACCCGTCCCACGATGAGCAAGCAACTCGGTCGTCTCGAACGCGCGGGCCTCATCGAGCGCGCCGCGGATCCGGCCGACGCGCGCGCCACGATCGTCCGGCTGTCCCCGGCGGGACGCCGCATCCATGACCGCCTGGTCGCCCAGGGCGTCGCGATGATGTCCGACGCACTGGCCGGGTGGGATGCCGCGGACGCCGCGCGTTTCACCACACGGCTGACCCGATTCGTCGAAGCCGTCCAGTCATCGGCTTCGGCCCGGCCCGGCGAGACAGCCTCTCCGAGCCGCCCACGGACCATCGCGGACGAATCGTGGCGAGATCGTCCGGCCGCATCAGCGCGGCCGGTGAGATGACCGCCGACGCGGTCATGGAACGGAGGACACAATGGCACGCACCTCTCTCGTGACCGGATCCGCATCCGGCATCGGCGCCACCACGGCGAAACTGCTGATCGAACGCGGCGAGCGCGTGATCGGCGTCGATCTGCGAGGCGCCGACGTCGAAGCAGATCTGTCGACCGCGCAGGGACGCATCGACGCCGCCGCGCACGCCATCGACCTGGCCGGCGGAACGATCGACGCCGTGATCGCGTGCGCCGGCATCTCGGCACCCATCCCCAAGACGATCTCGGTGAACTACTTCGGCGTCACGGAGCTTCTGGAGCAGCTGCGCCCCGCGCTCGCGAAGTCGGAGGCACCGAGAGCCGCCGTCGTTTCATCGATGGCATCTCTCCAGCAGAACTCTCCGGAGATGGTCGAGGCCGCACTGTCCGGTGATGAGGCGGAGGCCCTGCGCATCGCGGAAGGTCTCACCGCCCAGGGCCCCGAGCTCGGCTATCTCGTCTACCCGTCGTCGAAGCGCGCGCTCGCCCGCTGGGTCCGCCGCGCCTCGATCACGCCCGAATGGGCCGGTGCCGGCATCCCGCTCAACGCCGTCGCGCCGGGGACGGTCGTGACGCCGATGACCGCCGGCCTGCTCGAGACGGCCGAGGGTCGCGCGATGGTGGACGCCGCCGTGCCGATGCCGCTGAACGGTCACCAGCCGCCGGAGTCGATCGCGAACCTGCTGATCTGGCTGACGAGCGTCGAGAACAGCCACATGGCCGGGCAGGTGATCTATGACGACGGCGGCGCAGACGCGACTCTGCGCGGCGACGACGTCTGGTCCTGGAACGACTGAGCGCCCTCGCGCTGTCCGCGCACGACGAAGGGCGGATGCCGAAGCATCCGCCCTTCGTCGTTCAGATCACTCTCCGCTGGCGACCGCCAGGTCGGGTGTTCCGGAGATCGCGCCACCGCCGGTGTTGATCCCGACCGAGACCTTCTCGCCGCGCGGCTTGGTCTCGAACAGGAACTTGCCGTCGGCCGAGTCCACCTTGACGTGGTCTCCGGCGCTGAGCTCGCCGTGCAGGATCTTCTCGGACAGCTGGTCCTCGATCTCACGCTGCATCGCGCGGCGCAGCGGCCGGGCGCCGAGCGCCGGGTCGAAGCCGACCTCGATGAGGCGCTCCTTGGCGGCCTGCGACAGCTCGACCGTCATGTCGCGGTCCAGCAGGCGGTCGCTGAGGCGCTTCACGAACAGATCCACGATCTGCACGAGCTCCTCCTTCGACAGCTGCGGGAAGACGATGACGTCGTCGACGCGGTTGAGGAACTCGGGCTTGAAGTGCCGCTTGAGCTCTTCGTCGACCTTGCCCTTCATCCGCTCGTAGCTGGTCTGCGCGTTGCCCTCGATCTGGAAGCCCACCGGGCCTCCGGCGATCGCGGACGATCCGAGGTTCGTGGTCATGATGATGACCGTGTTCTTGAAGTCCACGATCCGACCCTGACCGTCGGTCAGGCGACCCTCTTCGAGGATCTGCAGCAGCGAGTTGAAGATATCAGGGTGGGCCTTCTCGATCTCGTCGAAGAGCACCACGCTGAACGGCTTGCGACGCACCTTCTCGGTGAGCTGGCCGCCCTCCTCGAAGCCGACGAACCCTGGGGGGGCACCGAACAGCCGCGAGACGGTGTGCTTCTCACCGAACTCGCTCATGTCGAGCGAGATGAGCGCACCCTCGTCGTCGAACAGGAACTCCGCGAGCGCCTTGGCGAGCTCGGTCTTTCCGACGCCGGTCGGGCCGGCGAAGATGAACGAGCCGGACGGACGCTTCGGGTCCTTGAGGCCGGCGCGCTGGCGACGGATCGTGCGGGACAGGGCCGCGATGGCCTCCTCCTGCCCGATGACGCGCTGGTGCAGCGCCTTCTCCATGAAGACGAGTCGGCTGGACTCCTCCTCCGTCAGCTTGAACACCGGGATGCCGGTGGCCTGTGCGAGCACCTCGGCGATCAGGCCCTCGTCGACGACCGCCTGGGTCGCGACATCGCCCGAACGCCACTGCTTCTCGAGGCGGAGCCGCTCGGCGAGCAGGCCCTTCTCCTCGTCGCGCAGGGACGCGGCCTTCTCGAAGTCCTGCTCCTCGGAGGCGGCTTCCTTCTGCTCGCGGACCTTCGCGATCTTGTCGTCGAACTCCCGCAGCTCGGGCGGGGACGACAGGATGCTGAGCCGCAGGCGCGCACCGGCCTCGTCGATCAGGTCGATGGCCTTGTCCGGCAGGAAGCGGTCGCTGACGTAGCGGTCGGCGAGGTTGGCCGCCGCGACGAGCGCGCCGTCCGTGATCTGCACCTTGTGGTGCGCCTCGTAGCGGTCGCGGAGACCCTTGAGGATGTTGATCGCGTGCGGGAGGCTCGGCTCGTTGACCTGCACCGGCTGGAAGCGGCGCTCGAGCGCGGCATCCTTCTCGAAGTGCTTGCGGTACTCGTCCAGCGTGGTCGCACCGATCGTCTGCAGCTCGCCTCGGGCGAGCAGCGGCTTCAGGATGCTGGCCGCATCGATCGCGCCTTCGGCAGCGCCCGCACCGACAAGGGTGTGGATCTCGTCGATGAAGACGATGATGTCGCCGCGCGTGCGGATCTCCTTGGTGACCTTCTTCAGGCGCTCCTCGAAGTCACCGCGGTAGCGGGACCCGGCGATGAGCGAGCCGAGGTCGAGCGAGTAGAGCTGCTTGTCCTTCAGCGTCTCGGGCACATCGCCCTTGACGATGGCCTGCGCGAGGCCCTCGACGACGGCGGTCTTTCCGACACCGGGCTCGCCGATCAGGACGGGGTTGTTCTTGGAACGGCGGGAGAGGATCTGCATGACCCGCTCCGCCTCCTTCTCGCGCCCGATCACCGGGTCGAGCTTGTTGTCGCGCGCGGCCTGGGTCAGGTTGCGACCGAACTGGTCGAGCACCTGCGAGCCGCCCTGGGCGCCGGACTGCGTCTCGTGCGTCTGCGCGCCGACGGCGGCCGGCTCGCGGCCGGGTGCGCCGGAGAGCAGCTGGATGACCTGCTGGCGGACCTTGTTCAGGTCGGCGCCGAGCTTGACCAGCACCTGGGCCGCGACACCCTCGCCCTCGCGGATGAGGCCGAGCAGGATGTGCTCGGTGCCGATGTAGTTGTGGCCGAGCTGGAGCGCTTCGCGCAGGCTCAGCTCGAGCACCTTCTTGGCACGGGGCGTGAAGGGGATGTGGCCGGTCGGCTGCTGCTGACCCTGGCCGATGATGTCCTGCACCTGCTCGCGCACTGCGTCGAGCGAGATGCCGAGACTTTCGAGCGCCTTGGCGGCGACGCCCTCGCCCTCGTGGATGAGGCCGAGCAGAATGTGCTCGGTTCCGATGTAGTTGTGGTTGAGCATCTTCGCCTCTTCTTGGGCGAGGACGACCACTCGACGGGCTCGGTCCGTGAATCTCTCGAACATGTTCACTCCTTGGTTCGCACGTGGTTCGCACGTGGCGAAGCTTGTACATCGAGAGTAACCACGCAGAAGAAGCTGTATGCCCGTGTTCGCCGTGGGCATAGCACCTGGGGGCGGGGTCTTGACACTCCTTATCGACTGTCGTTATGTTAACGACCATCGATAACAACGACTATCGATAAGGGGTGGAAATCATGTCGAACGCAGTACAGCCAGGGCGAGCAGCGAGTCTTGCCGAGAAGACGACCCTCGGCGTCATCGCCGGAGGCGCAGGCGCGATCGCGCTCGTCGACATCGTTCTTCTCATCAGTCGCACGATCACGCTCATGGCTGCGGATGACGTGGTCGTGCCGCGAATGGCCCTGGAGCAGGATCCCGCGGAAAGCATCGCCGCAGCGCCGGGCGTCGTCGATGCCGCGTTCGACAGCGTGACGATCACGGCCGAGGGCCTTTCCGCGTCGCCTCGCGTGCTCCTGGCAGGCGCGGACGTTCTCGCGTCGATCGGAGCCATCGGCCTGTGCGTCGTGGTCGCCTGCATCTGCGTCCGCCTGTTCATCGGGCGGCCGTTCTCCGCCGCGGTCACGTGGGGCATCGGCACTGCGGCGATCCTCGTCATGGCCGGAGGGCTCCTCAGCCAGGCGGTGCGCGCCGGTGCGCATACCGAGATCACGTCCGAGTTGGGGCTCACCGCGGTCGGTCTGCCGAGTTTCGAGATGACCATCGACCTCGCACCCATCGGCTGGGGGCTCGCTCTGGCAGTGATCGCCGGCGCGTTCGAGATCGGACAGCGCATGCAGCGTGAGACGGAAGGACTGGTCTGATGGAACCCACCCGATCAGAGCGCGCAGACGCGTTCACGGTCCTTCTCTATGGTGTCGGCGCCGCCATCGTCGTGGGGATCGGCACGTGGCTCCGGGCGGCCGGCGTGTTCCGCGATGACGGCATCGCGTGGACGGTCCCGATCGACGAGCAGCCGATCGCGGCGACCGTCGACTCGGGCGAGGTCGCCGTCGAAGGCATCGCGCAGGAGGCGATGATCTTCGCCAACGATGTGAACGCGGGCGCTGTCGCCGCGATCATCGGCGGCATCGTCCTGTGGGCACTGACGGCGCTCGTGGTCATCGGAGCGGTCATGCTCGTGGCATCGAACTTCCTGCGGGGCCGCGTCTTCGTCCGAGGGAACGTGTGGGCGTTCACGATCATGGGCTGGATGCTGTCGATCGCGCCCCTGGTGATCGTCGCCCTGGACAACATCGCACGCAACGGCGTGCTGGCGGCGGCCGGATTCGGCGAGGGCGAGACCGTGCATCCGGTCGAGTTCTGGGCGGCGATCCCGGTGGTCGCCGGCGGCATCGCGGTCGGTCTCATCGCGGTCGCGTTCCGCCGCGGCATCCGACTCCAGAAGGAAACGGAAGGACTCGTCTGATGGTCACTGCAGGAGGGGAGCTGCTGGCTTCGCTCGGTTGGATCGCGTTGGCTCTGATCGTGATCGCAGCCATCGTCGGCTTGGCGATCTGGCGAGGTCGTCGACGGGGCAGCAGGACCATCGCGTTGGATGCCGCACTGACGGTCTCGGGCCTATGGGTGATGTTGTCGGCCGTTGGCGCACTCATCATCATCGTGAAGGCGTTCACGGTCGACTGGGCGGAGTTGAACGGCACGACGACAATCTGGATCGGCTGGCCCGACGACATCCCGTGCTCATCGTCCGGAGCCCCGGGAACCCTGTCCTGCGGCGGGAGCAACTTCGCCGACTTCACCGTCGGAGGCGCCTCCCTCGGGCTCAGGACGCTCGCGGCAGCCGCGCAACTGTGCACGTTGGCGTTCACCACGATTCCCGCCGCCATGCTCGCGGCGATCTGCTTCCAGACCCTTCGAGGGCGCACGTTCTCCCGCACCGTCACGCGGGTGCTGTACACGGGAGCGATCTGCGTCGTGGTTCTGGGGATCGCCTCGGAGCTGCTCAGCAGCATTTCCGCGACCTTCGGCCTCCGGGAGGTGTTCGACGAGGGATCCGAGTGGTACCCGATGAGTTTCCAGCTCACGCTGACACCACTGCCTTTCGTCGGCGCTCTCGGGCTCGCCGCCCTGGCTGCGGTGTTCAGCCAGGGCAGCCGTCTGCAGGCCGAGCGGGATCGGCTCGAGCGCGAGACGGAGGGGTTGGTATGACTCCGGCCGACTCGGACGACGAGCTCACCGGCATCCACTGCCGACTCGATGAGCTGCTCGCCGAGCGCGGGATGACGTTGACGGAGCTGAGCTCGCGGGTGGGCGTTTCCATCGTGAACCTGTCGGTGCTGAAGAACGATCGAGCGCGGGCGATCAGGTACTCGACGCTGCGGGCGATCTGCGATGCGCTCGAATGCGAGGTAGGCGAGCTGCTCGTGCTGGCGTGAAGGAGCCACCGCGCCGTGGTCAGTGAGATCCGATGGACTCTCAACGTCGAGACACAGGGTGCGGTGGCTCAACACCAGTGTCCGCCTCCTGCGGTTTCCGCACAAGACGTTCGTTCGTCGAGCGCCCGCCACGTTCACGCAGCATGGGCACTTCTCCCCACCACCCACACCTATCAATCAGCTGAGAACGCGCTACCGTTGTTGCCATGAACAGCGACCGGAAACTGCGTACCCGCCTCCTCACCGCTGTGCCGATCGCGGCACTGGCGTTCTCCCTCGCAGCGTGCGGCGGCTCGGCCGCTGAGCGCCCCTCGACCTCAGAACTCAGCGAGGGCGTCACGATGATCCTCGAAGACGGCGGCATCACCGTCGGCGACGGCGAGGACGATCAGCTGACAGCCGCCCAGGTCGACTGCATCTCGGACGAACTGATCGCCTCCGACATCCCCGACCAGGACCTCGCCAACCTCGCCGAGGGCAAGGACGAGCAGAGCTCGCAGGAAACGTACGACCTCGTCTCCACGACGATGACCGAGGCCGTCCAGACGTGCGCGGCTCCCGCGGAGTGATCCTCCCCTGAGGCACCTCTTCGAACGGTGACGGATGCTTCGGCATCCGTCACCGTTCGTCATATCGACCCTGGGAATACGCTGACAGGCTTAGCGTTGACTCCCATCGGCGTGCGCCCCGGCACGCCCCGGATTCGGAGTCTCCATGAGCACCACCTCCCGCGCCCAGAAGGCGCCAGATACCCGCAGCCCCGCGCGCAAGCTGCTGACATCCTTCGGCTTCCAGATCATCGCGGCCCTCGTCCTCGGCATCGTCGCCGGACTCATCGGGCGCCAGCTGGGCGCCTCCGCCGAGAACCCGACGATCCTGTCCGACACGCTCGACAAGATCGGTAGCTCGTACGTCACGATCCTGCGCGCGGCCGTCGTCCCGCTGATCTTCACCGCCATCGTCGCCAGCATCTCCAACCTGCGCCGTGTGCAGAACGCCGCGCGCCTGGCCGGCCAGACCATCCTGTGGTTCTGCATCACCGCGTTCATCGCCGTGATCATCGGCATCGTGCTCGGCCTCGTCATCCAGCCCGGCGCACGCGCCGGCGAAGGTCTCGAGCCCGGCGACCCGTACACGGTCGGCACGTGGTGGAACTTCCTCCTCGGTCTCATCCCGCAGAACTTCCTCGGCCTGACGGTCTCGACCGGCCCCGGCGCCGTCGACGGCACCTTCTCCTCCAGCGTCGGCTTCAACATCCTCCAGGTCATCGTCGTCGCCGCAGTGGTCGGCATCGCCGCTCTCAAGGCCGGCAAGAAGGCCGAGCCGTTCCTCGTCTTCACCGAGTCGCTGCTCAAGGTCATCCAGCGCGTGCTGTGGTGGATCATCCGCATCGCCCCGATCGGAACGTTCGGCCTCATCGGCTCCGCCGTCATCAAGTACGGCTGGGACAAGCTCGTCGGCCTCGGCTGGTTCGCCGGCGCGATCTACATCGGACTCGCGCTCGTCCTGTTCGTCGTCTACCCGGTGATCATCCGCACCAACGGCCTCTCGATCAAGCAGTACTTCTCGGGCGTGTGGCCCGCGGTGCAGCTGGCCTTCGTCAGCCGCTCTTCGATCGGCACCCTGCCGCTCACCGAGCGCGTCACCGAACGCAACCTCGGCGTGCCCTCCTCGTACGCCTCGTTCGCCGTGCCGCTCGGCGCCACCACCAAGATGGACGGCTGCGCCGCGATCTACCCGGCGATCGCCGCGATCTTCGTCGCGCAGTTCTTCGGCATCCAGCTGGACTTCTTCCAGTACCTGCTGATCGTCATCGTCTCGGTGCTCGGCTCGGCAGCGACCGCCGGAACCACCGGCGCCGTCGTCATGCTGACCCTCACGCTGTCGACGCTCGGCCTGCCTCTCGAGGGCGTCGGTCTGCTCCTCGCGATCGACCCGATCCTCGACATGGGCCGCACCGCGGTCAACGTCGCCGGTCAGGCGCTCGTCCCGACGATCGTCGCCAAGCGCGAGGGCATCCTCGACGAGGACCTCTACAACGCACCCCGCCAGGGCCTTCCGTTCGCGGATGACTCCGCCGGTGAGTCCGATGCTCCCGAGAAGGATGCCGAGGTCGCTGCCGCTCGTTGAGCGAGCACCCTCCCTCGCTCGTTGAGCGAGGGAAGCGAGACGAAACGCGGTCATTGCCCTGAGCAGTGACCGCGTTTCGTCTCGGTCGGCTCCGCCGTCCTCGCTCAACGAACGAGGGATGCCGGGGCTACGCCCGGGACTGGGGACGCGTAGCGCCTCTCGTGTCCAGGGCCAGCTCCTCGGCATCCATCGCGGTGATCAGCTCGCGCATGAGCTCCTCGTCGAGGTTTCCGGCATCCCGCTCCTGCAGCAGGATCTCGCGCCGCACATGCAGCCATCCCTTCGACAGCGCCACGAGATCCTCGTAGGTCGGGCGGGCCACGGAATCCTCGGTCTCCTGCGCCTGGTCGGTGTCCTTCTCGACCTTCGTCATCCGCTTCGCGAACCTGTCGAACACGGCGAGGTCCGCCGTTCCGTACTTCTCCTCCCACACCGCGCGCTTGTGCTCGATGAACTCCTCACCCGCCTGCCGCGTCCGCGCCCGCACTGCGGCGAGCTCCGCAGCATCCTGCTCCTCATCGACGTCGCTCGCGATGCCCAGCACCCGGATCAGCGCCGGCAGCGTCAGCCCCTGCAGCAGCAGGGTGCCGACCGTCACCGCGAACGCGACCACGACGATCGCGTGCGACGCCTCGTCATCGAGCTCGGCGAGGTCGGCCGCGGCGAGCGCCGTCGCCAGCGTGACGACCCCGCGCATCCCCGCCCACGAGATGACCGCGTTGTCCTTCCAGCTGAGCTCCGGCTCGGTGAAACGCGCCTGTACCTCTTCGACGGTCGGACGCCGCCTCTGCCGGGCCGCCTCTGCCCGCTCGGGATGCTTCGCCGCGAACCGTTCACTCCGCTTCTGCTCAAGACGCTCCCTGCGCTCCCAGTCCCCCGAGGCGAGAGATCTCTCCCAGCGCCGCAGCCGGATCCGCTGCATCCACATCGCCCACGCGTGCGCCGGGTAGATGTACGCCGGACGCACCACCAGCACGACCACGAGCACGACGCCGGCGAGCATGAGGATCTCGCCGACCGACTCGCTGCCCACGTCACTGATGACACGCGGCAGCTGCAGACCGATGTAGGCGAACACGAAGCTCTCCAGCAGGAAGTCCGCCGACAGCCACAGCGGCGCCTCCTGCTGCCGGGTCGTGTAATCGGTCCGCGGCGCGTTGTACCCGACGTACAGGCCCATGGCGACGACCGCGAGCACGCCGGAGCCGCCCAGATGCTCGGCGATCGCGTAGGCGCCGAACGGCACGAGCAGCCCGAACGTGCCGATCACGACCGGGTCGGAGATCCGCACGCGCAACTGGTGCAGCAGGATGCCGAAGACGAGCCCTACCGCGACTCCCACGACCACGGCGACGACGAACTGCCAGATGCCGTCCCAGACGGTAAGCGTCGCGCCCGCCACGATCGCCGCGAACACCCGGTACAGCGTCAGCGATGTGGCGTCGTTGATGAGGCTCTCACCGGACAGCACCGTCATCACCCGCCGCGGCAGGCCGAGCTTCCGACCGATCGCGGCGGCCGACACGGCATCCGGCGGCGCGACGATCGCCCCCAGCAGCAGCGCGCCGGGCAGTGTCAGAGACGGGAAGATCCACCAGGCCACGAGCCCTACGACGAGTGCGGTGATGAGCACCAGCCAGATCCCGAGCCGACGGATCTGCGGCAGGCTCCGTTTGAATCCGACGAACGACACGTCCAGCGCCGCCGAATACAGCAGCGGCGGCAGCACGAGGTTCAGCAGGACATGCCCGTCGATCTCCAGCTCGGGCACGAACGGGAGGAAGGAGGCCGCGAGCGCCACGACTGTCACCAGCAGCGGGGCAGGCCATCCGCGCCATCGGGCGAAGGCCGCCACGGAGATCGCACCGACGAGGACGTAGAACAGCTCGGCATCCATGCGGTCAGGCTATCGCCCGGTCCGATGATGCATCCGCAAGCATTCGCACCTCCCCGCAACGGCGAGACCCCGCCGTATCAGTGTGGATACGGCGGGGGTCTCGTCGGCGGGACGGGGTCTCGCGGATCCGGATCTCCGGTCAGGCGGTCGCGAGCGCACGCGCTGCCGCAGTGACGTCATCCAGGGCACGATGCGCGAGGTGGTACCGGATGTGCCATCGCGCGCTGAAGCTCTGCTCCGGGAGGTGCTCCAGCCTCGTACGCTCCCGCGGGTCGAGTCCTTCTCGCGCGGCCTCCCTGAGGAGGTCGTCCTTCGTCGCTGGATACTCCATGCTCGCGAGGAAGGCGTCGAGTGCGGGGGATACGGCCATGATGATGTTGCTCCTCTCTGTTCAGGGTGCGGATGCCGGGGTGGGCGGCCCACCCCGGCATCCAGGATTCGGGCGGCAGGTCAGGCCGTGACGGCCTGGCGCTCGTCGCGGGATTCGATCGCGATCTTGCGCGGCTTGGCCCGCTCGCTCACCGGAATGATGACGGACAGCACGCCGCTCTCGTACGACGCGCTGATCCCGTCGATGTCCACACCGTCACCCAGCGTGAACTGGCGCAGGTAGTTGCCGGTGTTGCGCTCGCGCGCGAGCCAGCGGACGCCGTCTCGGACGTCTCCGGTGCGCTGAGCGCGGATCGACAGTTGGCCGCCGTCGACGTCCACGTCGATCGTCCCCGGGTCCACCCCGGGCAGATCCGCGCAGAGCACGTACCGGTCGCCGTCTCGGAAGAGATCCACCGGCATCACCCGCGGGGACCGGGCGGAGTCGAGCACGGCCGCTGCAAACCGGTCGAGCTGGCTGAGGGGATCGATTGTCATCGCCATGAGCGTTCTCCTTTCGTCTTCAGTGACTCAGCTTGGTCTCTGCAGATAATCTGCAGATTCAGCTGTATATTTTTTATAGATCGATTCGAGATGATCTGCAAGTTGGAGTGAGGAAATTCTCAGCATGGTTCAGCGAGATTCGAGCACCCCGCTGTACGGCATCGCCGTCGCCGCGCAATTGTCCGGCGTACCCGAGGCCTCGCTCCGCCTGTTCGAGGCCAAGGGACTGCTCACCCCGTCCCGCAGCGACGGCGGCACGCGCCGCTACAGCGACGACGACGTCGAGCGCCTGCGCCGCGTCACCGACCTGCGCAGCGAAGGCGTGAACCTCGCCGGCATCCGGCGCGTGCTCGAACTGGAGGACGAGAACGCGGATCTCCGCGATGAGCTCGCCGGCGAACAGGACTCCGCCGCGGGGCCTTGACCCATGCCGCCCTCGGGCGTAAGCCGGGAGCAGGAGGCGAGATGGAGAGGTTCACGGATCGAAAGGATGCCGGACGGCGACTGGCCGCACGGCTGGCCGAGCGCGACTGGGAAGGTCCCATCGTCCTGGCACTCCCTCGAGGCGGCGTGCCGGTCGCCGCGGAGGTCGCACGCGCACTGGGCACGGAACTCGATGTGCTCGTCGTGCGCAAACTCGGCGTGCCGGGCCACGAGGAGGTCGCGATGGGCGCGATCGGCGAAGACGGCGCCACCGTGCTCAACGACGACGTCATCGGCATGGGCGCGATCTCGGCATCTGCCGTCGTCGCCGCCCGTGAACGCGAGGGCGGCGAGGTGGAACGCCGCGTCGGCCTGCTGCGCGAAGGCCGTCCGGCTCCTGGACTCGCCGGCCGAACGGCGATCGTCGTCGACGACGGCATCGCGACCGGTGCGACGGCGCGCGCCGGGTGCGCAATCGCTCGGACGCGAGGCGCCGCACACGTCATCCTGGCCGTGCCGGTCGCCCCGCCGGATGCCGCAGCTCATGTCCCCGAGGCGGATGAGTTGGTCTGCGTGCTGACGCCCGCGTCGCTGATGTCCGTCGGCATGCACTACATCGACTTCGCGCAGGTCTCCGACGACGAGGTCGTCGAACAGCTCCGCGCGTTTCGCGCCTGACCGCGGGAATACCGCCCCCTGCGGTCGGGTTTCACTCGGGGATGTCTGCACACGCCGCCCCCGCCCTGTCCGTCCTCGACCTCGTCCCGGTGCGCACCGGGCAGACCAGCACGGAGGCGATCGCGGCATCCCTCTCCCTGGCCAAAGTCGCCGATCGCCTGGGATACCGCCGGTTCTGGTTCGCCGAGCACCACAACATGCCGGCTGTGGCATCCACCACTCCCCCTGTGCTGATCGCCGCTGCGGCTGCCCGCACGAAGACGCTGCGCCTGGGCTCGGGCGGCGTCATGCTGCCCAACCACGCGCCGCTGATCGTCGCCGAGCAGTTCGCCGCTCTCGAAGCCATCGCCCCAGGGCGCATCGATCTCGGTCTCGGCCGCGCACCGGGCAGCGACCCGGTCATCACGCAGCTGCTGCGCGGCTCGGGCACGACGAGCGACGTCGAGCAGTTCCCCCGACACGTGCAGGACATCACGCTGCTGCTCTCCGGCGAGGGCGCGCAGGTGCAGTTCACCTCCGGCGGCGAGTACACCGTCCGCTCGACCCCTGCCGCGACCGGTGTGCCGGAGGTGTGGCTGCTGGGCTCCAGCGACTACTCCGCGCAGCTCGCCGCGGCGCAGGGCCTGCCCTACGTGTTCGCGAACCACTTCTCCGGCCAGGGGCTCGAGCGCGCGCTCGACCTCTACCGCTCGGGATATCAGCCGAGTGAACAGCACCCGACGCCGCGGACGTTCCTCACGGTGAACGCCGTCGCCTCGCCGACGCAGGAAGAGGCCGAGGCCCGCGCCCTCCCGCAACTGCGCATGATGTCGAGGCTCCGCCTGAACAAGCCGCTTACTGCACTCGAGACCATCGAGGAGGCGCTGTCCGCGGCATCCGACCCCGCGACCGAGCAGATCGTCCAGGCCGCGCGCGAACGCTGGTTCGTCGGAACCGGCGAGTCCGTCGCCGCCGAGGTCGCCGCCTTCGCTGCGAAGCACGGGGTCGACGAGGTCATGCTCTCGCCTGTCGCCGGAGCCTACGAGGCCGAGCCGAAGGATGCCGCCGCCGGCCGCGCGCAGACTCTGGAGCTCGTCGCCGCCGCTCGGTAGCGTCCGACGCTGCCGGCGAGGAACCACTTCCGCCGCGAGAAACCGCCTCCGCGCTGATTTCTCGCGCGGCGACGGGTTTCTCGCGACCCCTGGCGCGCCCCCGCGGTGAGGCGTACGGTCAGGAGCATCGGAGAAGGGAGCGCCATGAGCACCACGAAGACACGCGCACTGTGGGTCGCCTACGGGACGAACGGCGTGTGCGGGAGCATCCGGCACGAGGACGAGGGGTATGTCGTCGTGATGGCCGGGGCGGATGACGTGACCGGGACGTACCCGAGCCTGGAATCCGCCAAGGGGGCGCTGCACTCGCACATGCCGCCAGGCAGTGCGTGGCCGCGGTTCCAGGAGCACTGAACCGGAGAGCGCAAGGGGTCACGCGCCATCGCGGCGCGTGACGTCTACGCTTCGGGTTCGCCCGAGAGCAGTGCCCGCAGCCAGTCCCGCGCTTCGACGAAGATGTCGTCCGAATAGCGGTCGGGGTACTGCACGATCTGCCGGTCCGCACGCGGGTACGACCCGAGGAACACCACGCGGGGGCTGAAGCGCCGGATGCCGAGCAGGGCGTCTGCCATCCGCTCGTCTTCCACATGCCCATCGGCGTCGATGACGAAGCGGTAGCGGCCGAGCTCATCTCCGATCGGACGCGACTCGATGAGCGACAGGTTGATGCCGCGGGTCGAGAACTGCTCGAGCATCTCGAGCAGCGAGCCTGGATGATCGTGCGGCAGCTCGACGATGAGCGACGTCTTGTCCGCGCCGGTCGGCGAGGGCGGGAGCGTCGTGCGCGTCACCAGGACGAACCGCGTGACCGCCTGCGTGTTGTCGCCGATCTCCGATGCCAGCACCTCGACGTCGTAGTGGCCGACGATGCCGGGGGCGGCGATAGCGGCCTGCGCGGGGCTCGTCCCGTCGAGCACGCCGATCGCCGAGGCGACGTTGCTCGCCGCGGGGACGTGCGAGTGGTTCGGCAGGTTCGCGCCGAGCCAGCCGTGGCACTGCGCGTACGCGACGGGATGCGCGGCGATCACCGAGACATCCTCGAGCTTCGTCCCCGGCGGCGCGACGAGCACGAAGTTCACCTTCACCAGGTACTCGCCGATGATACGCAGCCCCGCGAGGGTCGCCAGGGCATCCTGCGTCGTGGAGACGCCGCCCTCGATCGAGTTCTCGATCGCGATCATCGCGGCATAGCTGCGGCCTTCGAGCACGTCGGCGAGCGCTTCGCCGACGTTGTGCACGGCCCGCCAGTCCTGCCCCCTGGCCTCCGCCACCTGATCGAGCGCCGCCTCCGTGAAGGTGCCGGCAGGGCCGAGATAGCTGTAGGTGCGCCGTTCAGTCACGCGTTTCACCTTAGCCCTGAAGATGTCGACTCGAAGGTGCACGCGTGCGCGGTTTGGGGGCAGACTGTTCACATGACGAGCCGTGCCGGCCTCCCCGCGGAGGAAAGTGACCTCATCGATGTCGACGAACTGATCGCCGCGTATTACGACCGCCACCCGGATCCGTCGGAACCGTCGCAGCGGGTCGCCTTCGGCACGAGCGGTCATCGCGGCTCCGCACTGACCGGCAGCTTCAACGAGAACCACATCCTGGCCACCACCCAGGCGATCGTCGACTACCGTGCAGCCCAGGGGATCACCGGCCCCCTGTTCCTCGGCCGCGACACGCACGCCCTGTCGCTGCCCGCCGAGCGCAGCGCCATCGAGGTGCTCGTCGCGAACGGCATCGACCTCCGCGTCGATGCGCGCGACTCGTGGGTGCCGACCCCCGCGCTCAGCCACGCGATCCTCACGCACAACCGGTCACTCGCGGCGGATGCGCCGGGTCGCGCCGACGGCATCGTCGTCACGCCGTCGCACAACCCGCCCCGCGACGGCGGCTTCAAGTACAACCCTCCGCACGGCGGCCCCGCCGACACGGATGCCACCGGCTGGATCGCCGACCGCGCCAACGCCCTGCTCGAAGCGGGCCTGGAAGGCGTGAAGTTCGAGCGCTTCTCCGACATCGACTGGGATGCACTGCCCAACTACGACTTCCGCGACGCTTACGTGCGCGATCTCGCGACGATCATCGACATCGACGCGATCAAGAGCGCCGGCGTCCGCATCGGCGCCGACCCGCTCGGCGGCGCGTCGGTGGACTACTGGGCGCTCATCAAAGAGGTCTACGGCCTCGACCTCACCGTCGTGAACCCCGAGGTCGACCCGACCTGGCGCTTCATGACGCTGGACTGGGACGAGAAGATCCGAATGGATCCGTCCTCCCCCTCCGCCATGGCCTCGTTGGTCGCCCGCAAGGCCGATTTCGACGTTCTCACCGGCAATGACGCGGATGCCGACCGCCACGGCATCGTGACTCCGGATGCCGGGCTCATGAACCCGAACCACTACCTCGCCGTCGCGATCGACTACCTGTTCTCGCACCGGGCGGAGTGGCCCAGGGATGCCGCGATCGGAAAGACCCTCGTGTCGTCGATGATCATCGATCGCGTCGCCGAGTCGCTCGGTCGTCGCCTGCTGGAGGTCCCGGTCGGGTTCAAGTGGTTCGTCCCCGGGTTGCTCGACGGATCCGTCGCGTTCGGTGGCGAGGAGTCGGCCGGTGCGTCGTTCCTCCGCAGGGACGGATCTGTCTGGTCGACGGACAAGGACGGCATCCTGCTCTGCCTGCTCGCGGCCGAGATCATCGCCGTGACGGGTAAGAGCCCGTCCGAGCGCTACCGCGAGCTGGAGGAGGCCTTCGGCGCCTCGGCCTACCAGCGCGTGGACGCCCCGGCGACGCCGGCGCAGAAGGCCGCGCTGGGGAAGCTCGCTCCAGATGCCGTGTCCGCCGGGTCTCTCGCAGGAGAGCCCATCACCGCGAAGCTGTCGCATGCGCCCGGCAACGGCGCGGCGATCGGCGGGCTGAAGGTGCAGACCGAGCACGCCTGGTTCGCCGCGCGCCCGTCGGGGACCGAAGACGTCTACAAGCTGTATGCCGAGAGCCTGCTCGGGGCCGATCACCTCGCCCAGGTGCAGGAAGAGGCGCGCGCCGTCGTCAGCGAGGCGCTCGGGGGCTGACGCCGCGCCCCCGACCCGCGCCCCCGCTCGCTCAACGAGCGAAGATGGCGCTCACAGAACGAAGTGCGCACGAGCGAGCGCGGCGCCCGCCGCACGCAACCACTCGGCGGCATCGGCCTGCGCCGCCTCGCCGGAGCCGGCCAGTCCCGTCAAGCTCGCGGATGCCGCGAAGGCACTCGTGTCGGCATCCGATGTGATGCGCCCGGCGGCGAGCAGAACGGGCACGCCGGCATCCGCTGCGAGGTCCGCGACGAACGACGGGACCTTGCCGTCTCCGGACTGACCGTCGAACGAGCCCTCTCCGGTGATGACGGCGTCCGCATCGGCGATCGCGCCGGCCAGGTCGATCAGCTCCGCGACGGCATCCGCGCCGGGCGTCAGGGTGGCGCCCCACGCGACCAGCGCCGCGCCGGCACCGCCGGCGGCCCCCGTCCCCGGGTGCTCGGGGTCCAGGTGCAGCAATTGCGCGAGGCGCGCCAGCGCGGCATCCACCGTTCGGATGTCGTCGGGATCGGTCAGGCCCTTCTGCGGGCCGAACACGGCAGCGGCACCGCGCTCGCCCACGAGCGGGTTCGTGACATCCGTCAGCACGCGCACGTCCGGCGCGGGCCAGAGACCGACCCGATCGACCGAGATCACGTCGAGCAGCCCGGCGGCGCCCGGCGCGACCTGCTGGCCGTCGCGATCGAGGAACCGTGCGCCGAGCGCGGTGAGGAGTCCGATTCCGCCGTCGGTCGACGCACTGGAGCCGATACCGAGCACGAGGCGCGACACCCCGGCATCCAGAGCGGCGGCGATCGCCTGTCCGAAGCCCGTGGTGTCGGCATCCCACGGCCGCAGCTCGTCGAGAAGTTCGATGCCGGACGTGGACGCGAGGTCGACGACGGCAGTGCCGCTCGGCGTCTCCGGAGTCGGAGGCAACCACAGCCAGGAGCTCGTGATCGGCTCACCGGCCGGGCCGTCGACGACGACCGAATGCCTCTTCGCGCCGTCGACCGCGGCCTCGAACGCCGCGACCGTACCCTCGCCGCCGTCCGCCATCGGGCGCAGCAGGAACTCGGCCCCGTGCTCGACCTCGGCCCACCCCTGCGCGAGGGATGCCGCGGCATCCGCGGCGGAGATCGACCCCTTGAAGCTGTCCGGGGCGATGACGATGCGACGGGTCATTTCTGTTCTCCCCACGTGAGAGTGTCGTTCGCCACGACGGTGGCGCGGTCAGGGTCGAGTTCGGACGCGTTCAGGGCGGC